>CAKTBG010000005.1 GCA_934533135.1 uncultured Faecalibacterium sp.
AAACCTCCGATAAACAAAAAACGTACCCGAACCCTTTTTCGTAAAGAATCGGGTTCGAGTACGAACTGAATGGTGGAGAATTAGGGACTCGAACCCCAGACCCCCTGCGTGTGATGCAGGTGCTCTAACCAGCTGAGCTAATCCTCCAAATCGGAACAGTGATATTATACCACGCCGATGGAAGAATTGCAAGCCCTAATTTTCATTTTTTTGCGTTTCTGTTTCTGCCGGGCGAAAAGCGCGCTTTTTCCGCTTATGTGCGCGGTTTTGGCTGGTTAACGGTTGCTCTTTGCCGCAAAAGGGTGTATACTGAAAGCCAGACAGGTGGGCAGCACCTGCACAAAAGAGAGGTCTTTTTTATGCTGACGATCCGCGGAATTATTACGCTGTTGATTCTGGTCGTGGCTTTTGCCGTGGCCGTGGTCTGGATTTCCAAAAAAGGCGGCTGGAAAGGCGAAGGGTGCGGCGGCAACTGTGCATCCTGCCACCAGCACTGCGACACCCCCGACCAGAACAAGCACTGACAACCGGCTCCCTCGGACTTTCCGAGGGAGTTTTTCTGTTTCCGGGATTCAGGAGACCGCTGCGCCCTCGCCTGCCGCATAGACGGCAACGGTGCTCAGCAGATCCAGCTGGGCTTTCTGGTAGGTGGTGCGTCCGATGTTCAGTCGCTCGATGGTCTCCTCTTCGCCGCAGTGCTCGAAATACCGCAGGCGGAGCAGATTGGAGCGGATGGGATCCTGCCGGTCGTAGTAGTCCAGCGTTTTCTCGATGGCGCGGGACCATCCGCGGTTCACCGGGCATTGCGCCCATTGCCGGGTGCCGTAACGTCTGAGGGCGTTCTTGGTCTGGGCAACCTGTTCCCGCGTCATGGGCGGCTCCTTTCGCTTTGAGGTTTGGGGGCGGGCGTCCGGCGGGGCAGCGGGGTCGTCCAGTAGACATCCGGCGCAAAAAAGCAGTGATCCCGCTCTTCCCGGGTCAGCTCCAGCAGATGCGACAGCTTGTCCGCCTCGCTGACCTTGAAATCCTTCTCCCCCCGCAGTTTCAGGCGCAGCGTGTTGGGTGCGATCCCCAAGATCCGGGCGACATACCCGTGTTTGAATCCCCGCCGATCAATGTAGCCGCTGAGTTGTGCAACGTCGATCATGGCATCTTCTCCTTTCTGTTTTACGAATCTCCTTGTTTCAACAATCTTTGGTTGTATTATAGTTCAATGTTGATTGTTTGTCAACTCTATTTTGGATTTTTGGGGCAAAAAGTTGAATTTCAGGAACTTTTTTGGTATACTGATTGCAAAGTTCCCCTACAGCGTTCTTTTTTGTAGGGCAGAAAGCGAGGTTTTTCGATGTCGGAACTTTCCCGCCGGATACGGCATCGCCGGGAAGAGCTCGGCTTATCGCAGGAGGAACTGGCTGACCGGATGGGCTACCGCTCCAAGTCCTCCATCACCAAACTGGAAAAAGGCGTCAACGATCTGCCCCAGTCCAAGCTGGAAGAGCTGGCCGCTGCCCTTCATACCACGTCGGCGTGGCTTTTGGGGCTGGACATTCCGGCTCCTCCGCCGGGCTTTGAGCCGCTGCCGGTTATGGCACAGGTGCCGCTGGTTGGCTCCATCGCCTGCGGCACGCCCATCACGGCAGAGCAGAACATCGAGTGCTATATCGGCGTTCCGGCTGCATGGCACGCCGACTTCGCGCTGACCTGCCACGGAAACAGCATGGCTCCCACCATCTGCGACGGCGACATCGTCTGCATCCGCCGCCAGCCCGAGGTCGAGCAGGGCGAGATCGCCGCCGTCCGGGTCGGGGAGGAAGCCACCCTCAAGCACTTTCACCGGCAGGGCGACGCCGTCATGCTGCTGGCCGACAACGCCGCTGTCTGCCCGCCCATGATCTACACCGGCACGCAGCTGGAAGAGCTGCAGATCGAGGGCAAGGCCGTGGGCTTCTGCCGCGGATTGTAAGCCCTCTCCGTCGCCTACGGCGACAGCTCCCCCAAAGGGCAACAACGACGACCGCGGCCAGCGGCCGAAACAGGGAGGAGTTGTTGGGGCAGTGGCCAGCGAGATATGAATGCCGCCCAAGGCACGAAATATCTGCTGGGAGCCACAACCCGTTGAGCCCTTGGCATACCGGCATCCGTTTCATCTGATCGCCTGCGGCTCCAACGTCAGCCGGGCGTTGCGATCCACGATAATAGGAGATATTTATGACAGCACAACCTTCCAACGAGGCCATGACGCTCAAGGTCATCGCCCACATCCACACCGCCTTCCCCACCAAATTTGGCATCCCGCGGCAGAGCGGGCTGGTGGACAGCCTGCGGGGAGAGATCCTCTTCACCCCGGAATACTGCAACGCCGATGCCGTGCGCGGGCTGGAAGATTTCAGCCATCTCTGGCTGATCTGGCAGTTTTCGGGAGCCGTCCGAGACAGCTGGTCGCCGACGGTCCGCCCTCCCCGTCTGGGCGGCAACACCCGGATGGGCGTGTTTGCCACCCGTTCTCCGTTTCGCCCCAACCCTCTGGGTCTGTCCAGTGTCCGGCTGGAAAAAATCGAGTTTCGCCCCGAAGCCGGCCCGGTGCTGATCGTGCGGGGAGCCGACCTGATGGACGGCACTCCCATCTATGACATCAAGCCCTACCTCCCCTATGCTGACTGCCACCCGGACGCTGCGGGCGGTTTCACGGTCCAGACCCAGCAGCACCGGCTCCGGGTCGAATGCCCGGAGCCCCTCTGGGGCAGGATCCCCGCCGACCAGCGGGAAGGTCTGATCGGTGTACTGGAACAGGATCCCCGCCCCTCCTATCAGCACGATCCCGGCCGGGTCTACGGCATGGCCTTCGGCGGGCTGGAAGTCCACTTCACCGTGGAGGACGATGTGCTGACCGTGACCGGCATCGACTGCCGCTGACCGGAGGCTGCCATGGAACTGCGCACCGTCAATACCTTTCTTCATGTGGCCGAACTGCACAGTTTTTCGCAGGCGGCGCGGGAGCTGGGCTATTCCCAGTCGGCCATCTCCTCCCAGATCGCCCAGCTGGAAGCCGAGCTGGAAACGCCCCTCTTTGACCGGGTGGGCAAGACCGTCCGCCTGACCGATGCCGGGCAGACCTTTCAGGCCTACGCCCGCACCCTGCTGACCACTGCACAGCAGGCCAAAGCCGCCCTGCAGCCGGAGCAGCAGATCCGGGGCACGCTCCGGGTCGCGCTGGCCGACTCGGTGTCCAGCGCGTTTCTGCCCGACCTGCTTCGGCAATACCACGCCCGGTGCCCGCAGGTGGAGCTGGTGCTTCGCACCGCCACCTCCGACGAGATGCTCCGGATGCTGTCCGCCAACCAGACCGACCTCGCCTACACCTTCGACCAGCCCATTCTCCTGCCCAGCATCACACTGGCCGTGGACACCCCGGAGCCGGTCTGCTTTGTGGCACCGGCCGGGCACCCGCTGGCCGAGCTGGAAACCGTGACCCTCGAAGAGCTGACCCGGCAGGAGTTTCTGCTCACCGAGCGGGGCATGAGCTACCGCGACGCGCTGGATCAGTGCCTTGCCGCCCAAGGGCTGGAAGTTCACCCCTACCTCGAGCTTGGCAGTGCAGCGCAGCTCTGCCAGCTGGTGGAACGCGGCATGGGGCTCTCCTTTCTGCCCGAGTACATCGTCCGCCCCGCCCTCGCCGCCGGGTCACTGGCCCGCCTGAATGTGCCGGAGTGTCAATTGCAGATGCACCGCCAGCTCTTCTACCACCGCGACAAATGGCTGACTCCACAGATGAAGCTTTTCATCGAGCTGGTGCAAAAGGGATAAAACGGCAAAAAAGAATCTCCCGGTTGGATTTTTCGTTCCAATCGGGAGATTTTTGATTTGATATTACGTTTCGTTTTCCGAATTGACGGCTTCCGTCTCGCTGTTTTCTTCGATCTCTGCTTCGTTTTCCGCGTCAAGGGCATCGCTCTCGGCGGCATCGAGATCGGCTTCGTACTGCTGCTGTTTTGCAAGTTGCTCGAGCATCTGCTTCTCGGTCCAATCCTGCTGGACGGTATCCTGCAGGTCGATGTGCCACGGCTGTGCGCCCATGCTGCTCTCAAACAGCACTTCGTAGGGCTGGATGGCCTGCTTCTGGATGATGTTCATCAGGGTGCGGCAGTCGGCGGCAAAGTGTTCGGCATCCGGATAAGCTTCTTCCAGCTCGATGCGCAGGTAGATGTCCTGTTTGCTATTCTCTTTCGCCAGCTCTTCCAGCGTATCGGCCTTGCCGCGATAGTTGTGAAATGCGCCGTACAGATTCCGGATCTCAATATCCGGGGCGTCCTGCTTGAAATCCTCGTAGACCTCGGTGCGGTAAGCGTCGAACAGCGCATTTCTTCTCAGGGTCTGCTCCGGGCTATACTCCGCCAGCAGGGTCGGCACAACCATCAGGCAGAAACAACCACCGATCAAAATCAGGCAGAAAAATACTGAGAGGAAATCGTATCTCCAGCGTTCCGGCTTGCTGGCAAAATAGAGCACCTCGACCCCCAGCAGGATGATGGCCGCTGCCGGGAGGATCTTCAGAGCCAGCATCCAATCGAATTTCGGCACAAAGTAATAAAGGAGAAAGAATATCCCCGCTGCAATCAGGCAAAGCCCCAGCGTGAAGCTGCCGACCCTGCGGATGGGGGCGTTCGCCTCCGGTTTATGCATCGTCATTTCCATCTTCATCCTCACTCTCCACCGGCGGATCGGTCGGCTCTGTCGTGCTGTCCGCATGGAATTTCGGGAAATGCAGCTTCGGGAATGCAGGCATCGAAAACTCCGGCGTTTTCTCCGCAGAAGCCCGATACTCGTGGAAATCCGGGTCGTCGGCACTGCTGCCCTCCGGCTTTCTGCCCGCCTTGGGGCCTTTGACCAGCCAGATGCCGCAGATGATGAGGGCAACACAGACCACGACCTGCGGCAGCTGATCCATCACCAGATAGAAGGCGCGGAAGAAGGGGTTGTTCTGACCCCAACGCCACATCAGGTCGTTGAGGGCGTTCATCAGGATGTTCTCATAGGCGATGAGGACGCCAAAGGCAATGAGCGTCCAGCCCACCAGCTTGTGGCTGTCCAGCATCATCTGCACCAGCCGCTTATCCTTGGGGTCAAAGTGGACGAGGTAATCGTCTGCGGGGGCCGTGCCCGTGGCGATCTGCGCCCGGAGGTTGAAGGTATCAAAGAAGCTGTACATCCACACCACGATCAGGAAAAACGCCGCCGGGGAGATCAGTGCCGCCACCATGCAGATGGCACAGCACATCAGGATCAGCGAAAGCCCGCGCTTCATATAGCCCTGATACATCTGTCCTGCGCCCGGGATGAAGGCGAACAGGAAGGTCAAAATTCCATTTTTCTGCATAAAGATTCTCCTTTTATCGGGTCTTGGGCGTTTCGCCGCCCGTCGTATCGGTGGTGTTCTTGCCGGGGAGGAGCTTTTCCAGCGCGTGGTTCACATGGTCGGAAAAGGTCTCCCGCGGTCTGATCTCGACCGGCCTGCCCAGCTCTTTGGGCTGGTAGTTTTCCACCGTCTGCTGGATCTGTGTGGAAAGCAGCGCGTCGTTCACGCTCTTCTGCCAGCCCAGCATCTGCTCCAGTGCGCCGGATCGCCACAGGGTCAAGGCCAGCACTGCGGCAACGCTGGCCACGGCCACCCGGCCATAGGTGTTCTGCATCAGCCGCACCCAGAGGGTGGTCATGACCGTATTCTTCATGCCCTTAGGCGGCGTTTCCAGCACATCTGCCGTCAGAAGTGCGGTGTACCGATCCATGCACTTGTCGCAGTAGGACAGGTGTTCCGCCGCTTCCAGACGCCCCAGCTCGTCCAGCTGCCCCCCGGCGACGGCCTGCAGCCCCTCGTCAGTGAAGCATCCGTTTTCTTGAAACAGTTCCATCTTCGCTCCCCCTTTCTGTGGTTTCCCCGCTGCGGATCTGCTCCGCCAGCATCTTTTTGGCACGGTAGACCTGCGCTTCCACGGTCTTCTGCGGCCGGCCGCAGAGCCGCGCAGCCTCCGCCGCCGTGTGCTGCTCCAGCAGCATCAGGCGGCAGGGCGTTTTGTAGGGCTCCCGCAGGCAGAGGATCCGTTGGGTCAGCTCTTCGCGCCCCATCTCGTCCAGCACCCTCTGTTCCGGGTCAAACTCCGGCGGTGCGCCCTCCAAGGCCAGCACCGCGTCGCCCGGGGTGTTCACCCGCCGGACCCACGCGCTGCGCAGATAATCCTTCGCCTTATTGGAGGCGATGCGGGCCAGCCATTGCTTTTCAAACCCGGGCGGGCAGCGGTCGATGCTCCGCCATGCCGCCAGAAAGGTCTCCTGCGTCAGATCCTGCGCGTCGCCCTCGTCCGGCACCAGCTGGTGGCAGACCGTATAGACCAGGGCTTGATACGTCTGCACCAATGTATTGAATTCCAGTGTGGTCAATGCACCGCACGACCTCCTTTCGGTTGGCATCGGGGCTGTTTTTGTGCTGCCCTTCTGTACTCTAAAACGAACGATGGGAAGGTTTTCCTGCATTTGTGGAAAAATATTTGGAAACCCTCTCCGTCGCCTCTGGCGAAGAGAAAAAGCCCAACGGACTGCCAAGGCCTCCCCTACTAGGGGAGGTGGCATCCCGAAGGGATGACGGAGAGGTTGGACAAAGGTGCTGCTTCGTTTGAGGCAGCATCTATGGGTTCCAAAACCGGGAGCAGCTGCTTATAGGGAAAGGCGTTTCTCCCTTCCAACCTCTCAGTCTGCTTCGCAGACAGCTCCCCTAGTAGGGGAGCCTTTGGCAAAGAGATTTTGTTTTTTGCTCTATTTATGATAGAATATAATATATCATACCACACAAGGAGGCCGTCGGCTATGGCTCCATCCACAAAACAGGCTCTTTTGCAGGCACTTTCGGCGGCAGAGGGCAGCTACATCTCCGGCCAGCAGCTGGCCGAGCGGCTGGGCGTCAGCCGCGCTGCCGTCCACAAAGCCGCCGCCGCACTCTCGGCGCAGGGCTACACGCTGGAAGCCGTCAGCCGCCGGGGGTATCGTCTGGTCGGCGGCGACCCCTTTTGCGTCGAAGCCGCCGGGGATTACCCGGCTCCCATCCATCTCTACGACCAGCTTGAAAGCTCCAACCAGACCGCCAAGCAGCTGGCGTTGTCCGGCGCACCGCACGGCACGCTGGTGCTCACCGACCAGCAAAGCGCGGGCCGGGGGCGGATGGGGCGAAAATTTGAAAGCCCGGCGGGGCAGGGCATCTACCTTTCCCTCCTTCTCCGGGCAGACATCCCCGCCGCCGATGCGCAGACCGTCACGGTCAGCGCGGCCGTGGCGGTCTGCCGCGCCGTGAAAGCCCTCTGCGGGCTGGAACTCTCCATCAAGTGGGTCAACGACCTCTATTACCGCGGCAAAAAGGTCTGCGGCATCCTGACCGAGGCCGGTGCCGATCTGGAAAGCGGGCGGCTGGAGTGGCTGGTGGTGGGCATCGGCCTGAACCTCACCACCCCGCCCGAAGCGTTTCCCGCAGAGCTGCGCCGACTGGCCGGAAGTCTTTTCCCGGGCGGGCCTGCGCCGGTCAGCCGGGTGGCTCTGGCCGCCGCCATCGCCCGGGAGCTGCTGACCCTCTGCCCGGCGTTCGACTGTCTGGAAGAATACCGCGCCCGCTGCTTTGTGCCCGGCCACTGGGTGACCGTCTGCACCGGCCGCGAGACCTACGCAGCCCTCGCGCTTTCCATCGACGACGCCGGGCGGCTGGTCGTCCGCCGGGAGAACGGCCGGGAGGAAGCCTTGCAGCATGGCGAGGTGAGCATCCGGCCGACCAAAACCGAGTGACGTAAAATGCTCCGGCGCAGTGCGCCGGAGCATTTTATGTTATAACTCTATCGTTTCCAGAACCTTCACCCCTTCCGCCTCGAGAACGCTGCGGAGGACGGCGGCATAGCCGGGCGTCTTGGCCTTGTTCTCGATGCAGAGGGTGATGACCCCATGGAGGCTCGTGGCTTCCAGCCCAATGGATGCGCCGTCGGGCAGCACCCACGTCTGAAAATCCCGTATGTACCCTTCCAGCGTTTCGTCCGCCGGGAGGAAAGGGTCGCCCAGATAGCTCAGCCAGAAATCCGCCGGAAATCCGCTGATGTATTCGCCCATCTGGTAAATGCGCTTTTTGATCTTGAGGGGAACCTTCTGCTGGTAGACCTTGTAGACCCAGCCCATCTGCTCTGCCAGCCGGAACCGCCGGTTCTCGGGCTGCAGAGCCTCCCGGATGGCGGCGTCCACGCCGGGGGCGTCGGCGGCGAAATCCCCGGTCCGGACCATCGGCCGCTGGAACGAGGCGATGCAGTTGTAGAGGGCACCCGGCACCCCAAGGGCATCCCGGGCATCGGCGGCGAAGTTGTACTGCACCGTCTCCTTGCCCAGATACCGGCCGGTGGCCTCGCACACCAGCGTCATCAAGGCACTGAAGGGCTTGACCTTCTGCCGGAGAGCCAGCTCCACAAGGCTCTGTTTGTTCAGCCGGAGCCGGAGCCGATCCGGTTCGCCCTCAAACGTCTCGATGGAGGTGCCCTGAAAGTCGTTTTCGACCTGACTTTCCGGGTAGCGGGCCAAGACCTCCTCTATATCGTAGAACGGAGCCTCGGCCAGCTTCTCACAGGGGAAGGCCGTGCCGTACCGCAGGTTGCAGTATTCCCGGACCAGCAGGGTCATGAAGGGCGAGCCGCCCCGCCCGTCGGCGAGGAAGTGGAACCAGTCGAGATAGAGCGTATCCCCCTCCCAGCTGAGGGCAAACTGATAGTCGTTCGTTTCTTCGGGGATCTTGGGCTGGGTGCTGCCCTGCCGGACAAGGCAGGGGGCGTCGTTCGGCTCAAAATGAGCGGCGCGCCGATCCCAGACCACTTTCTGGAAATAATATCCGGCCAAGGGGCGCACGGCATCCAACGCCCGCTGCAGCAGGGCAGGGTCCACCGCGTCGTGCAGCGTGATCTGATAACGGCAAAGCACCTGATTTTCGCGGTAATAGTATACGATGCCCTGAAAAACGGAGCGTTGTGCTTCTTCCATCCTTTTTCCTTACCCCGCGTTTGCAGCCAGATAGTCCACCAGATCGCCGATCGTCACAAAGTTGCGCAGCTCTTTTTCGGGAATGCGCAGGCCGAACGTCTCTTCGAGGTCGGCAACGACGGTCAGGACTTCCATCGAGGAGAGATCCAGCTCGTCCATCAGGACGCTGTTCTCATTCACATCCTCCGGCGAGATCTCCGCCACATCTTCGAGGATCGCGAGGATCTGCGATAAGATTTCCGCTCTTTCCATAGGGATATTCTTCCTTTCAACGTTCAGATTTCCGATTTTGTTCGGGGATGCAGCCCCGTCTCAGTATTCCACCGGACAGGCTGTTTTACCCATCCTTAATAATACCTGTTTCGAGCCGGAAATGCAACTGCCGGAATGGTGCTTTTCCGATTATTTCCGCAGCAGCTTGCCCATGGCGTTCCGGGGCAGCGGCTCAGCGGCAAACTCCACAGCGGTCATCCGCTTGTAGAGGGGCAGGGTGCGGTTGGTCTCGGTGATGAAATCCCGGACGGCCTGCTGCTTGTCGGCGTCGCAGTAGACGACGGCGCAGATCTTCTTGCCCTTTTCCTTGACGATGCACTCTTGGATGTCAGCACACTCGGCCAGCAGGTTTTCCAGCTCCTCGGGGCTGACGTTTTCGCCGCTGTCGAGGATGATGACATTCTTCTTGCGGCCGGTCATGTAATAGTAGCCTTCGTCGTCCACCCGTGCCAGATCGCCGGTATGGAGCCAGCCGTCCTTGTCGATGACTTCGGCGGTGGCCTCCGGGTCTTTGTAGTAGCCCAGCATGACGCTGCCGCCCCGGACACAGATCTCGCCGGTCTCATCCACCTTGTGCTCCGACTCCTGCGCGGGCTTGCCCAGTGCGCCGATGTGGGCGGCGTCCTGCTCCACGTTCAGCAGGCCGTCGCCGGCCAGCTCGGTCATGGAGTAGCACTGGTTGATGTAGAAGCCGTTCTCCACCAGCGTCAGCAGGATCTCCGCATCCAGTGCGGCCGAGCTGCAGCTCAGGTTCCACAGGCCGTTCAGACGGTCTTTGTGGCCGCGGCGGATCTCATTGTAGACCATCTCCACCAGCACCGGCGGGGTGGACATGGCGTCGCTGGGCATCAGCTTGATCTCGCGGTAGAAGTTGCGCGGGTCGCTGCAGATGTTCAGCGAGAAGCCCTGCATCGGGTAGACCCACAGGCAGATAAAGCCGGACAGATGGAAGAACGGCACCAGCGTGAAGTGGCTGATGGGTTTTCCCATCCAGTCTGCAGGTGCGAATTTCTTTCTGTACAAAGGCAGTGACTGCTGGCCGGAAATGTACATTTCGTTGGCGGTGGCATAGTTCCGCTCGGTCTGCATGACGGCCTTGCTGCGGCCGGTGGTGCCGGAGGTGAACATCAGCATCAGCAGCTCGTCCGGGTCGATGCAGTTGGTCAGCTCCCCGGGCTGGCTGTTCCGGTAGGCATTCATGGGGCGGAGCAGGGAGCCATAGGCCTGCTCCAGCTCTGCGCGGTAACCGTAGTCGATGCCATCCTCAAAGATGAGGGCAGGCTCCACCAGACCCAGCTCATACTCCAGCTCCGGCCATGTCTTCTTGTAGTTCAGCGTCACGAGGACGGCACCCGACAGCATGGTGCCGAAGCTCAGCACGCCGTACTCATAGCAGTTCCGGCTCAGGATCGCCACCTTTTTGCCCTTGATGTCCGGAATGCTCTCCTTGAGGTAGGTCACGGTGCGGCGGATGTCTTCGGCCATCTGTGCATAGGTCCACTCGAGGACGGTCTGGCCATCCTCGGCCACCGCACGGATCGCCACGCACTCCGGGAAGAGCGTTTCCATCGAGCGCGTCACGAGGTCGTACACCGTCCGGGGCATCTTGTCCACCGAAACCATCTGATTGTAATTCTTTGCCATTGTACTTCTCCTTTTTGGGTTGTATTGCGTTTCTATTTTTCGTTTATGTTTTTCAAGTCCGCAGGATCTTTCCCGCCGCATTGCGGGGCAGCGGCTCGGCCGTAAACTCCACCGCCGTCATCCGCTTGTAGAGGGGCAGGGTGCGGTTGGTCTCGGTGATGAACTCCTGCACAGCCTGCTGCCTGTCGGCGTCGCAGAAAACGACGGCGCAGATCTTCTTGCCCTTTTCCCTGACGAGGCATTCCCTGACGTCCGGGCAGCCGTTCAGCAGGTTTTCCAGCTCTTCGGGGTTGATGTTCTCGCCGCTGTCCAGAATGATGAGGTTCTTTTTCCGGCCGGTCAGATAATAATACCCCTCTTCGTCCACCCGCGCAAGGTCGCCGGTGTGGAGCCAGCCGTCCTTGTCGATGACTGCAGCGGTGCCCTCCGGGTCCTTGTAGTAGCCCAGCATGACGCTGCCGCCCCGGAAGCAAAGCTCCCCGTAGGCATCGACCTTGCACTCGGTATCCCGCGCCGGTTTGCCCAGTGCGCCGATGTGCGCTTCGTCCTGCTCCATGTTCAGCAGGCCGTCGGACGCCAGCTCCGTCTCGGAGTAGCACTGGTTGACGAAGATCCCCTCCTGCACCAGAGCCAGCAGGATCCGGGCGTCCAGCGCAGCGGAGCTGCAGCTCATATTCCACAGACCGCCCAGCCGCTCTTTATGGCCGCGGCGGATCTCGTTGTAGATCATTTCGATCAGCACCGGCGGCGTGGAGATGGCGTCGCTGGGCATCAGCTGCAGATCCCGGAAGAAGTTGCGCGGATCGCAGCAGATGTTCTGATAGCCGCCGTGGATCGCATAGAGCCACAGATTGATGAAGCCCGACAGATGGAAGAACGGCACCAGCGTAAAATGGCTGATGGGTCGGTTCTGGAACTGTGCCGGAGCGTATTTCTTCCGGAGCTCCGGGATCTGGGCTTCCGCCGCGACATACATTTTGCAGGCAGAGAGGAAATTCCGCTCCGAGAGCATGACGCCCTTGCTGCGGCCGGTGGTGCCGGAAGTAAACATCATCAGCAGCAGGCCGTCCGGGTCGATGCAGTTGGTCAGCTCCCCGGGCTGGCTGTCCTTGTAAGCGTCCATCGGGCGCAGGAGAGAGCCGTATTCCTCTTCCAGCTCCTTCCGGTAGCCGTAGTCGATGCCGTCGTTGAAGATCAGGGCAGGCTCGATCAGCTCCAGCTCACACTGCAGCTCCGCCCACAGCTTTTTATAGTTCAGGGTCACGAGGACGGCTCCCGACAGCATGATGCCGTAGGTCAGCACCGCATACTCGTAGTTGTTCCGGCTCAGGACGGCGACCTTTTTGCCCTTGAGATCCGGGATGGTCGCGTGCAGATAGGCCACGGTGCGGCGGACGTCCTTTGTCAGCTGCGCATACGTCCACGTCCGGACGGTCTGGCCGTCCTCTGCCACGGTACGCAGTGCCACCCGCTCCGGGTAGAGCGTTTCCATCGAGTGGGTGACCAGCTCGTAGAGATTGGCCGGCATTTCTTCCAGTGAAACGACCACTTTGGGATTGTTTTCGTTCATAACCTTTCCTGCTATCCTTTCTGTCCGGGGCATTCCCCGCCCTTCTCCGGCGCGTTTTTTCCCTCAGATCTGGAAACGCCGGAAGATTTTTCAAGAAATCAAGGATAGTATATCGTATCTGCGGGGGCGATTCAATGGATTTTCTGTGAATTGCAAGTTTTAGTTGCACAAATATGCAACTTAAACTTGCACTCATTCTTGTGCAATTCTATGTAAGTCTTGCCTTTAAATTGACAGCCGGACGAAAAAGCATTATACTTATTAACAATAAATCCGGGTCGATACCCACTGGTTTTTTGACATTCTTGCTATTTTGCGCCTGAACTGCGGCAGTTGGCCGCCGGGCACTTCGCGGCGCAAAGAAGGAGCCCTGTTCATGGAAAAAACGCCAACCCGCACCGCCAGCTCTCTTGGGATGTTCGATCTGCTCAAGGGCGTTGGGATGCTGACCATTGTTTTTGCGCACACGGCCGAGTCCTACTCGATGGGCACCACCACTGCCATCACGCCGTTTACCTTTTATCTGTTTGCGTACCGCGAGTCGCTGATGGCGGCGTTCTACATCGCCAGCGGCTACGGTTTCCGGAAGCGATCCATCGGAAAATGCGTCAGCCAACAGCTGCAGATGCTGCTCAAGCCCTACCTCATCACCGGGCTTGCCACAACGGTGCTGCATTTCCTCTGCCATTACGCGGCCTTCGGGTCGCTGGAGAGCGCGTTCTACGAGACACGGAAGGTGTTCGGCGGCTTCGCGCTGGGGCTGCCCCACACGGCGGAGTATTTCGGCCAGACTTTCTTCTCCTGCGGGCCCATGTGGTACCTACTGGCTCTGATGATCGGCTGGATCCTGCTGGACATCCTCCTGAACATCTTCCCCGAGCCGTACATACCGTGGGCCGTGCTGGGCACCATGACGTTGGGCTGGGGCATTACGCTGGCATGGAACGCCCCCTTCTGCATCGCGCAGGGCATGGTGGTCGTGCCGTATCTGTATCTGGGCTTCCTCGCCAAAAAGCACAAGCTCTTTGAAAAGCCGTTTTCCCGCAGGCTGAAGCGCAGCCTGTGGGCTGCGTTTGTGCTGGTGGGTGTGATCGTGGTTTTGACCCAGCGCACCGACTGCGTCTCGCTGGGCGAGTGGACGGTCGGTCCCTTCAGCATCCTGCTGGACAGCGCGGTGGGGCTTGGTCTGCTGGCTGCCTTCCTGAAGGTGCAGCGGAAATTCGACAACGTTTTCACCCGCGCCGTGCAGAGCATCGGCCGCCGGTCGCTGTACATCTTCTGCGTCCACACCGTCGAGCTGACGGCCATCCCGTGGTATTTGATGGCCGACAAGTTTGTGGATATGCAGACGGTGGGTCTGGTGATCCAGTTTGCCGTCTCGCTGGGGTCGGTGCTGCTGGTCTGCGAGCTGCTCTCCCGCCGCCGCGACTGGAAGATCCAGCGGGCTGCCCAGCAGCGCAGACGCGCCGAGGCACGCAAGCCCTACGTCGCCCGGCACTGACCGCTCCCATCTGCCTTTTTTCATCGGAACCCGGCCTGCGGTGCGCCGTCGGCCATGAAATATCGCAAGTCAAAAAATTAGTGCAACATCCAAACAGCGTATTTGCGATATGCAATTCAACGCTGTTGCTGTTGCATTAAAAAGTTGAATTGCTATAAAAAAGAGGAGAATCTGGTTATGAACAACGAAACTCCTGCGGCTCTGCTCAGCCGCATTGCGGATCTGGAACAGCAGCTCAAGCTCTCGGACGAAGGGGTTTCCCGGCTGGCCGAGCGGTGCTTCGCGCTGGAACAGGAGGTGCAGAGCTATCTGGCCGCCCGCCCTCAGCGGGAGCTGCACGCCGATTCCCCCAGCCGTCTCCACCCGACCCTCTACTACGATGCCGGATTCGGCTTTTCGGAGGCGGACACCCTGACTTCGCAGGACTGCCTCTACGACGAGCTGACCGGTGCGATGGCAGCCTCCTTTGAGCTGCCCACCGACATTCAGGCTCTCCGTCTGGATCCGGGCGAGCTGCCCTGCTGCATCACCGGGCTGGGCTTTTCGGACGACCGCATTCAGGCCGCACCCTGCAACGGATGGGAGCTGCAGGACGGCGGCACGCTGTTCCTCCGGGGCGACCCCAACTACCGGCTGAGCGGGCTGAACCGCTACCCCGCCGGGATGAAGCTGGTGATCACCTACAACTACTTCCCGCTGGAATCGCTGTCCGGTGAGCCGCTGTTCCGGATCGTGCTGGACGGGATGCAGCAGTTCCAGCAGGAGAAGACCGGCGAGGAGCACCACATTCAGAAGCTGAACCACCTCATCGACGAACAGCAGAAGAACCTTGAGATCCAGCAGCAGGCCATCGCCCAGCTCAACCGGGAGATTCTGGATCTGCGGCAGCAAAACCTGACGCTCCAGAGCAGCAACGAGGCCTACGACAACGCCCTCCGGGGGATGCAGTCCAGCACCAGCTGGAAGCTGACGGCTCCCATCCGCAGGCTGATCGGGCTGTTCCACCGCGGACAGTGACCGGAGAGAGGAAGGAATGCCTTGATGTACAGCCGTTATACCCCCCTGCAGCAGGAGCAGATCTCCACGCAGGTCTATACCGATACCCAAAGCACCTATCTTCTGGTCTACGCCCCCACCCGGCACACCCTGCTGAAGCCCGCACTGGACGACCAGCTCCACCGCAAGTTCCGGCTGGTGGAGCATCTGGACGGTGCCCTGACCGACAGCGTGGCCGGTGTGCTGCTGGTCCGCGAGGACGTCTCCTGCACCTGCACCGCCCTGACCTATTTTGCGCAGGCGTTGCGGGATGGCTTTGATTACGTCGTGGCCGACGCCGTGTTCGGCTTTGACGGGGCTACCGCCCTCTACCAAAGCCCTGCGCACAAGGCCGACGCGCCCTGCGCCCTCGTCTCCCGGGAGCTGCTGGATCGCTGCCGCGCCGCTGCCCGCGACCCCGAGAACGTTGCCGAGCTGCTTCGCCTTGCGGCGCGGCTCTGCAGCCATTTCCACCGCATCCCGGAAGCCCTGCTCCACTATCCCCGGGAGATCTGCGCCGAGGACGCCTATTCCTCCGGCGGAAAGCGTGCCTTTGTCATGAGCCACCTGCTGGACATGACCGGTGCGCCCATCGTGCTGGTCAGCGCGGTGCCCGTCCTGCGGAGCATGGGCTACGAAGTCGTCGTCCTCGGGCCGGAGGACGACGGTTCGCTGGAGCTGTTTCTGGAAGCCGGTGCTGCCGTCATCACCCGCACCGGCTGTGTCTCCACACCGGTGCTGTGGGGGCTGGCGTTCTGCGCCGATTTCGTCCTCGCCAACACCATCGTGGAGGCGCGGGCGGTGCGTGCCCTGAACGGCACCGGCGTGCCGGTGCTCTGGTGGCTCCACGATGCCTTTGCGGGCTATCCCCACATCGCCCACCAGATCCCGCAGCAGCTGTGCTCCAATGTCCATCTCTACTCGGTCGGCAGCCATGCCGCCGCCGCGATGCACAGCGTCCATCCGGAGTTCGAGATCCGCTCTCTGATCTACGGCCTGCCCGACTACGCCGCCGAGGATTTCGTCCGGTCGGATCTCTTCGCCTCCCTCAAGATCCCCAAGGACAAGCCGCTTTTTGCCACGGTCGGCTCCTTTGAACGCCGGAAGGGGCAGGATATTTTCAGCAAGGCCATCCGCCTGCTGCCCGCCGCAGTCCGCAAGGCCGCCTCTTTCCTCTTTGTCGGCAAGGCCGCCGAAAAAGAGATGATGGACGCCGTGCGGGATCTGACCACCGACTACCCCGACACGGTGTTCTACTGCAAGCGGCTGACCCGCGATGAGATCAAATCGCTGATGTCCCAGTGCCAGTGTCTCGTCTGCGCCTCCCGCGATGACCCCATGCCCACCTTCGTCACCGAGGGTCTGATCTTCGGCAAGCCCGCCATCGTTTCGGAGCACACCGGCACCGCCGGGCTGGTTACCGAGGGGGTGGACGGCTTTGTCTACCGCGACGACGACCCCCAGCAGCTGGCCAAGGCACTGGAATGGGCCATCACCCACCCCCAGCAGCTGGCCGCCATGCAGCCCGCCTGCCGTGCCCTCTACGAGCGGTATTATTCCAAGCAGGCCTTTGCCGACACCCTGACTGCGGCCGTCCGCGAACTGGTACAATAAATGTTCTGAAGATACAGAAAGCCCTTCGTCGGCATCCGCTGACGAAGGGCTTTCCGCGTTTATGATGAAGGTTTGGGGATGGCTTAGAGGAATTCTACGCTGCCGTCCTCGATGTGGTACATCGCGCCCACGACCCGCAGGCCGGTCTCCTCCTCAATGTGGTGGATGCAGAGGCTTTTCTCGATCTCGCTCACACTGTGGCGGACATTCAGGCAGCTGGCCTTATAGGGGTCGGTCTCGTCGCCGATGGCTTTTTTGATCTCGTCGGTGATGTACCGGATGTACCCGGTCGGCTCGTGATGGATGGCGGCATCCACCGCTCCGCAGTGGGTGTGGCCCAGCACCACCACCAGACGGCATCCCAGATGCCCGGCGGCATACTCGATGCTGCCCAGCTGGTGGTCGTCGATGACATTGCCGGCCAGACGGATGACGAACAGCTCGCCGATGCCCGCCGAGAAGATGTTCTCCGGGATCACCCGGGAGTCGGAGCAGGTCACGATGATCGCGTAGGGAGACTGCCCTTTCGTCCATGTCGCCAGACGGACCCGGCGGGAGATGTCTCCGCTGCCGTTTTCCGCGTTGAGATATTTCAGGTTGCCCGCCGCCAGCCGGTAGATGGCGTCGGCGGCAGTGCAGACGATTTGATCCTGCATAGAAGTGCAGCCTCCTTTGGGATGGTTTCCAAAAAAGCCGCCCGGACTTCTGGAGCAGAAGCGGCCGGGCGGCCATGGGTCAGTTTAGAACTGGATGACGCCGAGGATCAGACCTGCAACGAGGCAGACGATGGACACACCCCACTGCCAACCGAAGCAGTACTTGATGTGATCCTTGATCTCGACACCGGCCAGACCGATGCCCAGATAGGTAGCGGGAGCCACCGGGCTGATGAAGGTAGCGCAGTTGCGGCAGACGACCATGGCGATGGCAATGTGCGCCGGGTTGACGCCAAACTGGTTGCCGACGCTGACCAGAACGGGCAGCAGGCCGTAGAAGTAAGAGTCGGTATCGAACAGCAGAGCCAGAGGCACGCTCAGGACGCCGATGATGACCGGCAGGAACTTGCCCATGGAAGTCGGGATGACATTTGCCATCATGACGGCCATCTTCTCCATGATGCCGCTCTTGCTCAGGACACCGAGGAAGACGCCGGCGCACAGAATGGTGGAAGCCATGCTCAGACCAGCAGAAGCGTGGCTCTTGATGATGGAGCTGTGCAGCTTCTTGCCGCGGTAGTTGACCAGAATGCCCAGAGCGCAGCCAACCATGAAGACGTAGTAAGAGGGGAAGATATCCATGACCAGCACGATGATGACGGCCAGCGTCAGGATGACGTTGAAGATGAAGAACTGGGGACGAGCCAGCTCCGCGCTCTTTTCGCCCTCATCGGCGTCGTCGTACTTTTCGGCTTCTGCAGCCAGAGCAGCTGCATCCAGCTTTGCGATGCGCTTCTTCTCCTGCAGACCCCAGAAAATGGCGGTGCCGATGGCCAGAACGAAACCGACGACCTGCATCGGCATCAGCTGGAACCACAGATCGTTGGGCTCCATCTCGATGACGCTGGCAGCGCGCATGGTCGGGCCGCCCCAAGGCATCAGGTTCATAACGCCCATGGCGGTGACGCAGATCAGCAGCAGGGTCTCACGGCGCATATGCAGACGCTTGTAGACCGGCAGCATGGCGGGAATGGTGATCAGGAAGGTGGAGGCACCGCCGCCGTCCAGATGGCCGATGACGGCGATCAGGCAGGTCATCAGAGCCACGCCGACCACGTTGTTGCCGACCTTTTTCATCAGCGCACCGATGATCTTGTCGAACATTCCCGCGTCGGTCATAACGCCGAAGAACAGGACCGAGAAAATAAACAGGACGGCCGTGCCATGGACGCCCTTGACGCCCTCCTTGATGAAACCAGCCATCTCATCGAGGGTGAACGCACCGGTTGCCACCAGAACGGCAGCCGTGATGGTCGAGACACTGACGAAGGCCAGTGCCGGAACCGTGACATTGCGCAGCAGCAGGACGATGACCGCAATCACCGTTGCAAAGCCGAGCAGAGCGAGGATCGTATCACTCATGTTGGTTAACTTCCTTTCCTTTTTTCCACGAAGGTTCCGCAGGAGAGTCATTCCAGTCGGTTCTGGATTTCCATTCCTGCTGGTGATGGTTCCAGTATACTGAGTGAAACTTACACGCCAAAGGGGTTCGCGTTACGATTTGTTAAGGATCTGCTTAATATCCTGTAAGAATCCGTATGGATGGTTGGATACAACGATTTTTCCCTTTTCGGTCATGCCGTGGGTTTCTGCCGCTGGCAGGTGCGGATCTCTTCCAGCAGGGTACCGGCCGAGACGGGCTTGACGATGTAGCCGTCGATCACCCGGTGCCGCCGGGCGTCCACGATCTCCCGGGTGGGCGCATTGGTCATCACGATCCGGGTCAGGCTGGGGTATTTGCCCTGAATGGCCATGCAGAACTCGACGCCGCTGCCGCCGGTCAGGGTCTCATCAATGGCCAGCACATCAAAGTGTTCTGTTTCCAGCAGGGTGCGCACCTCGCCCCGGCGGGAGCAGGTGACCACCTCGAGCCCCAGCCTGCCGAAATCGGTCGTCAGCAGCGCAAGGACTTTCTGGTTGTCGTCCGCTGCCAGAATGCGGAGCTGGCTGTCCTGCCCCCACTGCAGCTGTTCCTGTGCGTGCTGCGGCTCCAGAACGGGCAGGTAGATGTAAAAGGTCGTGCCCTGTCCCAGCGTGCTCTCGGCGCAGATCCAGCCCCGGTGGGTGCGGATGATCTGCTCGGCCAGCGCAAGCCCCAAGCCGGTGCCCTCGCCTGCCTTTTTGGTGGTGAAGAAGGGCTCAAAAATATGCTGCAGGGTCTCTTTGTCCATGCCGCAGCCGTTGTCCGACACGCTGAGCCGGATATAGTTCTGCCAGTCGTAGGAGATCTTTTCCTCCGGCAGACGCTTGGCCAGTTCGCTGCGGGGCACGGCCTCCGCCCGGAGCGTCAGGGTGCCCTCCTCCCGGCCGATGGCATGGATGGCGTTGACGCAGATGTTCAGCAGCACCTGCTGCAGCTGGGTCGCATTGCCCAGCACATCCTCCCCGTTCAGGTGCAGCTCCTCCTGCAAGGTCACCTGTTTCGGGCAGTTGGTCTCCACCAGTTTGCGGGTGTTGTCCACAAGTTTCGCCACCGGCACCGGCTCGTAGACGGTCTCCACATTCTTCCGGCTCATGGACGAGATCTGCCGGACCACATCCTGCGCTTTCTGGGCGGCCTCGCTGATCTCCGCAGCATTGTCGTAGATCTCGCTGCCCGGATCCGCCTCGGCCATGATGAGGTCGGCATAGCCCGTGATGGGGGTGAGGAAGTTGTTGAACTCATGGGCGATGCCGCCGGTCAGGGTGCCCATCAGCTGCAATCTCTGCCCATGCGCCAGCGATTCCTCGCTGCGGTGCAGCTCTTCCAGCGTGGCGTTCAGCGATTTCAGGTCGTTGATCTCGGTCACGTTCCGGCGTTCCTTCTGCTGCAGGCGGAACACCAGCACGAGGAACAGCCCCAGCACCACTGCGATCGAGAGAAAGAGCAGGGCGACTTTCTGGAAGCTCTCGGCCACCGGCTTGTACAGGTCGTCGTAGTCCACCACGGCACTGACGATCCAAAAGCTGCTGCCGATGCTCAGATGGCGGTAGGCACTGATCTTGTGGACCCGCGGCACATCCGGATCGGTCCACCAATAGGAGTAGTAATCCCGGATGCCGGAAGCTTCCTCCTGCTGGGCGCGCAGCAGTTCCTCGAGGCTGGACATCTCCAGATCCTCCCGGTAGAGCTTCCGGCGGCCTTCCAGAACGTCGATGCCCCACTGTTTCCGCTCCGGGTGCAGGATCACCCGGTTGTCGGCATTCTTGATCATCACATAGCCGTTGGTGCCCACATGGAGATCCGAGATCAACTGCTGGTAAAGCACTTCCGAGTCCACCACAAGGCAGACGGTCTGCTCCCCCACCTGTTTTTTCAGGACGAGGTAGTGCTGGTCGCCGCTGTGGTACTGCCAGTAGGTGATGCCGCTGCCTGAGTCGGTCAGCATCAGGTCGCACTCCGCCGTCACACCGTAGCAGCTGTACACCACCTCGCCGTTGCCGTCCTCGATCCAGACATCGCGGAGGGTGTCGCTCCGCGCCAGCGAGAGCCGGGCGTCCGGGTTTTCGGCCAGCTTCTGTGCCGCAGCATCCAGCCGGTCGTCGTATTCCTCCAGCGAAAACTGGATGCTGTCGGCCAGACTCTGGACCACCAGCTCCATCTGGCGGGTCTGGCTGTCGATGAGGGCGGTGCGGTAGTCCTGCCAGACCATTCCGCCGACCACAGCCAGCAGCACGAACAGTGCCGTACCGAGCAGCAGAAGCGGCCAGAGGGTGCTAAGGGTCTGCTTGACCCGGGTTTTGAACAGGCTCAGGGATTCTTTCACAGCGATTGCTCCTTTCATGCGGTTCTTCCGCAGCACTTGCTCTTGCCGGGCAAAAATGTTATAATTTTATCAGTGCAGCGGAATTTCGACCGGAATCGCGGGCTTCGCCTCCCGGCGGTTCGGTTTTTCAGCTTTTCAGGGGGGAGTGCAGGGGTAACGATGGCTTATCATGTTCTTATTGTAGACGATGATCCCGCAATTTGCAAATTATTATCCAAAGTAATGGTCAGCAACGAGATGGAGCCCTTGGTCGTCAACAGCGGGTCGGCTGCGCTGGATCTCATTGCGCGGCAGAGCAGCACACTGGACATGATCCTGATGGACATCACGCTGGGCGACATGGAAGGCTTCGACGTCATCCAGACCATCCGGCGGAACGGCGTCACCACGCCCGTCATCATCATCAGCGGCCGGAACGAGGATTACGACTTCATGTACGGCCTCTCGCTGGGTGCCGACGACTATGTGACCAAGCCCTTCCGCCCCCAGATCCTCGGAGCCAAGGTCAAAGCCCTGATCCGCCGCAGCAAAAGCTTCTCGCAGGAGAACAGCCAGCAGATCTCCTGCGGCCCCTTCCTCTGCGACACCACCACCATGCGCTTTTATAAGAACAACACCGAGCTGAACCTCTCCGAAAAAGAGCGGTCGCTCCTGCTGCTCTTCGTCCGCCACCCCCAGCAGGTGTTTACCAAAGACATGATCTATGAGCAGATCTGGGGCAACCTGATCGCCGTGGACGACAACGCCATCATGGTCTACATCAACCGCCTCCGCAGCAAGATCGAGGACAACGCCCGCACCCCCCAGCACATCATCACCATCCGCGGGGTGGGGTATCGGTTCGTGCCGTAACGGTCGCCGCCCGCTCCCGAAAAAAGAAACAACACGCACCTTTCGTTTCCCGGAACGAAGGGTGCGTGTTTTGGTTTACGCGTCTGCTTGTTTGGATTCCGGCTTTGCCAGCATCTGCTGGAACTTCCGCGCGGCGGTGTTCAGCGGGCGGTGGTGGTCGTAGACAAGGCAGATGGAGCGGGTCGGGATGATCTCCTGCAGATGCAGCTGGACGATCTCGCCCCGAGCCAGCGGCTCTTTTGCCATCGGCTCCGGCACAAAGGCAAGCCCCAGCTCGCTCTTGACCAGCGTGAGCATCTGGTCGGTGGTGGCGGCCTCGGTGTCCGGCCGCAGCACGGCGTCGTGGTCAAGGAAGAACTGCCGGTAGAAGCTGCGGGTCATGCTCTCCTCGCTCAGGGAGATGAGCGGATAGTTTGCCAGCTCCTTCAGCGTGAGGTGCTGGCTGGCCAGAGCCGTAAAGGTCCTGCCGCCCACCAATACCTCGTAAAAGGGCATCAGCTCCGCCTGTTTCAGACCCGGCTCGACCTCCGCCGGGGTGGACACGATGGCAAAATCCACCTCACCGTTCTTGACGGCCTGCACCGCCTGCGGGGTAGAGTGGTTCGAGATCCGCAGCCGGATGCCCGGATACGCCGTGTGGAAGGCACGGAGCTTTTCGGACAGGTAGATGTTCAGGGCCGTCTCGGTCGCACTGATGCTGATGGTGCCATGTTCCAGCGTCGCGCTGGAGCTTAGTTCTTCCTCGGCTTCCCGGATCTGCGCCGCCGCCGACGCAATGCGGGAATACAGCAGCTCGCCCTCCGGCGTCAGGGTAACGCCCCGGTTGGAGCGGATGAAGAGCACGCAGTTCAGCTGGCTTTCCAGCCGATTCATCGAGTGGGTGATGTTGGGCTGGTTGTTGCCCAGCACCCGCGCCGCCTTGGTAAAGTTCTGATATTTCGCCACATAATAGAAGATCTTGTAGTATTCCCAATCCACATACATGGAGGCCGCCCCTCTTTCATACGCAAATCATATCGTGACCATGTGCAGGATACTTTTTACACATTCTCCCGCTGCTCGTATAATAACAACTGCAATCGGAAATTGCAAGAGGGAAACAGAAAAGTATATAAAGTTGATTGGAATGGAGGCAGTTACCATGTCTGAAATCAAAAAGGTCGTGCTGGCCTATTCCGGCGGTCTGGACACGTCCATCATCATCCCGTGGCTGAAAGAGCATTACAACAACTGTGAAGTTATTGCCGTGTGCGGCAACGTCGGCCAGAAGGGTGAGCTGGAAGGCCTGGAAGAGCGCGCCAAGGCAAGCGGTGCTTCCAAGTTGTACGTCGAGGACCTGACCGACGAGTTCGTGGAGGATTACGTCATCCCCACCATGCAGGCCGGTGCCGATTACGAGGGCTATCTGCTGGGCACCAGCTTTGCCCGTCCGATTTTGGCAAAGCGCGTCGTGGAGATTGCCCGCGCCGAGGGTGCGGATGCGGTCTGCCACGGCAGCACCGGCAAGGGCAACGATCAGGTGCGCTTTGAGCTGGCCATCATGCACTTTGCACCCGACCTGAAGATCATCACCCCGTGGCGTGAGTGGGACATCCAGAGCCGCGATGAGGAGATCGACTACGCCGAGGCCCACAACATCCCGCTGAAGATCAGCCGGGAGACCAACTACTCCAAGGACAAGAACTTGTGGCATCTGAGCCACGAGGGTCTTGATCTGGAAGATCCGGGCAACGAGCCGCAGTACGACAAGCCCGGCTTCCTTGAGCTGGGCGTTTCCCCCAAGACCGCGCCGGACAAGTCCGAGTTCGTGGAGCTGGAATTTGAAAAGGGCGTGCCCGTCACCCTGAACGGCGAGAAGCTGAAGCCCGCCGACATCATCGCAAAGCTGAATGAGATCGGCGGACGGAACGGCATCGGCCTGTACGACGTGGTGGAGAACCGCTTGGTCGGCATGAAGAGCCGCGGTGTCTACGAGACCCCCGGCGGCACCATCCTGTACAAGGCCCACGAGGTGCTGGAGACCCTGACGCTGGACAAGCTCACCGCCCACAAGAAGCGCGAGCTTGCCATCACCTTTGGTGAGCTGGTCTACGACGGCCAGTGGTTCAGCCCTCTGCGCAAAGCTCTGAGTGCTTTCGTCACCTCCACGCAGGAGCACGTTACCGGCAAAGTCCGTCTGGAACTGTACAAGGGCAACCTCATCAATGCAGGAGTCTGGTCGCCCTACTCCCTCTACCGGGAGGACATCGCCACCTTTGCCGCAGGCGGCGACTACAAGCAGAGCGATGCCACCGGATTCATCAGCATCTACGGTCTGCCCACCAAGGTGCAGGCCATTGTAAATAGTGAAAAAGAAGGTAAATGAAGTTTATGCTGACCGCTGTTACTGGAATCAACTGGGGCGATGAGGGCAAGGGCCGCGTCATCGACCTGCTGGCCGAAAACGCCGATGTGGTCGCCCGCTATCAGGGCGGCAACAATGCCGGCCATACCGTCGTCACCGAGAAGGGCAAGTTCATCCTGAACCTGCTGCCCTCCGGTATTTTGCATCCGGACGTGACCTGTGTGCTGGGCACCGGCATGGTGATTGACCTCGATCACCTCGCAAACGAGATGCAGGCCATCGAAGCTCGTGGTGTGGAAGTCAGCCCCAAGAATCTGAAGCTCTCCGATAAGGCCACCATCTCCATGCCGTGGCACAAAGTGCAGGACGGATTGGAAGAAGACCGCCTTGCCAAAAAGGGCAGTGCCTTCGGTTCGACCCGGCGCGGCATCGCCTATGCGTACAGCGACAAGTACCGCAAAAAGACCCTGCGTCTGGGCGATCTGCTCCATCTGGACGAGGAGCGCACCCAGAACCGCCTGCACATGATTTTGGACTCCAAGAACATGGAACTGGCAGGCTGCTACCATCAGGAAAAGATGTCCTACGACGCTCTGTTCCATTGGTGCAAGGCGCAGGCTGAAACGTTCGCACCCTACATCTGTGATGTCGGCGCATTCCTGCAGCAGGCTCACGATAGCGGCAAGCGGATCGTGCTGGAAGCCCAGCTGGGTGCCATGCGCGACATCGACTACGGCATCTTCCCCTTCACCTCCAGTTCCAACACGCTGGCCGCTTACGCGCCGCTGGGAGCCGGTATTCCCAACTGCAAACTCGACCATGTGGTGGGCGTGCTGAAAGCCTACTCCACCTGCGTGGGCGCAGGCCCCTTTGCCGCTGAGAACGCCATGGGCGAGGAGTGGAACGAGAAGCTGCGCAAGGCAGGCGGCGAATATGGCGCGGCCACCGGTCGTCCCCGCCGGGTCGGCCCCTTTGACTGCGTAGCCAGCCGCTACGGTCTGGCCTGTCAGGGCGCGGATAAGATCGCCCTCACCAAGTTGGATGTCCTGAGCAGCCTGAAAGAGATCCCGGTCATCACCGGTTATAAACTGGACGGCGTGGAAGTCCCCCGCTTCGACACGCTGTCCGACCTTGACCGGATGGAGCCGGTGGTCACCATGCTGCCCGGCTGGGAGCAGGATCTTTCCGGCTGCAAGAGCTGGGATGACCTCCCCAAAGAAGCCAAGGGCTATGTGGAATTCCTCGAACAGCAGCTAGACCATGAGATCCAGTTCGTCTCCACCGGCGCGGAGCGCGAAAAGTTTGTGCTGAAAGGAGCATGGCTGTGAGACATTTCATCGAACCGAACAGCTTTTCTCTGGCCGAGCAGCTGGCTCTTCTGGATCTTGCCGACCGGATGGAGGCAGATCCTGCGCCTTATGCCCATCTCTGCGATGGCCGCATTCTGGCGACCCTGTTCTACGAGCCTTCCACCCGCACCCGGCTTTCGTTTGAGTCGGCCATGCTGCGGCTGGGCGGCAAAACGCTGGGCTTTGCCGGGGCGCAGCTGTCCAGTGCCAGCAAGGGCGAGACCGTTGCCGATACCGCCCGTGTCGTGAGCAATTACGCCGACATCATTGCAATGCGCCACCCCAAAGAGGGGGCTCCGCTCCGGGCGTCGATGTACGCACGGGTGCCCGTCATCAACGCAGGCGACGGCGGCCACGCCCACCCCTCCCAGACCATGATCGACCTGATGACCATCCGCCAGCGCAAAGGGCGGCTGGACCATCTGACCATCGGTTTCTGCGGCGACCTCAAATTCGGCCGGACAGTTCACTCTCTGACCGCAGCTCTCAGCCAGTTTGAAGGAAACAAGTTCGCGTTCATCTCGCCGGAAGAACTGCGCATCCCCCAGTACGTCAAGGACGAGACATTGACGCCTCTCCATCAGACCTACAAAGAGACCGCCGACCTCGAAGCGGAGCTGCCGCATCTGGATGTGCTCTACATGACCCGCATCCAGCAGGAACGTTTTTTCAACGAAGAGGATTACCTCCGGCTGAAAGGCTGCTATGCACTAGATGCCAAACTGCTGCAGCTAGCCAAGCCCGACACGCCGGTGCTGCACCCGCTGCCCCGCATCGACGAGATCAAGCTGGATGTGGACAACGACCCCCGTGCCGCCTATTTCGATCAGGTCCACAACGGCGTGTACATCCGCATGGCCATCATTCTGGCTCTGCTGGGCATCCCGGATCCCCTGACCGGAACGAAAGTACTGAACGGGTAAAATCCCCCGTTGACGCAGGTTTTGGGAACAAAAAAAGAAGGACAGCCAGCTTTGCGCGGTGCAAGCTGGCTGTCCTTTGGTTTTATGCCGGTATAAAACACAAAACCATTAAAAGGAGAATCGCATGAAATTGTGTGTTGGTCGGTTCCGGCGGGGTTGAGAAGAGCGAAGGGAATTTCCGTGAACGAATTCCGAACCTGTGGGTTGGCAAGCCACAGTGAAAAACCGCCGGTCTAAAACACTCAATCTTCGCGGAAAGAGAAAGGCTTGACTTCACGGACGACATCCATGATGGTGCCGTCGCGTGCTTCGATGATGCCCACCACGCGGTCGCCGAACTGAACCTTCTCCGGCTCGCCGACGATGGAGTACGCGATGTCACGCAGCTCCTCGATGGTCTTCAGGGGCACGCAATCGGCCTTCTGGAGAGCCTCCAGCAGGTCGGGGCGGCGGGGGTTGACGGCGACACCGTAATCGGTGACGACGATATCCACGCTCTCGCCCGGGGTGGTGACGGTGGTGACGTCGGTGCAGATGGCCGGGATACGACCCTGCAGCAGCGGGGCGATGACGATGGTGCATTTTGCGCCCTGTGCGGTATCGGGATGGCCGCCCTGTGCGCCGGTGATGACGCCGTCAGAGCCCACGACCACGTTGCAGTTGAAGTGGGTATCGACTTCCAGAGAAGCCAGAATGACATAATCCAGCTTGTTGACGAACGCACCCTTGTTCATCGGGCTTGCGTACTCGCCAGCAGAGATGGGGAAGTGGTTGGGGTTGGTGCGGACGTTGTTGACCGCGTCCAGATCAAAGTCCTGCGTATCCACCAGCTTGTAGGCGAGGCCGCGATCCAGCAGCTCGCACATGGGCTTGGTCAGACCGCCGACGCCCAGACCCATGTGGATGTTCTTCTCCTCCATGATCTTGCTCAGGGAGATGGTGGAAGCGATGGATGCACCGCCGACACCGGTCTGGTAGGAGAAGCCGTCCTTGAAGTACGGGGTGTTGGCCACGACCTGCGTGCAGTACTCGGCCATCATCAGCTTGCGCTGGTCGGTGGTGGGCTTGGCCGCACCGGTGGCGATCTTCTCGGGGATGCCGATCTGATCGACGACGCAGACGTAATCCACCTTGGTCTGGTTGATCTCAGCCGGGTAGTTGGGATAGGCCACCAGACAATCGGTGATGGCCACAACGTAGTCTGCCTGATCTGCATCGACGTAAGCATAGCTCAGGACGCCGCAGTTGGTCTTGCCGCCCATACCGGAGCAGTTGCCATACTCATCGCAGGAAGGTGCGCCGATGAAAGCGATGTCCACGTGGGTCTCGCCGGTCTCAATGGCGCGGACGCGGCCGCCGTGACTGCGCATGGTAGCCAGACCCTTCAGCTTGCCGTGGGAGATGGCTTCGCCGATTTTGCCGCGGACGCCGGAGGACTCGATGTTGGTGATGGTGCCGTCCTCGATCATGGGAACGAGGTCATCGTGCGCTTTGCCCAGAGAGCTTGCGCTCAGGGTGATGTTCTTGATGCCCATCTTGTGGATCTCTTCCATGACCATGCAGACCACGAGGTCGCCCTCGCGGAAGTGATGGTGGAAGGAGACGGTCATGCCGTCGTGGGCATTGCACTTGACCAGAGCTTCATGGATGTCCTTGACCATCTTATCGTGGTCGTTCTTCATCACAGGGGTGACGGAAGGGCCGGCCTTTTTGAAGGCCTTGCCGTTTTTATAGTTGTTGCCCTGAAAGACCTCTTTGCCGGTGCGCGCAAGGATCTCTTCGGGAATCTCTCTGCCGACTGCATTCAACATAATTACAAATCCCCCTTATATACGCCGGATGCCTTTGCCAGGCTGATGGTGCGCTTTGCGCCGTCGTAGAAGGCGATGTCAATCATCTTGCCGTCCACGGTAAAGACGCCGATGCCCAGTGCCTTCTTGCTGTCGATTTCCTTGACGACCTTCTCGGCGAAGATGATGTCCTTCTGGGTGGGAGTAAAGATCTCATGGACGATGGGGATCTGGCGAGGATTGATGATGGACTTGCCATCGAAGCCCATCAGGTGGATGTTCTCCACGTCCTTGCGGAAGCCGTCCATATCTTTCAGGTCGGTGTAGACGGTATCGAAGCACTGCACGCCGGCGGCGCGGGCTGCGATGATCATCTGCTGGCGGGCACCCATCAGCTCGATGCCGGTGCCGGTGATGTGGGTCTGCAGATCCTTGGTGTAGTCGCCGCCGGACAGTGCGATGCCGAACAGACGCTCGTTGGACTCGCAGATCTCCAGTGCATTCATGACGCCGCGGGCAGATTCCAGAGCAGCGATGATCAGGACTTCGCCCTCGGGACGGCCATAGGTCTTCTCGTCCTCAGCGATGGCGTCAGCCACCAGCTGGACGTCCTTTGCGTGCTCGGTCTTGGGGATGCGGATGGAATCGCAGCCGCCGGCCACAGCAGCGCGGATATCCTCGCGCCAGTACGGGGTGTCGAGGCCGTTGATACGGACAACGCGCTCGCATCCACGGTAGTCGATGGTGCGCAGAGCGTGATACAGGCTGAAGCGGGCGACGTCCTTCTGGTTCTCGGCGACAGCATCCTCGAGGTCCAGCATGATGGAGTCTGCCTTATAGATGTACGGGTCCTTGATCAGGCCGGGCTTCTGCGCGTTCAGGAACATCATGGTGCGGCGCAGGCGTTTCTTGTTCGGGTTCATCATTTGATCGCACCTCCCCAGGGCAGGTTCTCATACTGATCGACGGAGCGGTAAACTGCGCCCTCGATGCGTGCCTTCAGGGTGCAGTCCAGTGCGCCCTTGTCCACAATGGTAATCCGGACGTCGTTGATGTCCAGATCCTTCAGCGTTTCCAGCGTCACTTTGCGGATCTGATTGCCATACTGATTGATGACAGAGCTCTCCAGCGAGAAATCGACTTTGCCCTCGCCGGGCTCGACGGTCACCATGCAGTCGCTGGATTCCAGCGTACCAGCCGTGGCTGCCTTCTTGATCTCCATGCTTTTTCCTCCTTGGGTGGATGTTACACTTCTCATTATACCGTTTACGGCTCCCATGGCCGCCTTTGATGGTTCTATGATAGTCCGGCAACCTTACAAATGGCATAGCAGGCGTCTTAATATTCATTAAGAAAGTCCAAAAAATCACTTGTACACAAGATATATTCCATTTTGGCATGGTCTCCGGGCTATTTCCACTCTTATCATACCCCTTTTTTTGTTTTTTGTAAAATTCTATCCCGGAATCGAATTTGGTTCTGCGCCATGACCAAAAACGGCCGGAGACGTTTTTTCCAACGTCTCCGGCCGCTGCCGTTCTGGTGGGATCGCTCAGGTATGGTTGAAGCCCTTGCCAAAGACTTCGGTGGTGCTCAGCATCGAGATAAAGGCATTGAGGTGCTGCTGGTGGATGAAATCCTGCAGCTGGTCGGCCTCCCGGTGGGTCAGGGTGGTATAGATCATGTAGTGGGGCTTGTCGGTATATGCGCCGAAGCAGGGCGTATAGGTCGCGCCGCGCACCAGCTTTTTCATCACGAAATCGCAGATCGGATCTTTATCGTCGCAGATGATCAGGATGGCCTTGCACATCTTGATCTTTTCCAGCACGGCGTCGATGACCAGCGATTTCACGGTCAGACCGACAAAGGAGTACAGCGCGGTGTAGAGGTCGAACACAAAGCAGGCCGCCATGACCATGAACAGATCGGTCAGGAAGAGGGCTGCCGCAATGTTGTGCAGGTGGGTGTATTTTTCGACGATCAGCGCGATGACGTCGGTGCCGCCCGAAGATGCCCCCACGTGGAAGAGCAGGGCGGACGCGATGGCCGGCAGCGCGATGGCAAAGAGCAGATCCAGCATGGGCTGGTCGGACAGCGGTCCGGAGAGCGGAGCCACCTTTTCCAACACCATCAGCTCCAAGGACATCAGCAGGGTCGCGTAGCCGGTGTTGAAGGCAAACTCCCTGCCCAGAAAGAGGAACCCGATCCCCAGCAGGATCAGATTGGCCGCCGACGAGAACGCGGAGGCCGAAAGCGGCGTCAGCTTGGCCGCCAGAGCCGCCATACCGGTCACGCCGCCGAACACGAAGTTGTTCGGGAATTTAAAAAAGTAGACGCCAATGGACATGATGGTGATGCTCAGGGTGATGATGGCATATCGTATGCCGTATTTCAGGATCTTTTCTTTCATAGGGGGCTTCCTCTGGCCGCAGTGCCGCCGTCTTTCTCACATTTTGTCCGGCGGATCTTGCTCCGCACGAAAGTAATCGTAACACGAAAAAAACAGTCGGTCAAGTCCTTCCTGCAAAAACAAAGGCGTCCGCCCATGGTTTTCCACAGACGGACGCTTTTTGGTTGAAAATCAGGCTTCGTATTTGCCCTTCCTGCGTTTATGGATCCCCAGCAGGAGGAAGCTTCCGCCCGCAGCAGCCAGTATCCAAACCAGCCACTCGTTCTGACCGGTCTGGATCAGGCGGCGGGTCGGGGTCTTGACTTCTTCCGGCTCGTTCTCCGGCACTTCCGAAGAAGAGGACGGTTCTTCCGGCTCCGACTCCGGCACCGATGTGGGCGGCGTCTCTTCCGGCTGCTCCGGGGTCTCTTCCGGCACTTCCACCGGCGGATTCTCCGGCTGTTCCGGCGGAGCCGAAGTTGCCGGTTCATCCGGGATCCACGGGATCAATGGAATCAGCGGGATCAGCGGAAGGAGCGGGAGGAACGGCGGGAGGATCGAGGTGCCCGGGTTATCCGGTGTTGTCGGGGGTGTCACCGGCGTGTCCGGGTTCTCCGGAGGCGTCGGAGGTGTCACCGGTACATCCGGCTGATCCGGCGTCGTCGGGGGCGTTACCGGCGTGTCCGGGTTCTCCGGCGGTGTCGGAGGCGTCACCGGTGTGTCCGGCTGATCCGGCGTCGTCGGGGGCGTTACCGGCGTATCCGGCTGATCCGGCGTCGTCGGGGGTGTCACCGGCGTATCCGGCTGATCCGGCGGCGTCACCGGCTTGTCCGGATTCGTCGGGGGCGTTACCACCGGCGTATCGGTGGGCGTCGGCTGGTAGGTATTGGTGATGACAAAGCCGGTTCCCTCGTCGCCGGTAATGGTCGTCTGGTATCCGGCAGCCTGCGTTTTCTCGGTGACAAGATAGGTATGCTCTGCCGGCAGGTTGTCAAACGTATACGTCCAGTTGTTGTCTGCACTGAGAACCGCCGTCCGCGGTGCGAACGCGCCGATCCGGTCGATGGCGGCAAGCTCCACCTCGACGCTGGCCGGGCGGAACTCCAGATCATCATCGACCCAGACCTTGCGGACGGATACCGCCTTGGTCTGGTAGGTGTTGGTGATGGTAAAGCTGCCGTCTGCGTCCTGCGCATAGCGGGCAGTATAGCCGTCCACCGGCTCTTCTTCCACGGTATAATGCTCCGGGCTGTCGGGCAGATCGGCAAAGGTATGCTTCCACGCATTGCCCGCATTCAGTTCAGCGGTATCCACCACGTCGCCGGTGTACTTTTCTTTCAGATGCACCGTCACGCTGTCCGGCTGGGCTTCCGCGTATCCTTTGTTCTCCCAGACCTTCTGAACGGGAACCTCGTAGGTCTGATAATCGGCATCGCCAATGACAATGCTGCCGTTGGCACCAATTCCGCCGCCGTAGGTCGCCGTATTGTTTTCGATGATCAGCTGCGCACAGCCCGCTGCGGTGCTGATGGCGTCCGCATCTGCATCGGCTTTCAGGCAGATGCCGCCCGTCTTCTTCTGGATGCTGCCAACCAGCACCGGGTTTGCCGGGTCGTATCGGCTCACACTCGAAACCACGGTGGTATGATTGGCTCCATTGGAAAAGTCTGCAATGGCACCATCTTTGTACCACTGGACCTTTCCGCCGCCCAGCATCCGGCTGGGGATCGTGGTGCTGTTGTCTCGATCATGGCTGATGGGGGCAGACGCAAAATCATCGCCTGCACCGTTTGCGGTATTCTGGTAGAGTGCCACACCGTTGGTCAGGTAGAACTGCGCGTCACCGGTGGGGCAGAACCACGCGCCGCCGCCCTGGTCTGCGGTGTTGTTGCGGATGACCGCATTTTCCATATAAAGGGTCGTGTATCTTGCCGGGCTGAAATAGCGTGCCGAACCCTCGCTATACACGCCGCCGCCATCCACGGCAGAATTGCCGCTGATCACGCCGGACAGCAGCTTCACGCCGTTGCTCAGAGAGTAGACACCGCCGCCGCCTGCATACGCATGGTTGTTGGTAATGCGGCCGCCGTCAAAGATGAACGCCGTCACATCGGCATCCTGGTCGTCCGTGTCGTTTACGCAAACGCCGCCGCCGTTGCCGCCCTGATTGGAGTCGATCTCGCCGCCGCCCATCAGGAACATCGCGTCATCGCAGACATAGACTGCGCCGGACGAGAAATAGGCTGAGCTTTCCGAGCTGCAGACGTTGTGGTTGATGCTGCCGCCGGTCATTTCAAAATAGGCTTTTCCGGTGTCGTCTCCTGTCAGGACGACACCGCCGCCCCGTAATCCTTTATTCTCCCGGATCTCGCCGCCGGTCATATTGAAATCGCTCAGTCCATACAGCAGAACTGCCGGGGAGGACGAATCGCTGTTGGACGGGTCCGACACCAGCTCATTGTTCTGGATCAGACCGCCGCTCATCTCGAAGGACGCTCCCTCGCTGAGCCGGACGGATGCCGTGCGCTGTCCCCTGACCTTGTTCTTTTCGATCGTGCCGGACTTCAGAACAAGCTTTGCGTTTGCGCCGCTGTTGTCCAGCACGCCTTTGTTCAGGACGGCCGTGCCGCCGGTGATCAGCACATCCGCGCCGTCCAGCGTCAGTTTGCCCTTATTATCAACAACGCTCCCCGTGTTGTACCGCCCGTACAGCTCGATGCTTCCCGCAAACTGCAGCGAAGCACCCGGCTGAATGACAAACAGATTTGCCGGTTCGCTGCTGCTGTCGCCAAGGATGATCTGCCGGTCGTCCGACGTGATGACCACCGTTTTGCCCGCCGGAACCGTGACCGGAGCTTTCAGCTGGATCGGTTTCTGAATTTGGATCGTCTCCCCGCTCTCGGCAGCGTTTACTGCCGCTTGCAGCGTGGGTGCGTTCTCCTCATTGCTGATCGTATCACCGACACCCGCCACAGATGGGAGTGTATACGTGATGTCGGTCACCCCCGTCGGGAAGGTTCCGGTCACGGTCACGTTGTCCCGGCTGTTGTCGATGGTAACCGTTTTCAAGTTGGTACAACCATCAAATGCGCTAGCCTTGATATCGGTCAGGTTGGGGCCGATTGCCACCGCTTCAATTTCCGCACATTTACTGAATGCAGAATCACCCAGCGTCTTCAGGCTGTCGGGCAGCTGCAGCGTACCCTTGAGATCCGAGTAATAAAATGCATAACTGCCAATGGATTCCACCGTGTCCGGAAGTTCGATCGTCGTTGCTCCTGCCCAGAGGAACGCCCAGATCCCAATGGAGCGCAGCGTGTTTTTGAACCGGATGGAAGTGATCTTCGCATCGTATGCAAACGCCATATCCGGAATCGTGTCCAGACCGCTCAGGTCGATCTCACCCGACAGGGCACTGCATTCATAAAACGCTTTTACGCCAAGGCTGGTGACATTGTGCAGATCCACCGTTTTCAGCTTCGCACATCCGTTGAATGCACGCTCCCCAATCGTGGTGACCTGACTCAGATCCGGGATCTCCACCAAGTTTGCATCCTTGTAGGTCGTTCCGCTCCAAGAATCCTCAATCGTACCAAACGCATCGTTTCCAATTTCGGTGATGATGCCCTTGGCCGTCACCTTCTGCAGACTCGTGCAGCCCTTAAACATACTGCTGTTGATCTTCGTGATCGAGGCAGGCAGTTCGATCTCTTGCAGAGCCGTGCATCCGCTGAAGGTCGAGCCTTGGGTGATCTCGATCTCCTCCGGCAGGGTGATCGTCGTCAACGCCGTTGCATCACTGAAGGTACCGGTATCGCTCAGCTTCTTCAAGGTGCTCGGCAATTGGATGGTCGTCAGGCTGGAACAGCCGGAAACCATCATGTTGGAGCTGATCTCTTCGACCCCTTCTGCAAAGGTCAGGGTCTTGAGAGCCTTCATATTCTGAAGCGATCCACCAAAGTTCTTGACGCTCCCCGGGATCGTCAGCTCTGTTACTGCACTCAGCCTGCTTGCGCCATATCCAAAACTGATTTCTTCCACACCGTTCGGAAACTGAACCGAAGTAAAGTCATTCTCATACGGAACACCGCTGAAACCACCCAGTTGGATTTTGGTCACGGTATAATCCGTGTCTGGCTTGCCCTCCGTCTGGTAAGTGATCTTGTCCGGGAAAGCCAAGACGGTTTCTCCGGCTCCGGCCTCATCCACACGCGTAATGGTCGCAACCTTCGCGCCGGAAGCGTCCGTATCAAGATTCGCCAGAAAGGTATTGCCCTCATACACAAACGAATAGTCTTCTGCGTCTTCTGTCGGCTCCCCCGCCGCTTGCGAAGACGTTCCCGGCTCGCCGGTCGGTTGTTCTTCCTCTGCTGCGTCCGCCGCAAGGGATGCCTGCACCGCCTCCTGCAGGGCTGTGGTCAGCGGTTCGGAGGTCGTATTCTCCCCGCGCAGATTGTCCGTTCTTTCGTCCTGTGCGGCCATCGCCGGGAGAGAGCCCATGGTGACGGTCAGCATCATGCACACCGCGAGCAAGCCCGCGATCCAACGGTTTTTCATCGCTGTTCCCCTTTCCTTTCTAGGGTTTGTTCTTATCATCTTTTCATCGCCGCTCCCCGGATCACGCTGCACAAAACAGCTCCGGAATCCGGCAAATGGCATCAAGTATACCACCCCCCCGATTTCATGCAACCCTTCGTCCTATAGGGTTATTGTGCTTTCCGGCACAGCATCGTCTGAATCCGGGGCGAAAATTTTTTTGCAATTTTCTCTGCCGCGCTCCCCCGGACACAAAAAAATCGCCGTTTCGTTTTTGGCGAAGCGGCGATAATTTTATAATATTGTGTTTGTCTTCTGCGTCTTTCCGCAAACTTGCGGGGTTCGACGCTTTGCAGATTCCGGGATTCTTACAGCTTCTTGCCGGTCAGCATCTCGTAGGCTTCCTCGTACTTGGCGATGGTCTTGTCGATGATCTCCTGCGGCAGGTCATAATTGCTGTCCGGGTTGGCCTTGAGCCAGTCGCGGACAAACTGCTTGTCGAAAGAGGGCTGGCCGTGGCCTGCCTCATAGCCTTCCAGCGGCCAGAAGCGGGAGGAATCGGGGGTCAGCATCTCGTCGCCCAGCACCACGTTGCCGTTTTCGTCCAGACCAAACTCGAACTTGGTGTCGGCAATGATGATGCCGCGGCTCAGAGCGTATTCCGCGCACTTCTGATACAGGGCGATGGTGTTGTCGCGCAGCTTGGTGGCGTACTCTTCGCCGTGGCCGGGGAACTGCTTTTCCAGCACCTCGATGCTCTTCTCGTAGGAGATGTTCTCGTCGTGGTCGCCGATCTCAGCCTTGGTGGAGGGAGTGTAGATGGGTGCGGGCAGCTTCTCGGATTCTTTCAGGCCCTCGGGCAGCTGGATGCCGCAGACGGTGCCGTTCTTCTGGTAGCTGGCCCAGCCGCTGCCGGTGATGTAGCCGCGGACGATGCACTCGATGGGCAGCATGGTCAGCTTGCGGCACATGGTGCATTTGCCCTCGAACTGGGGCTGCTGGAAGAACTCCGGCATCTCCTTGTTGTCCACGCTGATGAGGTCGTTGGGCACCACATCCTTGGTATAGTCGAACCAGAATTTGCTCATCTGGGTCAGGACTTTGCCTTTGTTGGTCACTTTGTTTTTCAGGATCACGTCAAACGCGGAGATGCGGTCGGTCGCAACCATGATCAGGCTGTCGCCATTGTCATAGATCTCGCGGACTTTACCTTCCTTGATGGGCTTGAATTCCGTCATAGCACACACTCCATTTTCCTTTGTTTTGTTCACGGCGATGCCGTTTTGCCTTACACAATTATCTTATCATAGTTTCCGCGACTTTAAAAGAAACAGAATGAGAGGAAAACAGGTCACTTTTTGCGATTTTCTCGTGAAAATTGCAAAAAAACAGGGGTGTTTTTCGTCATTTTGACGATAAGAGTCATACTTTCGGCGGCTTTTTCCCCGTTTTGCCCCGCTTCGCGCCGGTGCCGTCTGCACCGGTTTTTGCCCAAGCCATTGACGAAACGGTCAAAAAACGGTATGCTACAGGGTACGACTGTTTTTCATCCATCTCTTCCGTCCAAAGGAGTTTCCGATACCATGCCCCCACTCATTGTCGCCCACCGCGGTGCCTCCTATCTCGCACCCGAAAACACCCTTGTTGCCTTCCGCACCGCCAAAGCCCTCGGTGCCGACGGCATCGAAATGGATGTCCAGATGACCAAGGACAAAAAGCTGGTCATTGCCCACGATTTCGTCACTGACCGGGTCTCCAACGCCCACTACGACATCTTTGATACGGATTTTGAGACCCTGCGCCAGCTGGATTTTGGCAGCTGGCACAGCCCGGACTACGCCGGTGAGAAGATCCCCACGCTGGAAGAAGTGCTTGAGATCGGCCGGGATATGAAGATGATCCATATCGAGCTGAAGCCCTATTTTGACCGGGATAAGGATTTCGTCGCGCGGGTGCTGGATACCGTCCTCGAGATGGGCTGCGTGGACAACACCGTCATCACCTCGTTCCAGTACGACCTGCTCCGGCAGGTCAAGGAGCAGATGCCCCAGATCAAAACCGCCGCCCTCTTTTTAAATATGGAGTCCACCCACTTTCCGCCGCCGTCTCTGTGGGAAGATCTCGGCCTGACCAACGGCGGCACGCTGCCGGAAACGTTTCCCCAGACCTTCCGCGAGGCATTGGAGCTGGCGCAGGATCCCGACGCGCTGGACGGCGAGAACGGCCCGGCGAACCCGCTGTTCCAGTATTACCGCGATCGTTTTCTGGCCATGTGCTCCAACTATCCGGGTCAAAATCTGCTGGAGATCCTGCAGGACTATTTCTACCAGATCGACCTGCCCCGCTATGTCTCCCAGTTTGATTTCCCCATCGACTACATCGGCCCGACCTACTACGGCTGTTTCCGGGATCCCAAGCTCGTCTCGAAGATTCAGGAAATGGGCTTTGCAGCCGCCCCATGGCCGATGTTTCTCGAAAACCGCAGGGAGCTGCGCAGCCTGCTGAAAATGCAGCCGGAAGTCATCGTGACCAACCAGCCCGAGCTGCTGCGGTCGGTGATCGAAGCGCAGAAAAGCGGGCAGGAGCCTGCCGATGTAGACGACCTGCCCCTGACCAATCCGGAAGCCCTTGCCGCCGGGCAGCTGCCCGAAAATTCATAAAAACTTCAACGGGCTGCCTCTTGACAGCCCATTCTTTTGGCATATAATAGTTTCGTATCAAACAGTCCGATTCAAAACAGTTCTGAGCATGATCCACAACAAACGAGGTGTTTTCATGTGCGATAGTACCAAATCCTTGGCGAAATGCGTGGCGGAATGCAGCCACCGGGATCCGCCTTGGGATCCGCCGCAGGTCATCCCGGCCATGATGCACCGGGTGAACAACCTGATCTTCCGCAAGACCAACCAGTTCAGCCGCCTGAATCATCTCGAGGCCGTGACCCCGATGCACGGGTGGATCCTGAGCTATCTGTACCACCACACCGATGCGCCGGTGTTCCAGCGGGATATCGAGCGGGAGTTTTCCATCACCCGCTCCACCGTGACCAACATTCTCCAGCTGATGGAGAAAAAGGGCTACATCGAGCGCAGGAGCGTGCCGCGGGATGCCCGGCTGAAACAGCTGATCCTGACCGAGCAGGGCGTGCAGTTCCACGAAAAGACCCTTCTCTCCTTCCATCAGACGGAGGAATGCGTCAACGCCCTGCTGTCGCCCGAAGAACAAGCCGAACTGCTCCGTCTGCTGAACAAGCTTCGGGACGGGCTTCAGTGACCCCCAAACGAACCCAAAATCCAACACGATAGGAGGATCTCCCCATGATCAAAAAACTTGTGTCACATCTGGGCGAATACAAGCGCGCCGCGATCCTGACACCGATCTTTTCCGCACTGGAAGCGGTCATGGACGTTCTGCTGCCGACCCTGATGGCCTTTATCATCGATCAGGGCATCGAGAAAAGCAACATGAACGCCGTCGTCCAGTATGGCCTGCTGACCTTTCTGGTGGCCGCCATTGCCCTGCTGCTGGGTGTGCTGGCCGGCAAGTATGCCGCCAAAGCATCCACCGGCCTTGCCGGAAACCTGCGCGATGCCATGTACGAGAGCATCCAGCATTACTCGTTCTCCAACATCGACAAATTTTCCACCGCCGGTCTGGTCACCCGCATGACCACCGACGTCACCAACGTGCAGAACGCCTTCCAGATGATCGAGCGGATGTGCGTCCGCGCCCCGGTGCATCTGGTGTTCGCCCTCATCATGGCGTTTTCCATCGGCGGCCCGCTGGCTCTGATCTTCGTCATCGCCGTGGCCTTTCTGGTGGCAGTGCTGGCGTCCATCATGATCCCTACCTTTAAGATCTTTGACCGGGTGTTCAAGAACTACGACAACCTGAACGCCTCGGTGCAGGAGAACGTCTCGGCCATCCGGGTCGTCAAGAGCTTCGTCCGCGAGGGCTTTGAAAACGAGAAGTACACCAAAGCCTGCGAGGGTCTGTACGACCAGTTCGTCCACGCCGAAAGCCGCCTGAGCTTCAACAACCCGGCCATGCTGACCGCCGTTTACGGCTGCAACCTCGCTCTGAGCTGGTTCGGCGCACACTATGTGCTGGTCGGCGTCATCACCACCGGCCAGCTGAACGCCCTGTTCGGCTACATCATGAACATCCTGATGGCTCTGATGATGCTGAGCATGGCCTTCGTCATGATCTCCATGTCGGCAGCATCGGCCAAGCGTATCGTCGAAGTGCTGGACGAGACCACCGACCTGCCTGCCGCCAAGCAGCCGGTCAGCACCGTGGCCGACGGCTCCATCCAGTTCGAGCACGTCACCTTCCAGTACAAGCACGGCAGCGGCCAGCCCGTCCTGAACGACATCACCTTCTCGCTCAAGCCCGGCGAGACGCTGGGCATCATCGGCGGCACCGGCAGTGCAAAATCCAGCCTCGTGCAGCTGATCCCCCGCCTGTACGATGTCGAGAGCGGTGTCGTCCGCGTCGGCGGCGTGGATGTGCGGGATTACAACCTCGACGTCCTCCGCCGGGAGGTCTCGATGGTGCTGCAGAAGAACGTCCTGTTCTCCGGCACCATCCTCGACAACCTGCGCTGGGGTGACGAGAACGCCAGCGAGGAGGAGTGCATCCGGGTGGCAAAGCTGGCCTGCGCGGATGAATTCATCGAGCGGTTCCCCGACAAGTACAACACTTGGATCGAGCAGGGCGGCTCCAACGTCTCGGGCGGCCAGAAACAGCGTCTGACCATCGCCCGCGCCCTGCTGCGCAAGCCGAAGATCCTGATTCTGGACGACTCCACCAGCGCGGTGGATACGGCCACCGACGCCAAGATCCGCAAGGCCTTCCGGGAAGAGATCCCCGGCACCACCAAGATCATCATCGCACAGCGCATTTCCTCGGTGCAGGACGCCGACCGCATCCTTGTTCTGGATGACGGCCGGATCAACGGCCTCGGCACCCACGAAGAGCTGCTGAAAACCAATCAGATCTATCAGGAAGTCTACAACAGCCAGACACAGGGCGGCGGCGACTTCGACAAGCAGGGAGGTGCGCAGTAATGGCTCAGGCAAAAGTAGTTCAGGGACCCGGCAACCGCGGCATGGCAGGCCGCCCGCGCCCCAAAGTCGAAAATCCCGGTCTGTTGCTCAAGCGGATCATGGCCGAGGTGTTCCAGCACTATCTGCCCCACTGCATCCTCGTTCTGGTCTGCATCATCGTCAGCGCGTTGGCCAACGTGCAGGCCAGCCTCTTCTTGCAGAAGCTCATCGACGATTACATCCTGCCCATGACCCAGCAGCAGAACCCCGACTTCGCACCGCTGGCCGGTGCCCTGCTCCGGGTAGGCTGCATCTACGTCGTCGGCATTCTGGCCGCATGGCTGAACGCCCGCATCATGGTCAACGTCACGCAGGGCACCCTGCGCAACCTCCGCATCCAGCTCTTCACCCACATGGAGAGCCTGCCCATCCAGTATTTTGATACCCATCCCCACGGCGACATCATGTCGGTCTACACCAACGACGTGGACACCCTGCGCCAGATGCTCAGCCAGAGCATCCCGCAGCTGGCGTCCAGTGCCATCACCATCGTATCGGTCGTGGTCAGTATGTGCATGATGAGCCTGCCCCTGACCGTCGTGACCATGGTGATGGTTGCCCTGATGCTCTTCTGCACCAAGAAGATCACCGGCATGAGCGGCAAATACTTCATCGCCCAGCAGCGCGACCTCGGCAAGGTGAACGGCTACATCGAGGAGATGATGGAGGGGCAGAAGGTCGTCAAGGTCTTCACCCACGAGCAGAAGACGCTGGCCGGTTTCCGGGAGCTGAACGATAAGCTCAAGGACAGCGCGAACAGGGCCAACAGCTTTGCAAACATCATCATGCCCGTCACCGCCCAGCTGGGCAACGTCAGCTATGCCGTCTGCGCTCTGGTCGGCGCGGCGATGGCGGTCGGCAATGTCGGCGGCATGACCCTCGGCACGGTCGTCGCCTTCCTGTCGCTGAACAAGAGCTTCAATATGCCCATCAGTCAGGTCTCCATGCAGGCCAACAGCGTCATCATGGCTTTGGCCGGTGCCGAGCGCATCTTTAAAATGATGGACGCCAAGAGCGAGACCGACGAAGGCTACGTCACCCTCGTCAACGCCAAGTACGACAACGAGGATCATCTCGTGGAGACCGCCGAGCGCACCGGCCTCTGGGCGTGGAAGCACCCGCACCACGACGGCACCACCACCTACCACAAACTGGCCGGTGACATCACCTTTACCGACGTCGATTTCGGCTATGTGCCGGAGAAGACCGTCCTCCACGACATCAACCTCTATGGCCGTCCGGGGCAGAAGATCGCCTTTGTCGGCTCCACCGGTGCCGGCAAGACCACCATCACCAACCTGATCAACCGCTTCTACGACATTTCGGACGGCAAGATCCGGTACGACGGCATCAACATCCACAAGATCAAAAAGGCCGACCTGCGCCGCTCGCTGGGCATCGTCCTGCAGGACACCCACCTGTTCACCGGCACCGTCCTCGAGAACATCCGCTACGGCCGCCTCGATGCTTCCGACGAAGAGTGCATCGCCGCCGCCCGCCTCGCCAATGCCGATGGCTTTATCCGGCGTCTGCCCGACGGCTACAACACCCTGCTGACCGGCGACGGTGCCAACCTCTCGCAGGGGCAGCGGCAGCTTCTGGCCATCGCCCGCGCTGCGGTCGCCGACCCGCCGGTGCTGATCCTCGATGAGGCCACCTCCTCCATCGACACCCGCACCGAGGCTCTGGTGCAGCGCGGCATGGACGGCCTGATGTACGGCCGCACCTCCTTTGTCATCGCCCACCGCCTGTCCACCGTCCGCAATGCCGACTGCATCGTGGTTCTGGAGCAGGGGCGCATCATCGAGCGCGGCAGCCACGATGAGCTGATCGCCAAGAAGGGCAAGTATTATCAGCTGTACACCGGCAATCTGGCGGAGTAAGCCCTCTCGCCTTGGCTCTCCCTTTGGGAGAGCTGTCTGCGAAGCAGACTGAGAGGGTGAGGACGTCAACAAATAAATAAAACAACGCGATACGATCCCGCTCCAAAAGAGCCATCGTATCGCGTTGTTTTTTGCTCGATTTCTGCCGGGCTTGCCCTCTCAGTCAAAGCCTGACGGCTTTGCCAGATTCCTCCCTCTGTCGCTAACGCGACATCTCCCTCCGGCCGGAGGGAGTCTTTCCTCAAAGGGAGAGCCCTTGGCAGGCCGGGCAAGTCTGCGCCTACAACAAATAACAACCGGGCCCTGTTGTCCAGATCCATCGTTTCGATGCCGTGGATCCAGACCGCAGGGCCCGGTATTTTTATGTTGGAAAGCGATTTTTCAATTCAGATCATGCCGTTTGCAGAACTTTTTGCTGACCCAGTACATCCCAGCCCAGATGAGGAGGGCGAGGATGAGATAAACGGGATTTTTCAGGGAGCTGACCAGCGACTGGCCAAAGACGGCCATCATGCCGACCATGACGCCCTTGCCGAGGAGCACGGTGACGAGGTAACGGCGTTCGTCCATGTCCGAGATGCCGAAGGCAAGGTGCATGAAGGCGGTCGGCGTAAAGGGCAGAACCGCCAGCATGAAGAGCGACGCCGTATCGAAATGGTTGACCCATTGCTGCGCCTTTTCCAGCTTGGGAAAGCGGGAGGCAAATTTCCAGAAAAATTTCCGGACGATCCGCCGCCAGAACAGGAACATGAGCGTACCGCCGACGGCGACGCCGATCCAGCTGTACAGAAAGCCAAGGATGCCGCCGTGCGCCGCAACATTCAATGCAACGATGGCGATGAGGGGCAGCGGTGGAAAAAACGACTCCACCATAGCCAGCAGAATGGGCGCGACCGGCCCCAGATCCTCAAATCCCGCCAGCAGCGTTTCCCAGAATTCCAGCGTGCCCAGCTGATGCACCCATGTGACGATCAGACCCTGCATCGTCTTTTCCACCCCTTTGTTTTCCATATCCTATGCCGATAGTATATCCAGATTCTATGACAGGCGTATGAATAAACTTCAACCATTTTTGTCCTGTCTGCTCTTTTCTACGGTTCGGCGGGGCGTTTTCCTGCAAAAAGGAGATTCTTTTTTTATTTTCCGCCCTCTTCGGCCTGTTTTTCGGCGCGGAGACGGAGCCGCTCGATCTGCTGGGTGCGCTGCTTGTTCCAGCGCGCCAGCGTTTCGGCGTCGGGGATCTGGGTGCAGCGGGCAAAGCTCCAGTGCAGGCCGTCCCGCCGGGCCAGCTTGTACCGCTGGAATACGCCCTGCCCGGCCTCGTTTCCGCTGCCGGTGCAGCGGGGGCACTGTGCCAGCGTGTACCAGCTGTTGCTGCCCTTTTTCAGCCAGATCTCATCCGGGGTCAGGGCCGCGCCGCAGACCGGGCACGCGGCGGTGCTGATGGCCGGGTCGGTGCGCCATGCGTACTGCTCGATGTAACCCCGGAACACGGTGAAATCGCGGTAATCGCCGGGCTGGGGGCAAAGGCTCTGGCGCAGGGCATCCTCCTCGCTGGGATACGCCGCCAGCCCCTCCCGGAGATTCAGCTTCCGGCAGACATCGGCGGTGTAAAGGGTATCGGAGAGTGCATCGTGAAAAGGCCGGTCCATAGGGATGCCCATCCGGGTGACGACGCTTTCCAGCGTCATGCCCTCGCCCTCTTTGCGGGGATGCTCCCGCAGAAAGATCTGCTGCAGATCGTACCAGACCGTGGGCTGGGATTCGTCAAGGTTGCACAGGAAGAGATTCTGCTTGAGCACCGGCACATCGTCCATTCCCCACTCGGCAAATTCGGCGTCCGGGCCGCACCACTGCATGAACCGGCGCAGACCCTGCACGATGGGCTCGCCCCGGTCCAGATCCGCCTGTGTCAGACCCGTGACCTTGGCGATGTGGTGCTGCAGTTTCCGGAAGATGCGGGGACGCAGGTGGATGGAAAAGGTGTCCAGCACCTTGGCATCCTCGTCGATCTTCACGGCACCGATCTCAATGATCTCGCCCCGGAAGGTCTGCTGCACCCCATGATAGTTGAATGTGTACGGCTGATAGCCGATGTTCCACTCCAGATCGAATAAAACCAGATTGCGCGGCATTGTTTTGTTGTCCTCTCAGCTTAAAATGAACTTTTCCACGGCTTCGGCGACGCCGTCATGGTTGTTGTCGGCGGCAGTGACGTAATCGGCTGCGGCCTTGACCGGGTCTTCGGCGTTCTGCATCGCCACGCCCACACCGGCAAATGCGATCATCGAGCGGTCGTTCAGGCCGTCGCCGATGGCCATCAGGTTGCCGCGGGTCAGCCCCATCCGCTCCAGCAGCGCACGCAGACTGGCGTCCTTCGCCACCCCCAGCGGCACCGCCTCGATGAAGAACGGGCTGGACGGGTAAAGCCCCAAACGCCCCTCAAACTGCTTCTGCCCCAGCGCACAGACTTCATCCCGCCGGGCGGGATCCAGCGTGATGAGCATCTTGCTGATGGGATAATCGACATAGGCGGCCAGATCCTCCACCCGGATCATCGGCAGCTTGCAGGTAAATCCCTCTTTGGCCGCCCACACGTCCTCCGGATGCTCGGTGACGACGCCTTCTTTATTATAGGTAACGATGGCGACCCCCTGCTCCGCGGCAAAGCGGCACAGCTCCGGCACGAACTCCGCCCCCAGAACCTTCTGGTAGAGGGTCTCCCCCGTGCCGCAGTCCACGATGCAGCCGCCGTTGTAGGACAGGATGCAGCCGCCCTTTTTGTCCAGCCCAAGGTCTTTGGCCAGCGGCCGGATGCCCGCCGTGGGGCGGCCCGAAGCCAGCACGATGGTCACGCCCTGCGCGGCGGCGGCATCCAGTGCAGCCCGGGTGCGGGGGGTGACCTTCTTCTGATCGTTGGTCAGGGTGCCGTCCAGATCCAGTGCCAGCACCCGAATGTTCGTTTCTGCCATATCTTCCTCACTTCTCTGCCGGAGATCCCGGCTTTGCACTTCATTTTCTGCATATCCGGTTCTATTGTACAATGAATGCCGGGTCGGTTGCAAGCCTTCGGCGACGCTTTGCCTTATTTTTTTGCACCGCTTCCGGTTTGTTCGGCTATACAAACGGTAGTTTGCCGCAAAACACGCATAGGGATAGCGTTTTCTAACTACACGACGTAAAAAGTTAATAGCTATTAACTTAGCGGAATTCTCTTGAGAATTTGCAAAACCGTGCTATAATAGCCGCAGAAACATCCAATCGCAAGATGTTCAGGATAAAGATCCGCCAAAAGCGATCCAAAAGATCCCAAAAAGGAGATATGGTACGATGTTTAATGCAAAGAAAGTTGCTCTGTTCGTCGGTGGTGTCGTGTTTGGCTCCGCCGGTTTCAAGATTCTCGCCAGCAAGGACGCCAAGAAGGTCTACACCCAGACCACCGCTGCCGTGCTGCGCATGAAGGACGCCACCATGGAGACCGTCAACAAGGTGCAGGAGCAGGCCGGGGATATTCTGGCGGACGCAAAGGCCATCAACGAGACCCGCGCTGCCGAGGCTGCTGCCGAGGTCATCGAGGACACCGCTGAGGCCACTGAGGACGCTGCGAAGGCGGAATGATCCGCACGCTGTAGGGAGCCGCCTTCGGGCGGCTCTTTTCCATGTTTTTGAACGAGAATAAGGGAAGAAAGTCTCTATGAAATGCACCATCTTACATGAAAGCCGCGGCCGGATGCGTGTCCACGTCTGCGCTGTCCGCATGACGCTGCACCGAGCCGATGTGCTGGAAGCCTATCTGAACCACCACGACGCCATTGAACACGCCACCGTTTACGAGCGCACCGGCGATGTGGTCATCCTCTACAACGGCAGCCGCGCCGCCGCCGTCGCCGCACTCAGCGGCTATCGGTTCGATGTGGCCGAGTACGACGCACTGGTGACCTCCGCTGACAGCCGGAAGATCAATCAGGAATATCAGGGCAGGATGTTCGATCTTGTGGCAGGCCGGATCTTCCGCAAGCTGTTCCTGCCCGTGCCGCTGGCCACCGCTTACACCGTTTTCCGCTCGCTGGGCTTCGTCTGGAAAGGCGTGCAGTGCCTGCTCCACCGCAAGCTGGAGGTCGAGGTGCTGGACGCCCTGTCCATCGGCGTTTCGATCCTGCGCGGCGACTACGGCACCGCCGGTTCCGTGATGTTCCTGCTCCAGCTCGGCTCCCTGCTGGAAGAGTGGACCCGCAAAAAGAGTCTGGACGATCTGGCCCGCAGCATGGCTCTGAACGTCGATAAGGTCTGGGTCCGCGCACAGGATGCCGAGGTGCTGGTGCCCCTGACCAAGGTGCGGCCCGGCGACGAGATCATCGTCCGCTCCGGCAACATGATCCCGCTGGACGGCACTGTGACCGAGGGCGAAGCCATGGTCAATCAGGCCGCACTGACCGGTGAGTCCATGCCGGTGCGGAAGAGCGCAGGCTCCACCGTCTATGCCGGTACCGTCGTCGAGGAGGGCGCGTGCGTCTTTACCGCTGCTGCCGCCGACGGCGCGACCCGTTACGACAAGATCGTTTCGATGATCGAGGAATCCGAGAAGCTGAAGTCCAGCACCGAGAACCGTGCCCTGCAGCTGGCCGACAAGCTGGTGCCGTGGTGTCTGGCCGGTACCGCAGCCACCTACGCCCTGACCTGGAACGTCACCCGCGCCATCTCCATCCTGATGGTGGACTTCTCCTGCGCCCTCAAGCTGTCCATGCCGCTGGCCGTCCTCTCCGCCATGCGGGAATGCGGCAGCTACCACATCACCGTCAAAGGCGGCAAATACCTTGAGACGCTGGCCAAGGCCGACACCATCGTGTTCGACAAGACCGGCACGCTGACCCGCGCCACCCCGAAGGTGGTGGATGTGATCCCCTTCTCCGGCTGTGACAAGCGGGAAGTGCTGCAGCTGGCCGCCTGCCTTGAGGAGCACTTCCCCCACTCGATGGCCAACGCCGTCGTCCGCGCCGCCAAGGAGCAGGGCATTTCCCACGAGGAGATGCACTCTGAGGTGGAGTACATCGTCGCCCACGGCATTGCCAGCCGGGTCGGCGGCGAGCGGGTGGTCATCGGCAGCCATCACTTTGTGTTTGAGGATGAGCACTGCATCATCCCGGAGGGCGAGCAACAGAGATTCGACGACCTGCGCCCCGAATATTCGCACCTGTACATGGCCGCTTCCGGCCGGCTGGTGGGCGTCATCTGCATCGCCGATCCCCTCCGCCCCGAAGCTGCCGCGGTGCTGCGCCAGCTGCGCAGACTGGGCGTGACCAACACCGTCATGATGACCGGCGACAGCGAGCGCACCGCCGCCGCCATCGCCCGGCAGGTGGGCGTAGACCATTACTTTGCCGAAGTCCTGCCCGAAGAGAAAGCAGCCTTTGTCCAGAAGGCCAAGGCCGAGGGGCACACCGTGGTCATGATCGGCGACGGCATCAACGATTCGCCTGCATTGTCTGCCGCCGACATCGGCATCGCCATCAACTCCGGCGCGGCCATCGCCCGCGAGATCGCCGATATCACCATCAAGGCCGACAGCCTCGAGGAGCTGGTGCTCCTCAAAACCATCGCCAACGGCCTGCAGCGGCGCGTCCATGCAAACTACCGCTTCGTCCTGAGCTTCAACTCGACCCTGATCGTGCTGGGTGCGCTGGGCATCCTGCAGCCCGCGACCTCCGCCATGCTGCACAACCTGTCCACCATCGGCATCAGCCTCAAGAGCATGACCAACCTCATCCCGGAGCCGTCGGTGACCTCGCTCCCGCAGGAAGTTGTGCGGGACTAACTTTTTACCAAATTGTAATCAGATTTTCAAAAAATCCCACTTGCAATTCTCCTGAAATTGAGTATACTGGAGACTCGCGGGTAGATTTCACACAAGTTTATCTGCAAGAAGAAAAATTTCACCAAAGGAGTCTTTACGTATGAAACTCAAGAATATTGGTATTGCAGCAGTTGCTGTTGTTCTGGCTGTCAGCATGACCGCTTGCGGCGGTTCTTCCTCTTCCACCGCTTCCTCCGTCGCCTCCTCTGCTGCTTCTTCGGCTGCAGCATCTTCCGAGGCTGCTTCCTCTGAGGCCGCTTCCTCTGAGGCTGCTTCCTCCGAGGCCGCTTCCTCCGAGGCTGCTTCCTCCGAGGCCGCTTCCTCCGAGGCCGCTTCCTCCGAGGCCGCTTCCTCCGAGGCTGCACCGAGCGCACAGTAAACCGTCTACAACACCACCGAGGACGGCACCACCCAGAGCTTTGACACCTTGGGCTATGAGGTCGCTCCCATCAGCCTGCTGAGCGCAGATGCCGCCGCAGGTGCTACCCCCATCGCTTTCTCTGCTCCCGAGCAGTAAGCCGCTGGGCATACATCCCCATCTGACATAAAAAAGCTCCTCTGCACCGTTTTGGAACGCGGTGCAGGGGAGCTTTTGTGTTTCAGGGGTTATGGCCGGTCAGACGCTCAGACCTTCTCGATGGTGATGCTCCACTCGCTGGTCATGGCCTCATCCGGCTCGAGGACTTCATGCTTGCCCTCTTCGTTGACGCTGTTGGCCCAGCCGTTCCACGGCTCCATGCAGACGAAGCTCTCGGCGTCCTGCTGCCAGAGCACGCCGTTGTCAAAGGTCTCGTCGGCATCGACGGTGACCTTATGGCCGTTGCCCTTGTCGGTGAAGGTCATGGGGAACTGCACGCCGGTCAGCAGGCGGATGGTGTTGTCTGCGCCCTCCTTGCGGGTCAGGGTGATCTTCTCCGGGGCGGCGGGCTGCTCGCCCTTGGCGTTCTCCGAGCAGGTAGCGCACCGGATGTCAAAATCGACATTCTCCAGCTTGGAAGCCATGAAGTAGGGGTGATAGCCGAAGCTGAACGGCATCGGCTGGTCGCCCTCATTGATGACGGTCATGCTGATGGTGGCCTTGTTTCCCTCGAGGTTGTAGTTCACCAGCAGGGTGAAATCAAACGGATAGAGGAACTTGGTCAGCGGGGTGGATTCCAGCACCAGCGAGACTCCGTCGGGGCCGACGCTCTCCACTTCCCATGCGCAGAGGTCCGCAAAGCCATGCGTTTCCATCGGGTAGGCCTTGCCGTCAAAGATGTGAACACCGTTGTCCGGGTTGCCGCAGCTGGGGAAGAGCACCGGCACGCCGAAGCGGGGGCGGTTGCACTCGCTGAAGTTGGGGCGGCGGGTCCAGATGTACTCGTCGCCGTCGAGGGTGAAGCCGGTGATCATGCCGCCGCGCTCCGGGGTGATGGTCAGCGCGGTCTTTGCCGCCGGGTCGGTGATGACGTACTGCTCGTAGCAGGCACCATTCTCGGTCACATACTGGGTGGTGATCTGATTCATAATTTATACCTCCTGAACAACTTACCCGGACTCGCGGAGCCCGGCTGCTACATCGAATGCCAAAAAACCTGACCGGCCTGCCAAGGGCTCCCACTTTGGGAAAGACTCCCCCGGTCGGGGGAGGTGGCACGCCAGTGCCAGAAGGGGAACGGCTGGCAAAGCCGTCAGGCTTTGACTGAGAGGGTTACAGCACAACGCCGTCCTTGAAGATGGAGATCTCGCGGAAACCGTGCTTCTCCGCCTTGGTCTGCTCACCGCTGGCAACGCGGATAACCAGATCCAGCAGATCCTTTGCCGCCTCGTCGATGGTCTTTTCGCCGTCGGCGATGACGCCGGTGTTGAAGTCGATCCAGCCCGACTTCTTCTCGGCCAGCGGGGTGTTGGTGGAGATCTTCAGGGTCGGAGCCGGAGCGGAGAACGGGGTGCCGCGGCCGGTGGAGAACAGGATCAGATGGGCACCGGCAGCGGTCATTGCCGTTGCGGAGACGAGGTCATTGCCCGGGCCGTAGAGCATATTCAGACCCTTGGTGACCACAGGGTCGCCGTAGCCGATGACGTCCATGATGGGGGCGGTACCGCCCTTCTGGACACAGCCGCAGCTCTTGTCTTCCAGCGTGGTGATGCCGCCCTGCTTGTTGCCCGGAGAGGGGTTGTCGTAGACGACCTCATTGTGGCTGATGAAATATTCCTTGAAGCCGTTGATCATCTTCTCGGCCTTGACAAAGACCTCGCGGTTGATGCAGCGATCCATCAGGAAGCCCTCGGCACCAAACATTTCGGGCACCTCGGTCAGGACGGTGGAACCGCCGCGCTGCCCCATCATATCCGAGAACCGGCCGATGGTGGGGTTGGCGGTGATACCGGACAGACCGTCCGAGCCGCCGCACTTCATGCCGACCACCAGCTCCGAAACGGGGATGGGCTCCCGCTTGAACTGGCCTGCGTAAGCAGCCAGCTCTTTCAGGATGTCGCGGGCAGCGGTAAACTCGTCGTCCACGTCCTGACAGGTCAGGAACTTGACGCGGTCGGGGTCATACGCGCCCAGCTCGGCCACAAACTGGTCGTGCTGCAGGTTCTCGCAGCCCAGATGCAGCACCAGAACGGCACCGGCATTGGGGTGGCGGGTCAGTGCAGCCAGCAGCTTGCGGGTCTGTGCGTGGTCGTGCCCGGTCTGGCTGCAGCCAAAGGGATGGGTGAAGGTGTACAGACCCTCGATGGAACCGGTGACGAGATCCTGATTGTCGGCCACGATCTTCTTGGCGATGTCGTTGACACAGCCGACGGTGGGGATGATCCAGATCTCGTTGCGGATGGCGGCGCGGCCATCCTTGCGGCGGAAGCCCATAAAGGTCTCCGGAGCCACTTTGGGCAGCGGTGCGAGGTCGGGGGAGGGATGATAGCTGTACTCCACTTCACCGGAAAGGTTGGTGTGGACGTTGTGGGTGTGCATCCATGTGCCCGGCTCGGCGTCGGCGGTGGCATGGCCGATGGGGAAGCCGTACTTGATGACGTTCTCGCCGTTCTTGATGGGCGCAACGGCCATCTTATGACCCTGCGGGATGTCCTCGAGGGCAGTCACGGACAGACCGTCCACTTCCACGAGGGTGCCCTTGGCGATGGGGTGCAGCGCGACAACGACGTTGTCGATGGGGCTGATATGAATAGCCTGCGGCATAGTGTTTCTCCTCAAAATTTTTCTCAAACGAAAAGGGCTGCTGCTGAACGCAGCAGCCCTCTCTACGCGGAAACGATCCGAAAAATGCAGAGCTTACAGGCAGCTCTTGTAAGCAGCCTCGGCACCCTCGGTGCGGATCAGCTCCAGATCGGCCAGAACTGCAGCCTCGAGGCCGTCGATCTTGGTCAGATCCTGATCCCACATCTGGGTGTTGGTCAGGACAGCGTGTACCAGCTGTGCAGCGGTGTCGTCCTTGTGGGCATAGTAGAAGTCCAGTGCCCATGCGTCGTCCTGAATCTTATAGGTGTTGCCGGCAGGACGCTTGCAGATCAGGCCGTCGGCGACACGCTCCTGAATGTTGCTGGAGTAGAAAGCGATGTACGCAGCCAGAGACATGGTCAGGCACTTGGGCAGCTTCTTCTGCTCCTCGATGTAGGTCAGGAAGGACGGCATATTGCGTGCCTTCCACTTGGAGGTGGAGTTCAGGGAGATGCTCATCAGCTCGTGGTTGATGAACGGGTTGTTGAAGCGATCCTGCACGGCGGAAGCAAAGTCCTCGAGATCCTTCTTGTCCAGCGGCAGGGTGGGGATGACTTCCTCATGCAGCATCTTGTTCATGAAGCCGCGGATGGTGTCGTTGTGCATACAGTCGCGCACGATGTCGAAACCGGCCAGATAAGCACCCAGCACAAAACCGGTGTGTGCGCCGTTCAGGATGCGGACCTTGCGCTTCTTGTAGGGGGTGACGTCAGGCACGACCATGACGTTGACGCCAGCCTTCTTGAACGGGAGCTTGTCCTCCAGCCATGCCGGACCCTCGATGACCCAGACGCCGAAGACTTCGCCGACATCCAGCACCTGATCGTGGTAGCCGTTGGCCTCTTCCATCGCAGCCAGCTCCTGCGGATCGCGGATGCGGCCCGGAACGATGCGGTCCACCAGCGTGGAGCAGAAGGTGTTGTCGTTGTTCATCCAGTCGAGGAAGCCCTGCTCGAGGTTCCAATCCTTGGCGTAGTTGTTGCAGCACTTCTGCAGCTCCTTGCCGTTGTTGTCGATCAGCTCGCAGGACAGGATGACCAGACCCTTGTCGGCAGCACCGTTGAAGGCCTTGTAACGCTCGTAGAGCACGCGGGTCAGCTTTGCGGGGAAGCTGTTGGGAGGAACCTGATCGAACGCGCTGTCGCCCTGCGTATACGCGATACCGGCTTCGGTGGTGTTGGATGCAACGATCTCAAGATCCGGAGACTTTGCCAGCTCCAGCACTTCTGCCCACTTGCCGTCCTCGTAGGGGCAGACACAGCCGGACACGCAGGAGATCACGCGCTTGGCATCGACCTTCTGGCCCTTCTCGCTGCCGCGCAGGTACAGGGTGTACAGGCCTTCCTGATCCTCGATCCAGTGTGCCATCTGGGGGAAGTTGCCGATGGGCTGCACCAGCTCGACCTTGCCGTTGTAACCAGCCTTCTCGTTGGCAATATCAAAGAAGTAGTCCACAAAGGCACGCAGGAAGTTGCCTTCGCCAAACTGCATGACCTTGACGGGGGCATCCTTCAGGACGTAACCCTCGTAGCCGGACTCTGCCAGAACCTTGTAGTTCAAAGTTTCCATTTCAGTGTTCTCCTTTTGTATTTGCTTTGCTTCGCTCGGAGGGGCCATTCCCCTCCGCTTCTCTGTCTCTATTTTATGCTGTTGTATACAAACAAGTCAAGTGGTAATTTACAGTTTTTGCCCCGAAAACGGCCATTTTTCATAAAGTCTGGCGGTTTTCACAATCTCAAGGGCAAAAATTTGGCAGTTTTTCAGTTGTATACATCGGGATTTTTCGGTATACTAGAGACAGGCACGGCTCTCCCGCACCGGAGGGCCGCATTGAAACTCATTTTTAAGGTATAGAAAAGGAGTTATCGACCCATGAAAGCATTTATGGATAAGGAATTCATGCTCCAGTCTCCTACGGCGCAGCATCTGTATCACGCCTATGCAGAGGATATGCCCATCTGCGATTACCACTGCCACATCCCTCCCCGTGAGATCTACGAGAACCGCCGGTTCGAGAACATCGCACAGGTCTGGCTGGGCGGCCGCAACCCGGACGGCAGCTACTTCGGCGACCATTATAAGTGGCGCGTGATGCGCTCCAACGGCGTGCCCGAGGAGTACATCACCGGCGATAAGCCCGACCGCGAGCGTTTCCAGAAGTTCGCCGAGGCTCTGCCCATGGCCATCGGCAACCCGATGTACCACTGGACCAACCTCGAGCTGCACACCTTCTTCGGCTATGACGGCGTGCTGAACGGCGACACCGCCGAAGAGGTCTGGAACCTGTGCAACGAAAAGCTGCAGAACGACCCCAAGCTGACCGTCCGCGGCCTGATCGAGCAGTCCAACGTCGCTTTCATCGGCACCACCGACGACCCCATCGACAGCCTCGAGTGGCACAAGAAGATCAAGGAGGATCCCACCATCCACTTCACCGTGGCTCCCTCCTTCCGCCCCGACAAGGCCATCAACATCAACAAGCCCGGCTTTGCCGAGTACATGGGCAAGCTGGCAGCCGCCGTCGGCAAAGAGAAGCTGGCCTGCATCAACTGCGTCACCGACGCCCTGACCAAGCGGATCGAGTTCTTTGCAGAGATGGGCTGCCGCGCTTCCGACCACGGTCTGGATTACATCCCCTACCGTGAGGCCACCAAGGACGAGGTCAACGCCATCTATCAGAAGGTCATGGCCGGTGAGCCCTGCACCACCGAAGAGGCCGAGAAGTACCAGACCTACATCCTGATCCATCTGGGCAAGCAGTATCACCGCCTGAACATCGCCATGCAGATCCACTACAACTGCCTGCGCGGTGTCAACCGGAAGATGAACGCCCTGCTGGGACCCGACACCGGTTTTGATATGATCAACACCGCCACCTGCGGCGGCGAGATCGCCTCTCTGCTGAGTGCCCTGAACGACACCGACGAGTGCCCCAAGACCATCATCTACAGCCTGAACCCCGCCGACAACGAGCAGATCGGCACCATCCTCGGCTGCTTCCAGAGCAGCGAGGTGCCGGGCAAGATCCAGCACGGTTCCGCTTGGTGGTTCAATGACCAGAAGATCGGCATGGAAAACCAGATCAAGAGTCTGGCCAACCTCGGTCTGCTGGGCAACTTCGTCGGTATGCTGACCGACAGCCGCAGCTTCCTGAGCTACACCCGCCACGATTACTTCCGCCGCATCCTCTGCAACGTCATCGGCCAGTGGGTCGAGGACGGCGAGTATCCCAACGACGAGAAGGCTCTGGAGAAGATCGTCCGCGGCATCTGCTTCGACAACGCAAAGCGGTATTTCGCACTGTAACCCTCTCAGTCTGCTTCGCAGACAGCTCCCCCAGAGGGGGAGCCATTGGCAAATTGATTCAGTTTTATCAGACTGAATAAAGCATTTACTCAACAAAAAATACCGGGCCCTGCGGTCTGGATTCACGGGATCGAACCATTGAATCCGGACAACAGGGCCCGGCTTTTTATGTTAGCGGCTTAAACTTGGCAGCGCGAATGTGCTGGCTGAGAGGTTTCCCCTGCGCGGGGCGGCAAAGAAACGGTTCGGGATGCAGCTTTTCTTTCGTTTTTCTCACCAAATTTCAAGATCCGCTTTTATCCAAAACAGAGAAAATGCGCGTTCCTACTTGACATTTTGCGGGGGGGGGTACATTTAAGTTTGACCGTGGTGTTTTTTTTTCGACACCCATTTATGACGATGAAAGTGAGGTATTCATCATGCGGACTCCACGACTACGACTCCTGAGTGCTTTGTTATCGGTTGCCATGCTGTTCACCTTCCTGCCGACAGCAGCATTTGCGGCGACACCCACTCCCGAAAGTAATTTTGAATATTCGATATTTGATGATAAAGATAATGGTAAAAGTGTAACCATTAATGGTTATACAGGCACGGCTACTGACGTTATCATTCCCGATACGATTGAGGGATATCCTGTCACCGTAATTTTCAGTAATGCATTTTCGAACGCTGCTATTACCAGCGTTCAAATTCCAAGCACTGTTACCGGTATTGGTCCCTTAGCTTTTTCTGGTTGTACAAGTCTTACCTCCGTTGCGTTTGGTGAGCCAGCAAAGCTCGAAAGTATTGCCACCAATGCCTTTAACGGTTGTTCCAAATTATCTACAATTAGAATCCCCGCCAGTGTAAACTACATTGGTTTCCAAGCTTTTGATTCGTCCTTAAAGGAGATTTTATACGATGGAACAACTAATTGGAGTTCCATCAAGTACTATGGTTATACATTCGCTTCTCGCGTCAAATACCGTCGCACGATCACTTTTGAAACCAACACCACCGACAAGATTGATACACAGTATGTTTATGACAGCTATCCTGTCACCAAGCCCAGCCCCGACCCTGAACAAGCGGGTTTCGAGTTTGTTGGTTGGTATACCAAAGACTCTCAGAAAGAATATGACTTTAGCACCCCTGTAACTAGAGACCTCAACCTTTATGCAAAATGGCAGCCCGCAAACTGTACTGTGACATTCGACCTGAACGGTCACCCCAATGCCAAGAATCCACCAGCATCTCAAACCGTTAAGCATGGCCAACCAGTCACAGAACCTTCTCCTGCCCCTGAAGAGTATGGTTATACGTTTGGCGGTTGGTATAAAAAACAAACCTGCCCTGACGACAGCAAGTTTGACTTTACCACTTCCATCACCGACCATATCACCCTGTACGCAAAGTGGGAGATCAACAAGTACACGGTGACATTTGATTTCAACACCGGCAAGACCTCCACTCCCAAAACCGAAGAGGTCGAATACGGCAATCCTGTTTCCAAACCTACCGAGCCCACCAATACGGGCTATACGTTCGGCGGCTGGTATACCGACAAGGACTGCACTGCCGGAAAGGAATTCAATTTTGATACAAAGATTACCAGAGACATCACGCTGTATGCCAAGTGGACGAAAAACCGTTACACGGTGACGTTTGATGTTGACGGCCAGACCGACCTGATTTCTCCCGTCTCTGTCGAGCATGGCAACGGTGTTTCAAAACCCGACACAAGCAAGATCACCAAAGAAGGCTACACCTTCGACGGTTGGTATACGGACGCGAACCATACGAACAAGTACGCCCTCTGGGGCGACTCCATCACCAGAAACACCACTTTCTATGCAAGATGGAATGTCAACCCATACGAGCTTACCATCCACGACACGGATACCGACGCGACCACCAAATCCTATGACTATGGCACGGCCATCAAGCTGGACATCCCTCAGCGGGATGGCTACACCTTCGATGGCTGGATCGCAGAGACAGAGGATGACACGATCAAAGCTCCTACTCTGGATCTGAACCAGAATCTCCAATACGAGTTTACCATGCCTGCAAGCAACGTCACCCTGACTGCAAAGTGGCTGAAAGATGCTTACACCGTGACCTTCAACGGCATGGAACACGAACTCGATATCGTCCGAATCAATGTCAAGCGCAATACTCCCGTTGCCAAGCCCGCCGACCCTGTGGATAAAGGCTACACCTTCCACGGCTGGTACACCGACAAGGATTGCACCACAGCGTTCGATTTTGACACCCCCATCACGGCGGATATTACCCTCTATGCAAAATGGACGAAGAACGCGGAACCTGTAAAACCGTCCGAACCGGACAAGCCGAGTGAACCGGATAAACCCGGTAACCCTGATACCCCGTCTAAGCCGGACAAACCCATCGATCCCGACAAACCCATCGATCCCGACAAGCCCAGCGAACCGGAAACCAAGACCTATTCGGTTCTCGTCTTTGACGGCGAGGCAGAACTTGACGGCGCAACCGTCACCAAGGCCGAAGCAGGCAAGACCATCACCGTCCGTCTGATGGCGGACATCGTTCCCGCCGGACAGACGTTCGACCACTGGGATGTTCTGCCCGAAACGCTGGAATTGAAGGACGCTCAGAGCACCGAGACGACCTTCGTGATGCCGGAAGAGGCGGTCACCCTTCGTGCGGTCTACCGTGACATTTCCTCCGCACCGCAGTCGGTGGATCCCGCTTCCGCCGCCCTCGGCGCGGCCGTTGTCGGCACGGGCGTAGTGATCGCTGGCTGGACGGCCTACAACATCGGCCTTGAGCTGTACGCCAAGTGGGTGCTTCCCGCAGGCACGGAAATGCCCAACACCCGCGGCGAGCTGGCTGTCCTGCTCTGGCAGGCCGCTGGTTCTCCCGAACCCGCGACCCTCACCGAGGGCATGAGCGCGCTGGAAAAGGCAGAGCGTTGGGTCGTTGACAACGGCCTGATGGCGGAATCCAAGGACAGCGGCTTTGCCCCGGAGGAAAAGGTCAGCAAGCTGGAAGTTTTCCTGACCCTGAAAAAGGCAAAGGCTCTGACACAGTAACCATCTCCGAACGCTTCTCTGCACGCGGAAAACAACGAATAAAAAACCGGGCCCTGTTGCCTAGATTCAATGGTTCGATACCGTGAATCCAGACCGCAGGGCCCGGTATTTTTTGTTGAGCAAATGCTTTATTCAGTCTGATAAAACTGAATCAATTTGCCAAGGGCTCTCCCTTTGGGAGAGCTGTCTGCGAAGCAGACTGAGAGGGCTAATCAATTAAATTGACAAACACCGGGCAGAGCACCGCCGTCAGCACACCGGCCACGGCGATGGACAGGCCGCTCATCGCGCCCTCCACTTCGCCCATCTGCAGTGCGCGGCTGGTGCCGACGGCATGAGCCGAGGTGCCGATGCCCACCCCCTTGGCGATGGGGTCTGTGATGTGGCACGCCTTGCAGACCGTCTCGGCCAGCAGGTTGCCCGCAATGCCGGTCAGGATGACAATGGCACCGGTCAGAGCCGCAATGCCGCCCAGCTCGGCGGCCACATCCATGCTGATGGCCGTGGTCACCGACTTCGGCAGCAGGGTCGCGTACTGTTCTTTGGTCAGATCCATCGCCAATGCCAAGGCCAGCGCACTGCCAAGGCTGACCAGCGTGCCCACCGAGATGCCCGCGATGATGGCGGCCGCATTCTCTTTGAGCAGATCCCACTTTTCATACAGGGGAATGGCCAGACTGATGGTGGCCGGCAGCAGCAGGTAGTTGACCGGCGCAGCACTGGCCTTGTAGTCGGCATAAGGGATCTTTAAAATGCTGAGCAGGATGATGACGAAGATGCTGCCCAGCAGCAGCGGGTTGAAGATTGCCTTGCCGGTGACCCGGTTGATGAGGGTGCCCAGCGCAAACGCGGCCAGCGTCAGCAGCACACCCCATGCCGCCGAGCCGGAAAGAAATTCATTCAGCAGTTCCGTCATTGTCGGTTCCTTTCTGCTTGCGGCGAACCAACGCCTGTGTGGTGTGTCCGGAAGTGATCAGCACCAGCACCGTCACCGGGAAGATCGCGAGGAGGATCGGCAGCAGCATATTGCCCATCTCGGCCCACAGCTCCATCACCCCGGCCGCTGCCGGAACAAACAGCAGCGGGAAGATCCCGGTCAGGAACAGGCCGACCTCTTTCACGTCCTCCAGCCGGACGACCTTCAGCCGCAGCGCGAGCAGCAGCAGGATCAGGCCGTAAATGCTGGCCGGGATCGGCAGCGGCAGCACCGCGTGCAGGATCTCGCCCAAAAAGCAGAACGCAAGGATCCGCGTAAATTGAAACAGATATTTCGTAGAAACCCCTCCCATTGGACTTCATTGGATCGTTTTTGTCCACCTGCCGTCGGCAGGCATTTTTTCAGCAGCCAAGTCAACAGTATAGCCCAAAAAGCCCCGATGCGCAACAGCAATACTTGACAAGAATTTACGCCCATCCTGTCAAAAACTGGCGTTTCTGAAGGGTGCAAAAGCGAATGCAAAAAATCAGCCGTCCGGCAGAACGCCGGACGGCTGACGCAGAGGCAGCGGATCGGATCACTCCAGCCCGATCTGACGGGCATATTCCTCCAGCAGCTCCCGCTCGAGGAAGGGGGTCTTGACGCCAAGGCGGTCGCGGTACGTCTCATGCCCCTTGCCGATGACGGCGATCAGGTCGCCGGGCTGCGCATGATCCACGGCGTAGTGCAGGGCGTCCAGACGGTCGGGGATCTCCACGAACTTTGCGTCCGGGTTGCCTTTTTCCATCCCGACCCGGATGTCGGCAAGGATGTCCTCGACCTTCTCGAACCGGTTGTTGTCCTCGGTGAGGATGGAGAAATCGGCCATTTTTGCGCAGATCTCGCCCATTCCGTACCGGCGGAGCTTGGAGCGGTTGCCGCCGCAGCCAAACACCACCACCAGACGGTGGGGGTCATACGCCCGCAGGGTGGTCAGCAGGCTCTCGGTGGAGACTTCGTTGTGGGCGTAATCCAGCAGGATGGTGAACTTTTTGCTGATGGGCACCAGCTCGACCCGCCCCTTGACGACGCACTTGCCGAGACCTTCGTGGATGGCGGCATCGGGCAGACCCAGCACCTTGCCGACGGCCAGAGCCGCCAGCGCGTTGTAGACGCTGAATTCGCCGGGCATATTCACCTTCACGTCCATATCGTCCTTGCCGGAGACGTGGAACCGCACGCCCAGAAAATCGTGGGTGCGGAGCAGCTCATAGCTTCCGGCGCGGTAGTCGGCCTTCTCGCCCCGGCCGTAGGTCACCAGCTGGCAGGTGTGGCCTTCCAGCAGAGCTTCGGTGTTCTCGTCGTCGAGGTTGACCACGCCCACATCGCAGCGTTGGAAGAGCTTGCCCTTCCAGCTGCGGTATTCTTCAAAGGTCTTGTGTTCGCCCGGGCCGATGTGATCCGGCGACAGGTTGGTGAACACGCCCACCTGATACTGCACGCCCGCCACGCGGTCCATCATCAGACCCTGACTGGACACTTCCATCAGCGCGGTGTCGCAGCCTGCGTCCAGAAACTCCCGGAAGGTCTTTTGCAGCTCGTAGCTTTCGGGGGTGGTGTTGGCCGTCTCCTTGTGGTGCCCCATAAAGTAGATGCCGTTGGTGCCGATCATGCCCACCTTGCGGCCTGCCGCTTCGAGGACGCTCTTGATCATGTGGGTCGTCGTGGTCTTGCCCTTGGTGCCGGTGACGCCGATCATGGTCATCTTCCGGGATGGGTTGCCAAAAAGGTTCGCGCTCATCAGGGCCATGGCATAGCGGCTGTTCTCGACCTTGAGGATGGTCACGCCCGGCATCGCCGACCGGTCGATGTCGTGCTGGACGACCAGCGCACACACCCCCTGCTGCACGCAGTCGGCGGCAAAATCGTGGCTGTCCCGCTGGGTGCCGACGATGCAGACGAACAACCGGCCCGGTGCGGCCTTCCGGCTGTCATAGATGATGTCTTCGATCTCTGTCTCAAGGCTGCCCTGCACCAGCGTATAGGGCACGCCCTCGATCAGTTGTTCCAGTTTCATAACGCAACACTCCTCATTCCTGATTGGTGGTCTGGGTCTCGGTGGGTTCTGTGGGATCTTCCGCCGTGTCTGCCGCGGCAGCATCGTCCGCGGCCGGGGCGGTCTCTGCGGCGGTCGGGTCGGCCGGGGCGGTCTCTGCCGGGGGTTCCGGCAGCTCCGGCGGTTCGGGCACAACGTAGCCCGAGGGCAGCTCCGGTTCTCCCTGCGCAAAACGGAATTTCCGGGTACTGGAAGCGGACAGGTGGCTCAGATCCAGCACACCGGTATCGGTGGCGGCGCAGCCCTTGCCGTCCGAATCCAGCAGCACATACTGCCCCAGCTTGAGCTTGTAGTCCAGCTCGTTCAGGGTGCCCAGCAGGACGCTGATCCGATCCTGATAGAGGAACGCCATCTGCTCGGTGTCCTCAAACTCGATCCGGGTCACATCGTCCAGCAGGCCGTAGGTTTCCAGCGCGGTCATCAGGGTGTGCAGGGATTCCAGCCGGTGGTCGGTCTGGGGTTCTGCCGCCGCTTCGGACGATGCTGCCGGATCCGAGGCCGCGCCGGACGCAGTGCTGTCGGCAGCGGGTTCTGTCGCTTCAAACGTCAGCGGATCGCCCGGCGTTTCGGAGACCGGCTCGCCGCCGTAGAGGGTCGGCAATGCGGCGGGCTGGCTGCCGGTTTTGTCCAAAATCTTCAGCCCGGCCGAGAGGGTCAGCCAGCCGTCCTGCACCTGCATGGCATAGCTGGGGATGGCTTCCGCCGCCCGCACCACCACCGTGCCGGGATACTCCCGCTCCACTCGGATGGATTCGAGCTTGGGGAACACCTTTTCCAGCTCGGCAGCTTTTTTCCGGCTGTCCACGCTGAAGATGTTTTCCTCGATCTGCACGCCCAGCGCACTGAGGATCTGGTCGCTGGAATAGCCCGCCAGCTCCTGCACCACTGCGCCGTCGGCGTTCTGCACTTGGATCGCGCTGATCTTGAAGAGCATCGTCCCGGTCAGGTAGACGCCCACCCCGATGACGCAGAGCAGCAGCGCGAAGGCCGTCAGCCGCCGCATCACCCTGCGGCGGCGGATGGCCGCCCGGGTCATCCGGCGTCTCTTTTTCCGCTCCCGGCGGGCGGGATCCCGCATCGTTGCCTGCGTCGGGCGGAGACGACCGTTGGGCTGAGACCGCTGGGGCTCCCGGCTGTTCCGGGGGCGGTTTCCGGCGGTGTTGCCCGGATACCGGGTGGTGTTGTTCCGGGGGTGCGGTCCGTTCCGGTTGGCCGCCCTGCCCTGCGGGGGGCGGGGGCGGTTTCCGGTCGGGAAGGCAACACTGTTGTCTCTCCGCCCGGCGGGATGGGCAGGGTTCGGCTCCCGCGGTTCGTAGTTCCGCTGGCCGGAACGGTTCTGCTGCCGGGTCGGGAACACGACGGTCTCCGGGTCGCCATACCCGCCGCTTGCCGGGCGGCGGTTCGGCGGGGTCTGCGAGGGGGTGCGCCGCAGGTCATCCCGATTCTGGTCGTATGCGCGGCGTTTGGAGCCCTGCGTGCGGCTCCGGTCACGATTCCGGTTCTGTGCCATACGGCGTTCCCTCCTTTCTGTCTGATTTTACCACAAGCTGCCCTTTGGTGCAATCACGGCGTGTTGACCAGTTTGAGCAGCGCATCCGCGATCCGGTCGAGGCTGTCGTCCACCGACAGCTTCCGGGCATTCTGCCCCATTTCGGCCAGCTTGCCCGGCGTGCGGAGCATCTCGGAGACCGTGGCGATCAGGGTTTCGCCGGTCAGATCCTTTTCCTCAATGACCACGGCGGCTCCGGCCTTCTGCAGCTCGAGCGCGTTGTAGTACTGGTGGTTCTCGGCCACATTGGGGCTGGGGATCAGCACGGCGGCGCGGCCCACGGCTTCCAGCTCGGCCAGCGTCAGCGCACCGGCGCGGCTGATGACCAGATCGGCCGCGGCCAGCAGCTCAGGCATATTGTTGATGTATTCTTTTACCACAAGGCTGCCGCCGGGGGCGAAGCCCTTTTCTTTTTCGAGGTTCTGGAACAGCTCAACGCCGTACTGCCCGGTGGCGTGGAGGTGGAGCACCGGCTTCTGGTTTTTCTGCTCCCATGCGCAGAGGTCGGCCACGACCTCGTTGACCCGGCGGGCACCGAGGCTGCCGCCGAAGGAGAGGATCACGGTGCGATCCCCTGCCCCCAGCTCGGCGCGGATAGCATCGCGGTTCTTGGCCTGCGTGAACACCTCGGGGCGGACCGGGTTGCCGACCACAAGGGTCTTTTCGGGGGCACCCAGTTTCTCAACGGCGGCGGGCACGGCCGCGAATACGATGTCCACGTCCGGAGCCAGCAGCTTGTTGGTCACGCCGGGGAATGCGTTCTGCTCGTGCAGGGCGGTCTTGATGCCCCGCTTGGCTGCGCAGCGCACCACCGGCCCCGAAACATAGCCGCCGCAGCCGATGACGAGATCCGGCTGGATCTCCTTCATCATGGCTTTGGCCTTGGGGCCGGAGAGAGCCAGATTCCAGAGCGTGATCAGGTTGCGCTTGAGGTTGTGGAGCGACGGCTTGCGCTGGAAGCCGGTGATCTCGATGTGGTGGAAGGGGTAGCCCGCCTGCGTGACCAGACGGTACTCCATGCCCTCCTTCCGGCCTGCAAAATGGATCTCGGCGGTGGGGTCGGCCTTTCGGATGGCTCCCGCAATGGCCAGAGCCGGGTTGATGTGTCCGGCCGTGCCGCCGGCTGCGATCAATACTTTCATAAACTTACCCTCCTCATTGGTTGGTCGGCTGTTTCTGGAACAAAATCGTCTTTGCCTTCCGCTCGGCTTCCCGCTCGGCGCGGGCGTGCTCCCGCTGCTGGCGGGCACGCTCACCGTTCCGCCCGATGTTGATCATCACGCCCATCTCGGCCAGAAGCAGGATCAGGCTGGTGCCGCCCGACGAGAAGAAGGGCAGCGAGATGCCGGTGTTGGGCAGCGTGTTGGTGACGACCGCAATGTTGCAGAATACCTGCCATGCGATCTGCGCCATGATGCCAATGCCCACCAGCGTGCAGTAGCGGTTTTCGGCATGGAACGCGATCCACAGCCCCTGCACGAGGAACAGCACAAACAGCAGGATCACCAGCACAGCCCCCACAAAGCCCAGCTCCTCGCAGACGACGCTGAAGATGAAGTCGTTGGTGCTCTCGGGCAGCCAGAGCTGTTTCTCGATGCTGTTGCCAAGGCCGAGGCCGGTCACCCCGCCCGAGCCGATGGCATACAGGCTCTGCAGGGTCTGGTCGGTCATCTTGGAAAGATCCTGTGTCCAGCCGTCCAGACGGCTCTGCAGATAGGGGATCGAATCGACGTGCTGCAGGATGTTCTCCAGCAGAAAGATCATCGAAAACGCGCCCGCCCATGTGACGATGCCGCCCATGCCGCCCAGCATCAGGATGGTGCCGACGATGGCGCAGGTCAGGACGATGCCCGACATATGCGGCTCCATCATCAGCAGCACGATGACCGGCAGCAGCGGCAGCAGCGGGCGGATCAGCTCCCGGACGATCCGCTGGTACAGCCACGCACGCACCGGCACCCGGCCAGAACCGTTGGGGTTCAGTTTTTCGAGCCGCGGCGTCTTTGCGGCGATGTGTGCCGTGAGCAGGATCATCTCAAACTTGGCGATCTCCGATACCTGAATGGTAAAGCCGATCCGGAGCCAGCGGCGGCAGCCGTTCAGCGGTGCGCTGAACAGCACCAGCACCAGCATCACGAGGCACACGGCATACCCCGGCCAGACCAGTTTGCGCAGAAACCGGTGATCCAGATACGAAAAGAGGATCATGGCCGCCAGACCCAGCCCAAGGCAGAGCACCTGCGATTTGATGTAGTACAGGCTGTCGCCCATGCGCAGGTAGCCGGTGGTATAGCTGGCACTGAACAGCATCACCAAACCGAAGATGAGGATGATGCCCAGCGTAAACAGCCAGTGGATCAGCACCTGCGACCATGGGCCGGGGTCGCGCTGTAAGATCGAAATGGACTCCGGGCGTTGTTTTCGGCGGATGGTTGCCATCCGCATCCCCTCCCTCAACTGATTTTTGCCATCTGCACCGTCAGGGCAATGCCCAGCAGTGCGATGACTGTAAAAATGTAAAAGATGGTCACCGGGTCACGGCCTCGTTTTTCGAGCCAGCGGTGCAGCGGTGCGGTGGCAAAGAGCTGCCGCCGCCCGTTTGAGAGCCGGTAGACGGCGATCTGCACCGCCACCATGCCGCCCTCCAACCAGTAGGGCAGTGCCAGCGGCAGGGTCAGACCCGGCCAGCCGATGGCCAAGAGCACACAGCCCAGCACCCCGGCCACAAACAAGCTGCCGACCGCACCGGGCAGCAGCTTTGCCGGGTAGAAGTTCCAGAGCAGAAATGCCAGCAGCGCACCGGCCAATGCCGCCGGAAGCACCGCCAGCGGAAACCAGCCCAGCACCGTCATGCTGACCATCAGCCCCAACATGGCTGCAAACGCCGTGCCGCAGAGCACGCCGTCGATGCCGTCCGTCACCCGGACGCTCTCGGCCAGTGCCACCAGCAAAAGCTCCCATACCACGGGGGCCGCCCGCCCCAGCTCCCAGTATCCGACGCCGGGCAGGGTGACGCCGGAGGCAAGGCAGTGGTGCGCGGCCAAAAGCACCTGCACTGCGGCGGCAGCGGCGGCTTCCAAGGCCAGCCGCGTCGTGCGGCGCAGACCCAGCGGCGAATGCCGCCGCAGCCGGGTCAGGTCATCGGCCAGCCCCACCGCACCGAACAGCAGCCCGCCGAACAGCCCGATCAGCAGCCGGGTGGTCAGCAGACCCTCGTTGCCCAGCAATTCCGGCTGGGCGATGCAGGCGGCCGTCCAGCCCACGCCCAGTGCCGCCAAGGTGCCGACCATCAGGCACAGCCCGCCCATGGTCGGCGGCTGCGGTTCCGGGTCAGACGGCGGCTGCGCTGGTTGCGGCTGGGAGGGCGGCGGTTCCGGTTCGACCCATGTTTCCCGTGTTTTGGGCTGCTGCCGGAACGCCCGGAGCAGCGGCACCATCAGGTTGCCGAGAGCCGCCGTCAGAAAAAAGCCCAGTGTCGAAGCGACGATCAAGGCAAAACGAATCATAGTTTACTCCACGAACTTCAGCATCCTTACCCTCTCAGTCTCGCTTTGCTCGACAGCTCTCCCAAAGGGAGAGCCAAGACTTGGCTCCCACTCCGGGAAAGTCTCCCCCGGCCGGGGGAGGTGGCACGCAAGTGCCAGAAGGGGAACGGCTGTCACCGCAGGTGACTGAGAGGGCAAGTTCTTTTTATTTTTGTTCTTCGTAGAAGATGGCAAGTGCCTTCTCCAAAGCCATGCCGCGGCTGGCCTTGACCAGCAAAGCGTCGCCGGGCTGCATGGCCGCCAGCAGCAGACCGGCCGCCTCGCGGTAGGTGGCCGCATGGACGGCCTTGAGCCCCGCCTCGGCTGCGGCTTTGGCGGTGTGCTTGGCTTCTTCGCCGTAGCAGACCAGCAGCTCCAGCCCGGAAGCGGCCGCCTGACGGCCGACCTCCTCGTGGGCAGAGGGGCTGATCCCGCCCAGCTCCAGCATATCGCCCAGCAGCGCATACCGCCGCTTGGCGGGATACTCCCGGAACATGGTCAGCGCAGCCTTCATGCTGTCGGGGTTGGCGTTGTAGCAGTCCTCGATCACATCCACGCCCTTGCTGTGGACGACCCTCTGGCGCATTCCGGTCTGCTGGAAGTCGGCCAGCCCTGCAATGACGCCTTTGGGGTCAAGGCCAAGGCGGGTGGCGGCGGCATAAGCCGCCAGCGCGTTGGCCACGTTGTGCCTGCCCATCGCCGGGATGCGCACCGGGAAGCAGCCCGCGTTCCGATCCACGAGAGTGAAGGCCATGCCGTCGCCCTCCGGATGGACGTCCTGTGCGCAGACATCCGCGTCTGCATCGCCGAGGCTGAACCAGACCGGCCGGACAGAACCGGGCAGAGCCGCTTTCCGCAGGAAGGGATCGTCGCCGTTCAGCACCAGCGGGGCACCTTCGGGCAGACCGGCGCAGATCTCGAGCTTGGCCTTGCAGATGTTCTCCTGACTGCCGAGGTTGCCGATGTGGGATACGCCGATGCAGGTGATGATGCCGACATCCGGCCGGGCACACTTGGTCAGCCGCTCGATCTCCCCCAGATGGCTCATGCCCATCTCGACCACCGCATACGCGGTGTCTTTCCCGATGTGGAAGAGGGTGCGGGGCAGACCCAGCTCGTTGTTCTGGTTGCCCTCGGTCTTGATGGTGCTGCCAAAGCCCGCAATGGCAGCGTAGGTCATCTGCTTGGTGGTGGTCTTGCCGACGCTGCCGGTCACGCCCACGATCTTGGGCGCAAACTGGCGGCGGTAGTTCGCGCCCATGGTCATCATGGCGCGGTAGCTGTCCGGGCAGAGGACGGCCTTCTCCGCGGGCACGCCCTCCACCGGGTGGTTCAGCACCACATAGGCCGCCCCCTGTTCCAGTGCCTTGGCCGCAAAATCGTGGCCATCGAATTTTTCTCCGGGGAAGGCCACAAAAATGCAGCCCGGCCGCACCTCGCGGCTGTCGGTGGTCACAAGATCGAGGGCAGTGTCGGCGGCAAATCCCTCTGCCGCCAGCCCCTCGAGTAAGATCTTCGCAGAAATCGGTTCCATAGCTGGTTGTTCCCTTCTCTATAATTTGATTTTATGCACGTGATCTCTTTGCCAATGGCTCCCCTACAAGGGGAGCTGTCTGCGAAGCAGACTGAGAGGTTGGACAAGCTGCGGCCTAGGATTTGCGGCTGCTCTGTACAACCTCTCCGTCATCCCTCCGGGATGCCACCTCCCCTAGTAGGGGAGGCTTTGGCAATCCCCCTCACCCACACGTTATCGTCACAATGGTTCCCCGCTGCACGCTGGCACCCGGGGCTTCGCTCTGGCTCTGGACGAGGCCGCTGCCCTCGACGGTGCAGTTGAGGCCTGCGGCGGCCAGCATCTGTCGGGCAAAGTCCGCGCTCTTGCCGGTCACATCCGGCACCTCGGTGTGGCTGCCCTCGTAGGTATCGGTATACAGGTAGATGGTGGTTCCATAGGCCACCTGCGTACCCGCACGGGGGTACTGGTAGGTGACCACCGCCCCGGCCTGATCGCCGGAGCTGCTCTCCATCAGCTGGTGCTTCAAGCCCTTGGTGTTCAGGGAGACCTGCGCGTTGCTCCACTCCTTGCCCACCAGCTCCGGCACCTTGAAGGTGGTCTGGCTGCGGTCTTTGCCGTCGGTGGCAATGCCAAGGTAGGGGGCGATCTCACTGATGATGTTGCCGACCACCGGAGCCGCCAGAATGGACGAGTAGTCGGTTCGGACGTTGTTGGGGTCGTCCAGCATGACATAGACCAGAATTTCCGGGTCGTTGGCGGGCAGAACAGCCGCGAAGGACGCGACCTTTTTGTAGTCTCCGTCGGCGCGGCGGTCCATGTTCAGCTGTTCCGAGGTGCCCGATTTGCCGCCGATGCGGTACCCCGCGACATAGGCGTTGGAGCCGCCGCCCGTGATGGTGCCGTCGCCGACCTCATACTCCATGATCTGGCGGATGGTCTCGCTGGCACTCTCGCTGATGACCTGACGGCGGACATTGGATCCGATCTCCTCGATCACATTGCCGTTCTGGTCGGTGATCTTGTCCACGACATGGGGCGTGACCAGATAACCGCCGTTGACGGCTGCGGAAATGGCCGTGCAGACCTGCAGCGGGGTGACCGCCATGGCCTGACCGAACGACGACGACGACAGCTGGACTTCGCCCAGCTGGTTGGCGGTATAATACTGCATGAAGTTGGTCTCGTTGGGCAGATCGACGCCGGTGCGCTCGGTAAAGCCGAACGCGTCGAAGTAATCGTAGAAGAGGCTCGCGCCGACCCGCTGCCCCAGCTGGATGAAGTAGATGTTGCAGCTGTTCCGCAGAGCCTGCGCAAGGTTCTGCACGCCGTGCGCTTTTTTGCCGGCGCAGTGATAGGTCTCTTTGGCCACACCGTAGGCACCGGAGCAGTTGAAGGTGGTGTTGAGGGTGGCATTGCCCGAATCGACCCCCATGGCCGCCGTAATGACCTTAAAAACGCTTCCGGGGTAGTACAGCTCGGTGATGGTCTTGTTCTTCCACTGGATGTCGCGGTAATAGCCCGAGTAGTCGGCCTCCGGGTCAAGGATCTTGTTGCCGTTGGCGTCCAGCTGGAAGCTGCCGTCCTCATTTTTGAGATAGATGCCGTACAGCTCCGGCTCAGCGTGGACCAGCTCGTTGAGATAGGCTTCGTTGGCCGAATAGTCCAGCGGGTTGTTCGGGTCAAAATCCGGTTTGGAAGCCATGGCAAGGATCGCGCCGGTCTTGACGTTCATCACGATGGCCGCGCCGCGGTTCTCGACGTTGTTGGCCTTGATCGCCTCGTTCAGGTAGCGTTCGGCCACTTCCTGAATGTTCACGTCCAGCGAGAGGACAAGGTTGGAGCCATCCTTCGCCGCGTAGGTGGTCGCGCGCTGGTCTGCAATGGCGTTGCCGTAGGCGTTGCGCAAGGTGATGGTGCGGCCGTTGACACCGGCCAGCGTGGATTCGTAGGATTTTTCGAGGCCGTAGGTGCCGTAGCCGTCTGCGTCGCAGAAGCCCAGCACCGCTGCGGCGAATGCGCCGTAGGGATAATCCCGCTGGAAACTCTTGGTGGACGACACCGAAACACGGCCTTTCCGGGTGGTGTCGGTGGCGCGCTTGTGCGCCTTATTGTACTCGGAGATGTAGCTCTCGATGGAGAGCTTGATGGCGTTGTTCACCTTGGTGGCCAGCACCTGATAGGACGAGTCGCTCTTGGACAGGGCGTCGTAGACGGTCTGGTACTGCTTCTGGTAGGCTTCCGATGCGGTGTCCACGCTGTCCAGCGAGGTGCCGTCGCCCGAGAGCAGCCGCAGGGTGATCTGCCCGCTGACCTCGGCCAATGCCGCCGGGTCTGCCGTCTTGGTCACTGCCTTGGTCTCCTCGTCGGTCTTGCTGGTGAACAGAGCCGTGCTGTAGCTGGGGTCGGCCCAGATGGTCCAGACCACGCTGGTGGAGGCCAGCGTGATGCCGGAGGTGTCGTAGATCTCGCCGCGGGTGGCCTGAAGGGTGCTGTCCAGCAGCTGCTGCTCGGCGGCATACTGGCGGTAGGTCGCACCGTCCCGGATCTGGATGTTGTACAGGCTGCGGATCACGATGCCGGCCGCCAGCAGGATGCAAAGTACCGCCGCACCGTAGCTCAATTTCCGCAGCGGTGCGCTGAGACGCTCGTGCGGATCGCTGCGGCGCAGGCGGTAGAATGCTTTTTTATGAGGCTTCTGGGATGGTTCTTGCATTGGTTCTTCTCCTCAGAAACCGAAAAAGCGTGCGCTGCCGCACGCTTTTCGATTCGTGGTTTATTTTGCCGGATGGACGGCCGCAAAGACGGTCATGGCACCATCGTGGAGGAAATCGGTCCACTGATGCACCGCCGACTCTTTCCGCACCAGCACACTGCCCTGATCCAGCCGGATGTAGGTGATCTGGCTCTGGTCGATCTTCATCAGCCCGAGGCGGCTGGCCGCCTCTTCGACGCTGGTGATGTTGGTCTTACTGTTCAGCGCACTGTTATAATAGGTGTACTGGCTCTGCTCGCTGACCAGCTGCGCCTTGGCATCCTGGATCTGATCGTTCAGCTCCACCAGCTGCGCCTCGCTCCACAGCAGACTGACGGCAAACCCCACCAGCAATGCCAGCGATACCAGCTGGATGGCGTGCTGCATGGCAGCCCGCACCGGTGACAGACGGCGTTTGCCGCCTTTTTCCACCCGCAGCGGCACCGGCCGCTGTGTCTGGGGGGTTCTTCTGCGGCGTGGTGCCGTCGTATCGTATGCTGCCTGACCCATAGTGATCTCCTCCTCACGCTCTGCCGGGAGCTGCCGCTCTCAGCATTTTTCCAAAACCCGCAGATGCGCCGACCGGCTGCGCCGGTTTTCTTCCAGCTCCTGCGTGTTTGCTTCAATGGGTTTGCGGGTGATGAGCTTGGCCTTGGCCTTGCCGCCGCAGACGCAGACCGGAAACTCCGGCGGGCAGGTGCAGGCGGTGGCCCAGCGGCGGAACTTGTTCTTCACCAGCCGGTCTTCCAGCGAATGGAAGGTGATGACACAGAGCCGTCCGCCCGGTGCCAGATGTTCAAAGATCGCATTCAGGCCGTCGTCCAGTGCATCCAGCTCATGGTTCACGGCGATCCGCAAGGCCTGAAACGTCCGTCGGGAGGGATTCTTGTTCTTCCGGCGTTCGGCCGGGGACATCGCGCTGGCCACGATCTCGGCCAGCTGCAGGGTCGTCTCGATGGGCGAGGCCTCCCGCGCCTCCACGATCTTTCCGGCGATCTGCCACGCATACGGCTCTTCGCCGTAATCCCGCAGGATGCGGGTCAGTTCTTCCCGGCTCTCGCGGTTGACAAGGTCGGCAGCTGTCTCGCCTTCCTGACTCATCCGCATATCCAGCGGCGCGTCAGCCCGGTACGAGAAGCCCCGTGCCGCATCGTCCAGCTGGTGGCTGGACACGCCGAGGTCGAGCAATGCACCGTTGATCTTCTCGATCCCCAGCTGCGCAAGAGCCTGCCCCGCATAGCGGAAATTGATCTGCACCACCGTAGCCGGCAGCCCGGCAAGCCGTGCCCGCGCCGTCTGCACCGCGTCGGGATCCTGATCCAGCGAGATCAGCCGCCCGCCCTTGGCGGCATCCAGCCGCAGGGCGATCTGGCGGGAATGCCCCGCGCCGCCTGCCGTTCCGTCGAGATAAATGCCAGCCGGGTCGATGGCAAGCCCGTCCAGACACTCGTTCAGCAGCACAGGAATATGCTCAAACGAGGCCGGGTCGAACTGTGGATGGAGCGTTTCTGTTTCCATGGCACCCCAGCCTCCTTTCGGTTTTTTCGGAGTAATTGCACCGGCAAAGGCGTTCTTTGCCCGGTATTCCGGACAAGCCCTGCGGATACAGTTTTATTGTAGCAAATCAAGCCCTCGATTGCAAGGTTTTTCACAGGGTTTTCTCCTGCAAAATGTGACAAAAAAAGCCCCTGTGAGCCGTCACTTTTGCTCACAGAGGCGTCGTTCTTGTTTCCAGAGATTCCCACGGCTGGGATCACAGCCCCTTGCGGGGGTTCTGGCGGAGATTTGCCCGCACGCTCTTGACCTGCGCGGCGTTTTCCGCCATGGTATCCTCGGTGGTCTTGAGCATATTATCGCAGTAATCCGTCACGGTCTGGCGGAGGGTCCGGGCTTCGGTCTGTGCGGCAGAGACGATCTCCGAAGCGCGCTGCTGTGCGGCCTTGACGATCTCGGCCTCGCTGACCAGAATGCGTGCCCGCTCCTCGGCCTTTTTGACGATGGCCTGTGCCTGCGCGTTGGCCGATTCGATGAGCTGGGCGCGGTCGCTGACGATGGACTGCGCCTGCCGCAGCTCCACGGGCAGGTTGGCGCGGACCTCGTCCAGATAATCCCGGATCTGCTCCACATCCACGATCCGCTTGCCGCCGGACAGCGGCATCCCCGCACTCTCTTCCAGCGTATCCTCAATGGTGTCCAAAAGCTCGTTTACGTTCATGCTTGCTCCCCCTCCTGCGGCATGGGCTTTGTGTATTTCCACAGCAGCACCTTGCCGTGCTTGTATTGTTTTTTCAGCGTCAGGCCGCCCACCGCGGCGGGCAGAACGATGCCGGTCTCGCTCTCGCACAGGACGATGCCGCCGGGTGCCGTCACCTTATCCACAGCGGGCAGGATCGCTTCCAGTGTACCATTCCGGAAGGGCGGGTCCAGCAGAACGAGGTCGAACTGCTCATGGCAGGCCAAAAGATACCGTGCCGCCTCGCCGATGTTGACCCGGCTGCGGTCGAACACGCCGCAGTTTTTGCAGTTTTTCATCACGATGTTCACGGCGTCGCGGTTCTCGTCCAGAAACACGCACCGTGCCGCCCCGCGAGAAAGAGCCTCGATGCCCAGCTGTCCGCTGCCGGCGTACAGATCCAGCACTCTGGCTCCGGGCAGATCGAACTGAACGACGCTGAACATCGCTTCCTTGACCTGATCGAGGGTCGGGCGGGTCACATCGGTGCCGGGCAGAGCCTCGAGCCGTCTGCCGCGGGCTTCTCCTGCAATTACACGCATGGGGCAGCCTCCTTTATCCATGGAATGGAAAACATTCTGTTTGCATCTTTATATTATTGCCTGCATCCCCGCCTTTGTCAAGGGCGTTCCTTGCGCCGCGGGCGGGTTTATGTTAAAATTACAGCAGTGCGCCGGGTGTTTTGCGGCGCAGGAAGGAGAGTATTCTGCTATGAAAGTCCTGCTCATCAACGGCAGCCCCCACGCCGAGGGCTGCACCTACACCGCCCTGTCTCTGGTGGCTGGCGAGCTGAACGCCGCGGGCATCGAGACCGAGATCCTCAACGTCGGCACCCAGCCCGTGGGCGGCTGCATCGGCTGCGGCGGCTGTGCTTCCGGCAGCGGCTGCGTCTTCGGCGGCGTGGTCAACGAGGCCATCGAGAAAGCCAAGACCGCCGATGGCTTTGTGTTCGGCAGCCCGGTCCATTATGCGTCGGCCTCCGGCAACATGACCAGCTTCATGGATCGTCTGTCCTATGCGGGCGGAAAGTATCTGGCCTACAAGCCCGCCGCCATTTGCTGCTCGGCCCGCCGCGCCGGAACCACCACCACCCTCGACCAGCTGGTCAAATATCCGCAGTTCTTCCATATGCCGCTGGTCAACGGCTCCTACTGGGCCATGGTGCATGGCTCCAAGCCCGAGCAGGTGTTGCAGGACGAAGAGGGCTGCGCCGTCATGAAGGAGCTTGGCCGCAATATGGCATGGCTACTCCGTTGCATTGAAGCAGGCAAGGCCGCCGGCATCTCCCACCCGGAGAATCCCCGCCGCCCCATGACCAACTTTATTCGGTAAAGCGAACCAAAACGCTTCCTTGACAAAGTTCAGGAAAGCCGCTATAATGAGCATAGAAAAGGTGCTGCCTGCAAGGGTCAGCTCCCGTTCCCGTCAATCAAAAAGAGCTTGATCACACGAGTTTGGAAGACAGCGGTGATCAAGCTTTTTTGTTGTCTTCATTCTTCTGAGAAGTCTTTGTCGTGACCTCAAAGGTCAGGCGGATCACATCGACGATCAATCCCAGCAAGCTGAAAATGACCATCAGAAGCGTCAGAGTCTCCATCAGATTCATTTGACATCCCTCCCTTCGCCCATAGGCTCCGGGAAGTTTCTTTCAAAAAAGTCCGTTCCCGGTGCTTGCTTCATTCCGTGGAATGGTTCAGCGAACGGGTACGGGAGCATGACCACCTATCAATGCAGGCAGCACCTTGCCGCTTTTCGGCGGCATTTTCAGTGTAACATATGTTCCGTGAAAATGCAATTGAATCTTATGCCTCCTTCCAATTTGAATGTCGCTATTCCTGAGAGCTGCTGGTGATCGTTCCGCAGCTCTTTTTGATTGCAAAAACCATTGGCAAAACTGCTGGAAATCCGTGTCAATTTTTGGCACAGTGCCGAAGTTTGGGAAAGAGGTTGACACCGGGTTTCCGGGGGGATAAGATGGGGTCAAACGGCGGTTTATTTTGGGAAGACCGTCGGCAACCATCGAAAACGGAGGTATCTTATTATGCGTATGATGAAACGTGCTGCCGTAGGCATTCTGGCCGCGGTAATGGCTCTTTCGATGCTGACCGCCTGCGGCGGCGCAAGTGCCGGCCCCAGCACCAGCGGTTCCACCAGCACGGGCGGCTCCAGCAACCCCGGCAGCTCCAGCAGCTCGTCCGCTTCCAGCTCCGAAAGCAACGGCAGCAGCTCCAGCAGCAGTTCGTCCAGCAACAGCTCTTCTTCCACGAAGCTTACTTATAAGGCCAGCCTGACCAATAAGTACAATCTGCAGCGTTACAATTCCAAGACGTGGTATCAGAAGACGGCTCAGATCGACTCGGATGGCGAACGGAACATCTATGAAACCGCCCTGGTGTTCGGCAGTGATCACCGGGTTCAGAAATCCTATTACAAGAGCAGCTACGCCAACGGATCCGCATACGAATCCCTTATGATCGACAGAACCAACTATACGCTCTATCGGGATGCCAAGATCGCAACCACCAGCATCTATAAGTCCAACGGCAGCAGTTCTTCCTCTGAGGGCGAATTCTACCGGATGGATTCCATCGTCAAGACGACCCAGAAAGTGGACAATGTCTCTTACTATACCGAAGTTACGACCTATAAAGGCGACAAGACCGGCAAAATCATGACCCAATCTTACTGTTTTGACACCACAGGCAAGCTGGTCTACCTGATTTCGTCGGAAAATGGCCAAGAGTACAAGACCCACATCTTGGATTACGGCCCCTCCATCCCGAGCAGTGTCCTCATGGAGATCCCCAGCGACTGGTCTGTTTACACCTTCGATTACACCACCACCCCGAAGACCGTTACCGATGCCGCTGGCAACAAGCTGACCGAAGATGAGATCGCTCAGCTTAACGAGAAAATTTATAAGTGGTAATCCGTTTTCACTCTGTCCTGTTTTGATCGCATTTCGTCCTCCGCACAAGTCTTGGCTTCTGCGGAGGACTTTTTGTTGCTGTTTTCGGAATTTTTATTCCGAAACGGCTGAAATCCCCGCGCAGAGCTTTTTTCGTTCATAACTTTATGATAAGATAAAATATAAAGTATTTGGTATCATGGAGAACAGGCGATGGAACATTACGATTGGAACGACGGCTGGCTGTTCACCCCCGTGTTTGACCCGGCGATCGTAAAGCCGGACTGCCCCGAAAGCGGGCTGACCCCGGTGCGCATCCCCCACACCGTGAAGGTCCTGCCCTATAACTACTGCAACGAGAACGACTACCAGCGGCTTTCGGGCTACCGGCGGGAGTTTTTTGCGCCCAAAGAGTGGGAGGGCCGCACGGTGCTGCTGACCTTTGGAGCCGTGGCGCACGACGCCACCGTGTTCTGCAATGGGCGGCGGCTGTTCCACCACGGCTGCGGTTACACCGCCTTTACCGTGGATCTGACCGGTGCGCTGCGCCTCGGGGAAAAGAATGTCGTCGCCGTCCGGTGCGACAGCCGCGAAGATCTGAACATCCCGCCCTTCGGCGGGCAGATCGACGCCCTGACCTACGGCGGCATCTACCGGGCGGTCTCGCTGGACATCAAGGAACCGGCTTATCTGCGGGACATCTTCATCGAAGCCCGCGCCGAGGGCGATTTCCGGATCTACAGCTCCACTGTGGGCGAGACGGTCGGCTGCACGCTGCAGGCCGAGATCCGCAGCCCCGCCGGGAGTCGCGCCGTCTACACCGGCGAGCTGTCCATCCCCATCACGGGCACGCTGAACGGCGTACACCCATGGAGCATCGACCACCCGTTCCTCTATACCCTCACCGTCCGGCTCATCCGCCCCGGCACCAACGGCCTGCCCGACCGGGTCTTGGACGAACGTTCCACCCGGTTCGGTTTCCGGACGCTTCAGTTCGTGGCGGGCGGCCTCTACCTCAACGGCCAGCGGGTGGAGCTGCGGGGGCTCAACCGCCACCAGAGCTATGCCTATCAGGGCGATGCCATGCCCGACAGCATCCAGCGGCTGGACGCCCAGTTTCTGAAAAAGACGCTGGGCTGCAATGCCGTCCGCACCAGCCACTCCCCCCAGAGCCCGGCCTTCCTCGACGCCTGCGATGAGCTGGGGCTGCTGGTCTTTGCCGAGATCCCCGGCTGGCAGCACATCGGCGACGAGGCGTGGAAAGCGCAGGCGTTGCAGAACTGCCGCGAGATGGTCTGCCAGTGCCGCAACCACCCCAGCATCTTCCTGTGGGGGGTGCGGATCAACGGCAGTGCCGACGACGAAGCCTTCTACAAGCGCACCAACGAGGCCGTCCACCGGCTCGACCCCACCCGGCCTACGGGCGGTGCCCGGAACACCCGGAAGAGCCAATTGCTGGAGGACGTGTATGCCTACAACGATTATTCGTACAGCGGGCGGGGTTCCGGCTGCGAAGCCCGCGCCTCCGTCACCCCCGATCTCCGCAAAGGCTACCTCATCAGCGAGTTTGGCGGGCAGAAGTTCCCGGCCAAAGCCTTTGACGACGAGCCGCACCGTCTGGCGCAGGCCCTGCAGTATGCCTCCGTCCTCAACGATGCCATCGCCCAGCAGGGCTGCGCGGGCAGCTTTGGCTGGTGCATGACCGATTACAACACCCACCGGGAGTTTGGCAGCGGCGACCGGATCAGCTACCACGGCGTGATGGATCTCTTCCGCAACCCGAAGCTCTCCGCCGCCGTCTATGCCAGCCAAAAGACCCCCCGCGCCCCCTCCGACCTCGTGCTGGAAGTCTCGTCCAGCATGGCTCTGGGCGACCATCCGGGCGGGTTTGCGGGAGCCTGCTGGGTCTTTACCAACGCCGAAAGCGTCCGGCTCTACCGGGGCAACGATTTCATCGCCGAGTTCACCCCCGACCGCCGGGGTCGGTTTGCCGCCCTGCCCCACCCGCCCATCGAGATCCACGATTTCGTCGGCTCCCTGCTGGAAAAATACGAAGGGCTTGACCGGACGGCGGCTCCGCAGGTGGCCGCCATCCTCAACGAAATGCGCCGGGATGCGCTGGAGCTTTCGCCCCTGTCCCGGGCGCGGATGCTCTCGCTCCGGCTGAGCTGGAACGACCTGCTCCGGATGTACTACAAATACATCGGCGTGCTGGGCGGCCCGGCTTCCGTCTACCGGTTTGAGGCGGTCTGGCACGGCCGCGCCGTCAAGACCGTCATCAAGGAGCCGGTGCAGAGCGTCCGGCTGGAATGCACCGTCCACAACCCCATCCTGACCGACGGCCCCACTTGGGATTGCGCCGCCGTCCGGCTGCGCGCCATCGACCAGAACGGCAACCTCCTGCCCTATTGCGGCGAGGCGGTCCAGCTTTCGGTGGAAGGGCCGCTGACCATCCTCGGCCCCAGCATCGTTCCCCTGCGGGGCGGCATGGCGGGCACCTACCTTGCCACCACCGGCGAGGCCGGCCGCGCCGTCCTCCACTGCAGGATGGAGGGTGCGCTGGACACCGAAGCTGCCCTCACCATCCGCAGGCGGGGTTAAATGTCGTCCTTTTACAACAGATTTGCACTCTGTTCAAAATTTTATCATGGTTCCATGGTATCCTGAAACTACAAGCAAACAGTGCGGCTTTCTGCCGCTTCCATCTGCCGATAAAGGAATGAGAGATCTATGAGAGAAAAATTTCGCCGTTTTATGATCGGACGTTATGGCACCGACGGCCTGAACCAGTTTCTGAGCATCCTGTCGCTGGTGCTGATCCTGCTGGCTCTGCTGACCAAAAGCTCTTTTCTGACCTTACTGGGCATGATCCCGCTGGCGTTCTGTTATTACCGCTCCCTGAGTAAGAACATCGCCAAGCGCACCGAGGAGAATTACCAGTTCTACGCCGTCAAGGATCGGATCACGGGCAAGGTCAACGGCCTGAAGGATCAGTGGGCCAACCGGAAGCTCTACCACTACTACCGCTGCCCCCAGTGCCGCCAGAAGCTCCGCGTTCCCCGCGGGCGGGGCCGCATCCAGATCTCCTGCCCCCGCTGCGGCACCCAGTTCATCAAGAAGAGCTGAGCCATGTTTGGATATGTGATCCCCAATCAGGCCGCCCTCTCGCCCGAGGCACAGGCGCGGTATCGGACGGCCTACTGCGGGCTCTGCCGCCGGATCGGTGCGCTCCACGGCCTGCGCGGGCGGCTGACGCTGAGCTACGACCTGACTTTTTTGAACCTGCTGCTCTCGAGCCTTTACGAGGGCGAAAGTGTATTGGAGACGGGGTGTTCCCACTGCCCGATCCACCCCATCCGCAAGGTGGACTGGCGTTCCAGTGCCCCCACCGACTACTGCGCCGACCTGAGCATTGCCCTGCACTATTACAACGCAGCCGACAAGTGGCAGGATGACCGCAGCCTGCTGGGGCTGGGCTTTGAAACCATGCTGGCCGCCCCTGCAAAAGACGCCGCAGCCCGCTGGCCCCGCCAAAGCAACGCCATCCGCAGCTGCCTTGACCAGCTGGCCGCATACGAGGCCGCCGGGAGCGAGGATCTGGACGCGGTGTCGGGCTGTTTCGGCACCTTGATGGCCGAGCTGTTCGATTACCGGCAGGATCACTGGTCGCCGGAGCTGCGCAGCATCGGCTTCCATCTGGGGAAATACATCTACCTGCTGGACGCCTACGACGATCTTGCACGCGACCAGAAAAAAGGCAGCTACAACCCGCTGAAGACCCTGAGCACCCAGCCCGGCTACGAGGACGAGATGAAAGAGATCTTCGAGCTGCTGCTGGGCACCTGCGCCCAGAGCTTTGAGCGTCTGCCCTGCGTGGAGGACGTCGATCTGCTGCGCAACATCCTGTATTCGGGCGTGTGGCTCAAATACAACTGCAAAAACGCCAAAGATGCAAAAAATTCCGCCCGATGAGGGTGGATATTTTTTGATTTCTCCCGATTTTATCTTGATTTTATCGGCATTGTCCGTTAGACTGAAAAGGTATTGCGGTCGCATGGCCGCGCCACCAGAGAGATGTGAGGAAGTTGATCCATGAGAGACCCCTATGAGGTGCTTGGCATCCAGCGCGGTGCAAGCGACGAAGAGATCAAAAAGGCCTACCGCGCCAAATGCAAACGCTGGCACCCGGACCTGAACCCCAACGACCCAACGGCGGAGGAACACTTCAAGGAAGTGCAGGCCGCCTATGACGCCATCACCAAAGGCGATACCGGCCCCCAGATGAACGGCGGCTACGGTCCGCAGAGCGGCTACTACAATCCCTACGGCAATTATCAGCAGGGATACAGCCAGCAGAACGGCTACAACAGCGGTTTCGGTGATTTTGACGGCTTTGACCCGTTTGGCTTCGGGTTTGGCTTTGGCGGCTATCAGCAGCAGAGCGGAGCCAGCTACAACAGCTCCGACAGCCCGGAGATGCAGGCCGCCCGCAACTTCATTGCCAGCGGCCGCTATGCCGAGGCGCGCCGGGTGCTTGACGGGATGAACAACCGCAGTGCCCGGTGGTATTACCTCTCTTCGCTGGCCAATCAGGGGCTTGGCAAGAGCATCGACGCCCTGCAGGATGCCCGCCGCGCCGCCCAGCTGGACCCCGGCAACACCGAGTATCAGCTGCACCTGCGCCGGATGCAGAACGCCGGCCAGACCTACCGCACCCAGACCACCTATGCCCAGCCCGGCGGCCTGATGCGCTGGTGCTGGAGCATGATCCTGCTGAATCTGCTCTGCAACTGCTGCTGCGGCGGCGGGCGGTTCTTCTATCGGCCGTTTTGAGATCCCAAACACGGATAACCAAAAATCCGCTGTGCAGTTCAACCTGCACAGCGGATTTTTTCTGTTTCAGAAGATTCAGTTCAGGGTCTGGGCTTTGCCGATGACGATCTTGCGGGTGATCTTGGCGGCGGAGTAGTTGCCCGTGACCGTCGCGGTCTCGGTGTAGGTGCCCGGCTCCGTCGGGAAGGTGCTGCTCTTGCCGTTGAAGAGGTTCGACAGGAAGCTGCCGTCGCCCTTGCGGTAGGTGCAGGTGACCTTGGCATCCGGGATGACCGTGCCGTTGTCGTCCAGAACGGCTGCGCCGTTGAAGTTCGCCGCAATCTCCGGGGTCATGCTTTCCGGCAGGTCGCTTGCCCAGTAGAGCCGGACGCCCTCGGACTTCGGCTTGATCTTGAACATGGCCACGCCTGCGGTGTTCATATCGCCGGACTCCAGTGCCACCGAGCCTGCCAGGTAGGTGCCCGCAGCCGTGGGCTGCTCGTCGATGTAAATGTGCGTTGCAACGTTCTTGGGCAGGAACTTGCGGATCAGATCGACCGCCAATTTCAAACCGGTGGAAATGTCCTTGAGGCTCGGCACATAGAACTTCAGGGTATCCATGACCGACACCACTTCGTCTGCCACCCGGAGCAGCACCTCCACGTCGTTGCCGTCGATCAGCTGTTTCAGGTAGGCATAGACGTTGAACTCCTCTTCCTGATCCGGGGTCTGCGACATCTTGCGGGGCAGCGGAACCATCTTGAGCAGGGTGCGGATCTTATCCGACAGCACCAGCGTCACATAGCCTTTGGCCTCCCCCTTGGTGCCGATGACGACCCCGATGTACTGGGTATCGGCAGGGCGGGTCTCCACGCTGAGGGTAAAGGGCGACCCGTAGACCAGATCGCCGGTCGCTTTCAGCCGGATGGATACGACGTCGTTCTGGGTGTCGAGCACAGATGCTTCCTCTGCGGCGGCCTCGCTCTCGGCTGCTGCCGTGCTCGTTGCGGCTTCCCCCTCGTCGGGACCCGTCGCCGCCATTGCCGGAGTCGCGAGGATGCTCAGGCTCAAAATTGCTGCCATCAGCAGCGAGATCATGCGTTTGGCCTTCATCTTCATTCTGACAGACCTCCTGTTATTTTCTTGGCCTAATTTTACCGCAAAGCGAGCTTTCGGTCAATAACGGAAATAAACCTCTCCGTCATCGCTTGCGCGATGCCACCTCTCCTGCTGAGGAGAGGCCTTGGCAGTCGATGAAAGCTTCATCTACTTGCCAAAGGCTCCTCTACGAGGGGAGCTGGCGGGCGTTAGCCCGACGGAGAGGTTGATTCAAATCCTACTTACAAAATCCGCACCCGGATGACGGCGGGGATAGCCGACAGCTTTTCGGCCAGCGTCTTATCGACCGCGCCGGTGGCATCCAGCATGGTGTAGGCCATGTTCTTTTTGCTCTTGTTCACCATGTTCTCGATGTTCAGACCAGCCTCGGTGGTCAGGGCGGTGATCTGGCTGATCATGCCCGGCTCGTTCTTGTGGATGATGCAGATGCGCCTGCCGCCTGCACGGGGCTGATGCACCTCCGGCAGATTGACCGAGTGGGTGATGTTGCCGTTTTTGAGGTAATCGCTGATCTCCTGCGCGGCCATGACTGCGCAGTTGTCCTCGGCCTCGGGGGTCGATGCGCCCAGATGGGGCGTGCAGACGACGCCCGGCTTGCCCAGCAGAGCCTCGGTCGGGAAGTCGGTCATGTAGCCGGAGACCTTGCCCGTCTCGAGGGCGTCCAGCAGGGCGGGCGTGTTGACCAGCTCGCCGCGGGCGTAGTTCAGGATCTTCACGCCGTCCTTGCAGAGTGCCAGCGTCTGGGCGTTGATGGTGTCCTTCGTGGTGGGCAGGTAGGGCACATGGATGGTGATGTAGTCGCAGAGGGGCAGCATATCGTTCAGGTTGACGCAGTGGTGTACCTGACTGCTCAGGTTCCATGCGGCGTCGATGGAGATATACGGATCATAGCCGTAGACCTCCATGCCCAGCGCGATGGCGCAATTGGCGACCCGGGAGCCGATGGCACCCAGACCGATGACGCCCAGCGTCTTGCCCTTGATCTCGTTGCCGACAAACTGCTTTTTGCCCTTTTCGACGCTCTTGGCCATGGCCGGATCCCCGGCCAGACCCTGCGTCCACTGGGCGGCGGCTGCTACATTCCGGCTGCCCGCAATGAGCATCCCGATCACCAGCTCGGCCACGGCATTGGCGTTGGCACCGGGGGTGTTGAAGACCACGATGCCCTGCTCGCTGCAGCGATCCAGCGGGATATTGTTGACACCGGCACCGGCGCGGGCAATGGCCAGCAGGTTGTCGTTGAAGGTGGTGTTCAGCAGATCGGCACTGCGCACCAGAATGCCGTCCGGAGCCTCAGCGTCCACCGAGACGTCAAACAGGTTCTTCGGCAGCTTTGCCAGCCCCACCGGGCTGATGGCGTTCAGAGTCTTTATCGTAAACATAACGTATGATCTCCTATTTTCAGTTTCTCTTTGTCCAACCTCTCCGTCATCCCTGCGGGATGCCACCTCTCCTTGTAGGAGAGGCCTTGGCAATCCCCGCAAGACGAAATCTCTTTGCCAATGGCTCCCCTACTAGGAAAGACTCCCTCCGGCCGGAGGGAGATGTCGCGCAAGCGACAGAGGGAGGACAAGCTGGCTGCGAAGCAGACTGAGAGGGCTTAAGCATTCGCTTTCCGGAACTTCTCCATGAAGTCCACCAGCTTCTCAACACCCTCCGGCGGCATGGCGTTGTAGATGGACGCCCGCATTCCGCCGACCAGACGGTGCCCCTTCAGGTTGACAAAACCGGCTTCGGCTGCCTCGGCGCAGAACTTCTTGTCCATGTCGGGGTTCGGGCTGGTGAAGGTGACGTTCATGGTGCTGCGGTAGCGGTGCTCGACCGGGTTATTGAAGAAGTCCTGACCATCCAGATAGTCATAGAGGACTTTTGCCTTGGCTTCGTTGATCTTCTGCATAGTTTCCAGCCCGCCGATGTCGTTTTCCAGATACTTGAGGACAAGGCCGGTCATGTAGATGCACCAGCAGGGCGGCGTGTTGTACATACTGTCCTTCGCCAGCAGGGTGGTGTAGTTCATCATGGTGGGCACCGTGTCGGCCGCATGACCCAGCAGATCCTCCCGGACGATGGCGATGGCCATGCCTGCGGGGGCGACATTCTTCTGGACGCCGAAGTAGATGCAGCCGTACTTGGTCACATCCACGGGCTTGGAGAGGATCATCGAGCTCATATCCGCCACCAGCGGCACGCCCTCGACCTGCGGCACCTCGACGTACTGGGTGCCGAAGATGGTGTTGTTCTGGCAGATGTGGATGTAGCTGGCGTCCTTGTCGTAAGGGAGCGCGTTCACATCCGGAATGTAGGTGAAGTTCTTGTCCTTGCTGCTGGCAATGATCTTCGCCTCGCCGAACTTGGCGGCTTCCTTGGCGGCCAGATTCGAGAAATTGCCCGTAACGATGTAATCCGCCTTGCCGGTGGTCATAAAGTTCAGCGGCACCATGGCAAACTGCTGAGTCGCACCGCCCTGAAAGAAACCGACCTTATAGTTGTCGGGGATCTGCATCACCCGGCGGAGAGAAGCCTCGGTCTCGGTGATGATCGCATCGAACCACTTGCTGCGGTGGCTCATCTCCATCACACTCTGGCCGCTGTCACCGTATTCAAGCAGCTCTGCCTGCGCCTGTTGCAGGACTTTTTCGGGCAGCATACTGGGGCCTGCGCTGAAATTATACACTCGTGCCATACTCGGACTCTCCTTTTCCCTGATGCCGCCCGACTCTGCGGCGGCGTTGTGTTGTGGAACTGTCCGTAGTATAATGGTTTTCGGGGTACCAAAACAAGAGCATCCTTGCACAAACTTGGTGCAGCTCAGTCCGTGCTCAGCGCACAAAGCGCACAAATGTTCTTGTATGAAATACATTTTTTAAGACAAATGTAAAATGCAGGCCTTTTGACGGCCTGTGTGCTGGATTTTTGGCACTTGCCATCCGGCTCCGATTCTGGTATCCTGAGAGTATCAAAGACAAATGTAAAAGCTTTTGGGAAGGGAGGATGGGTCATGTACGGCTTATCGGACGCGCTGAAACCGCTGTCGGCGGCAGAAGAGCAGGTCCTGCTGGCGGTCTGGGTCTGCCGGCTGCCCGCATCCCGCCGGGAGATCAGCGACAAGCTGGCCGCCAAAGGCTGGGCGGCGGCCACCGTTTTGAATTTTCTCTACCGGCTCGAGGCCAAAGGCTGGGTGAAGAGCAGCAAGGAGCAGAACCGCAACCTCTATACCCCCACCGTCACCCGGCGGGCGTACGGCGTGTGGTGTATGCGCCAGCGGCTGGACGTCCTGTTTGACGGCGACCTTGCCGAGGCGATCCGCGCCCTCGTCAGCGAGAGCGGCTGCGGCCAGAGCGAATTGGAACAGGCCATTGCCGTGCTCAACGAAAAACACGCCGAGGCGGAGGAATACGACCTGTATGACCCGTATGGGTAGCCCTCTCAGTCAATGCTATCGCATTGACAGCTCCCCCAAAGGAGGAGCCATTGGCATATCGGGCAACTTTCTACGAAACGAGAAGATAGTATAATCCGCAAGGCAGTGGACCCTGCGGTAAAGATTCAGAAGGAGCAAAACGAATGAACTGCAAATTACGCGCCAAAAACTGCGGCGGCTGCCCGCTGCTGGAACTGGACTATGCCGAACAGCTCCGGCAGAAAGAGGCCGATGTGCGCCGTCTGCTGGGCAAGTACGGCCCCGTGCATCCCATCCGGGGGATGGAAGACCCGTATCATTACCGGAACAAGGTGATTTCCACCTTTGCACCCGGCTTTGGTGGAAAACTCACCTCCGGCATCTACGCCGCCAAGACCCACAAGGTGCTGCCCGTGGAGAGCTGCCTGCTGCAAGACGCGGTGCTGGACACGGCGATGCAGGCCGTCCGCGCCGCCGCCAACGCCTGCCGGTATCAGCCGTTCCACGAGGACAAGGGCACCGGCCTGCTCCGGCACTGCCTGCTCCGCCGGGGCGTCTCCACCGGGCAGGTCATGGTGGTGCTGGTCACCGCCCAGCCCGTTCTGCCGGGCGCAAAGAACTTCGTCCGCGCCCTGCTTGCCGAAGCCGAAACGCGGCAGGTGCCCATCACCACCATCGTCCAGAACTACAACCCCCGCAAAACCAGCGTCGTCCTCGGCGAGGAGGAAAAAGTGCTCTACGGCAAGGGGTTCATTCTGGACACCCTCTGCGGCAAGACCTACGCCATCAGCCCCCGCAGCTTTTATCAGGTCAACCCGATCCAGACCGCTGTGCTCTACGGCCTCGCCGTGGACGCCGCCCACCTCACCGGCAAGGAGACCGTGCTGGACGCCTACTGCGGCATCGGCACCATCGGCCTGACCGCCTCCGGCAAAGCGAAGCAGGTGGTCGGCGTGGAGGTCAACCGGGATGCCGTGCATGACGCCATCGGCAACGCCAAGCACAACGGCGTCCGGAACGCCCGCTTCTTCGCCGCCGACGCCACCGCGTGGATCCGCGAAGCCGCCGACGCCGGCGACCGCGCCGATGTGATCTTCATGGATCCGCCCCGGGAAGGCTCGACCCCGGAATTCCTCGAAAGCGTCGTCCGGATGGCTCCGAAGCGGGTGGTCTATGTCAGCTGCAACCCCGAGACCATGGCACGCGACCTCGCCCTTCTCACCCGCAAAGGCTACCGCGCCGAGGGCTTCACCCCCGTCGATATGTTCCCCCATACCCGCCATTGCGAGGTGGTTTGTGCGCTGAGTAAAGTGAACAAAGCAAAGACCTGATGAAGCACACGCGAAATTTTCATTTTCTTTTATGGTAAGAACACACATTCTATCATGGAGGTACTAAAAATGAAAAGAATCAAACTCTCTACCCACCGTAACGCGCAAAGCAATTCTAAAAAGTTAGGAGCTTATGCGGTCGAACAGGAATTGAACAAAAAATTCAAGCAGCTTGAGACTATGGATTGTCCATCCTGTTACGGAACAATGTCTTTAATCGACGGCGTATGGCAGTGTCACAATTGCTCTTATTGTATTTCACAGGCTGACATGCTGGACGGCGCAACATTCTGGTTTTGCGATGGATGCGGCGAGTTTTTGAATGTTCAGCCCGGATTTACATTGGAAAGCGGCAAATGGGTCTGTACGCGATGCCATTGGATGAATAATGTAACAGAAGAAAACATCCTTGACTGAATGAGGTAAAATCAAATGTTAAAGATAAAAGATGCGGTCAACAAAAGTTTAAGTTCTGTACAATTCGGCGCAAAGAAATTTAATGATACAGTTGCACCTAAAATTGCCCAAGGCATCGGAGACACGGTTCAAAAGACAGGAGATACACTGGCTATCGGAAAATCGGTCGTTTTGGATACCGGTTCAAATGCCAAAGAGGTTTTGATGGAGCAGCTGGATGCCAACCACGACGGCAAAGTAGACATTGAAGATATCATTATCCTTGGCTTAAAAACTCCGGGAGTAAAAGTTGAACGAAGCAAGTTTTTGACAACTGAACTTCGGGTACATTATGACGCCGAAACGATTGAAAAAGCGATAGAGACCACACCAATTGCGGCTGGTGTTCCACTCGATGAAATCAATAAAATTGCGGACGCTGTAATTCAGCACGAACGATATTTTGTGTCAGGAATTTCAGCTGCATTGGGCGCACCGGGTGGCGCGGCTATGATGGCAACTATCCCCACTGATATTATGCAGTATTATGGTTATACACTCAGAGCCGCACAGAAACTGATGTACTTGTATGGATTTCCAGAAATCATAACAGCTGAGAATGACGCCCAAATTGACACACCAACAATGAACACTCTAATCATTGCAATGGGCGTAATGTTTGGCGTTGCAGGTGCCAATAATGCAATCAAGGCGATGGCGAAAGCACTTGGTACCGGAGTTGAAAAGCAGCTGATGAAAAAAGCTCTTACAAAAGGAGCGATTTATCCAATTGTAAAAAGTATCGCCAAGTGGTTCGGCATTAAAATGACAAAGGAAGTTTTCTCCGGATTCTTCAAGAAAGCGATTCCGGTCGCCGGCGGAATCATTGGCGGCGGTATTACATATTTCTCCTTTAAACCCTGTTGCGACAGGTTGAAAGACAGTCTGATGGACACTGCTCTGTCCAATCCGCATCACAAAGAAACGAAAGAAGAAACCGAAATCTTTGAATCAATTGCCAGAGAAGTTGACGAATTATCTGAATAATGCTCGCTTTTGATCGAGGTCTGATAATCAGAAATAAGTGAGTTCATTCACACCTCAAACCATCAGAACAGGAGGCCCCCCATGAAACGCGCCTATGCATCCTCTCAATACGCGAAGCCTTACGAGCGATACTGCCGGGAGCATTTTCCGGCGGAGGCCGAGGAGATTTTTCTATGAACACAAACACTGATTTTATCATCCGCAACGCGAAAATCGAGGATTACCCGGCCGTGCGCCGCATTTTCCATCAGGTGCAGACCATGCACGTCGCATGGCGGCCGGATATCTACAAACCGAACGACGACCTGCTGCCCGAAGCCGTGTTCCGGAAGATCGTCGAGGGAAACACGTTCTATGTCGCCGAAACGAACGGTACCGTCGTCGGCATCCTCGAACTGGTGTTCCGGCACATCGAGTCGCCCGCCCACGTCACCCGGAATATCGTGTTCATCGACAGCATGGCCGTGGACAAAGCATACCGCGGGATGGGCATCGGGCACTTGTTCTTTGAAAAAGTGAAAGAAATCAAAGAGCAGAACCACCTTGATGGAATCGAGCTTCAGGTCAACGCAAAAAATAAAGCCGCCCACGAAATGTATACCCGCTACGGCTTCACCGAAAAGTCTGTCAACATGGAATTGCTGTAAATAAGGAGATTTTGCCATGAACACCTACGACGCCATCATGACCCGCCGAAGCACCCGGAACTACCTTGACAAGCCGGTAGAGCCGGAACTTCTGGAAAAGATCCTCGAAGCCGGACGGTTTGCACCCAGCGGCGGAAACAGCCAGACCAACCACTTTATCGTGGTGCGGGATCCCGCCATCAAGAACAAGCTCGTGGAGCTGGTCGAAGCCGCTTTTGCCAAAATGACCTATGATGAAAACACCTATGGCAGCCTGCGGAACTCGATTTCCCGCGCCCAGAAGGGCGGCTATGTGTTCTGCTACAATGCACCGGTGCTGATCATCGTCGCCAATCAGAAGAACTATGGCAACAATCAGGCGGACTGTGCCGTTGCCCTTGAAAATATGATGCTGGAGGCAAACGAGCTGAACCTTGGCAGCTGTTACATCAACCAGCTGCGCTGGCTCAACGAGGAGGAAACGCTGCTCTCCTACCTGCACGAACTCGGCATGAAAGAAGATGAGCGGGTCTATGGTTCCCTCAGCGTCGGCTATCCGGCCACCGACGACGGTCTGCCCGACCGCACGCCTCTTCCCCGAAAAGGCAACGATGTAACGTGGCATTGAGACAAACGCGAAACCTTCTGCACGCCAGAACGAAAAACGATCAGGGTCTCCTTGCCAATCAGGATCGTGTCGAAGTCGTCTGCGCGCTGTCCGAATTCCCGAAATCCAAAGAGTGAAACAAGTTACAATGAACGGATATTTTTATGTATTAACAACCATTGACCTTTTTGTGCTGAGCTTCATGTGCCTCCTCACAAAGCTCAGCGAATCCCTGAACAAAAAGCAGAAACAGGGGTTTTTCTTCGCCTTTGCGCTGATCGCGGCGATCTCGGTGCTGGAGGTGGTGACGCTGGCGGTAGACGGTGCTCCGGCGGGGTACCGCTGGCTGAACATCCTGTCCAACTATCTGGGGTTCGGCCTCTCCCCGGCGGTATCCCTTTGCCTCGTGTACAGCATGGATCGGAAAAAGCGGACGAGCCGCTGGTTCAAGGCGGCGGTGTGCTGCGAGGCGTGCTATCTGCTGTTCCTTGCCCTGTCCATCCCCGCCGGGCTGGTGTTCTCCGTCAGTGCCGACAACCTCTATTCCCGCGGGCAATCCTTCTATATTTATATCATCATGTACTTTTCGGCCATCGTGTATCTTTCGGCCTCCACCCTCGTCACGGCGCGGGAGTTTCAGAACCGCAGCCGGGCACTGATCTACCCCCTGATGATCTTTCTGACCCTCGAGACGATCATTCAGGTGGCTCTGCCGGATCTCCACGTCACATGGCTGTGCGTCACCCTGTTGTCGGTGCTGTATTTTATCTACTGCAACGAGATGTGGAATCAGCTGGACGCCCTTACCGGACTGCTGAATCAGAACAGCTACCTGAACCGCACCGCAGAGATGCGCTGCAGCAACGGAGTGCTGATGGTGTTCGATGTGGACAACTTCAAGCAGATCAATGACCGCTACGGCCACACACAGGGGGATATCTGTCTGGCCGAGATCGGCCATTGCATCAAAAAAGCCTACGCCCACAGCGGTTACTGTTACCGCATCGGCGGCGACGAGTTCTGCGTCCTGCTGGAAAACGCCGACCGGGAGAAGCAGTGTACGCAGGAGTTTGTGTACCAACTGGAACAGCGGCGCAAGGCCATAGGCTTTCTGCCCTTGGTGTCCTTTGGGTCGGCTTCCTTTTCGGGAGAGGATATTCTGACCGTGAAGAACCGAGCCGACCGGGAGATGTACCGCTGCAAAAAGACCCAGAAATCCGCCCCCGCAGGCGAACCCGTCAAAAGCGAAAACGTCCTGTAGAAGAATGTCCTCTGAATCCCCGATCGGACAAAGGCGCGCTGGAAACGATCCGCAAAAAGAGAGAGGGCTGGACAGTGCCAGCCCTCTTGTGGGTCACAATTGTGCTATCACTGCGCCAATATCTGTATTGACACAGACAGCCTGCCGCTGGATCTCCGGCGGGCAAACGGCCTGTTCCTGATTGATGCAGGCGTAGAATGCGTTTGGATTTTTAGCGGTCATCCGCCAGAACGGATACTTGATGATGACTGGGGTGTTGTAGCCGACGCCCAATTCCAGAAAGAGGATACGCTGCCCCTCATGACGGCGCAGAAATTCACTGTATCGCTCTGCCGCACGGTGCCATCCTTCGTCCTCTACAAAAGTATCGTCTGCACGCAGGTTCATGCTCATGGGCTTGCCGCAGTGCGTACAATGGGGCACAAGCTCCGGTGGGATCTTTGTCTTGAGCGGTGTGGACTTCGGTGCGCTCAAGGAGCCATCCGGCAGGATCTGATACCCTTGCGCTTCGACCATCTGCCGGATGATGGATTCGTTATCAAAGGTTTCCTGACAGCAGGGCTCGGAACACTGGAACAGGCCATAATCCCCCTGCGTATAGAACAACCGCTTTTTATCAAAGCCCGCCTTTTGGAAGCAGTGATCCACATTGGTTGTGATAACAAAATAATCCTTATCAGCCACCAGCTTCAAAAGGGCATCATAGACCGGTTTGGGGGCATCCATATAGCGGTTGATGTAGATATAGCGGCTCCAGTAAGCCCAGTGCTCTTCCAGCGAAGAATACGGGTAAAAGCCGCCGGAATACATATCCGAAAATCCATATTTCGACGCAAAATCGGAAAAGTATTTTTCAAACCGCTCGCCGGTGTAAACAAATCCGGCAGAGGTGGAAAGCCCGGCTCCGGCACCGATCACAACAGCGTCACAGTCCTGCAAAGCGGTTTGCAGCCGCTCAAGCTGCTCCGAGCAGCTTTTCGTAGAGGGCTTTGTCCATATCTTTGAAAACATTGAAGATCACCTTTTTCACACTGGTTTGCTTTTTGAGAAATGCTTGGACGGTCTGCACGGCGATCTCTGCCGCCAGCTCATTCGGGAAATGGAACTCTCCGGTGGAGATGCAGCAGAAGGCTACGCTTTCCAGCCCCTTTTCGGCCGCCAGCTCCAAGCAGGAGCGGTAGCAGGAGGCCAGAAGCTCCTTGTCCCGCGCTGTGACCCGCCCGGAAACGATGGGCCCGACGGTGTGCAGCACAGAACGGCAGGGCAGATCGAATGCCGGCGTGATTTTCGCCTGCCCGGTAGGTTCCGGACAGCCCTGCTGTTCCATCAATTCCGCACAGGCAAGGCGCAGCTGCACCCCGGCATAGGTGTGGATGGCGTTGTCGATGCAGCCGTGGTTGGGGCAGTAACAGCCGGTCATGCCGCTGTTGGCGGCGTTGACGATGGCATCGCACTTGAGGGTGGTAATATCGCCCTGCCAGAGGTACAGCCCCGGCTGAGCGGGTGTCAGGTCAGCAACATCCGTGATGCCCTTTGCGGCGGTCTCGGTTTTCAGATATTCATCCTGTATTTGCAGAAAGTCCGGGCTGCTGTGCTGGGGCGCACGGATGTTCAGCAGACCCCGCAGGAGCTGACGCTGACTGTTTGCATCTGCCGGAATGCGCATATCCCGGTATTCCGGGTTTTCCTTCAAAAGCGACCGGATCAGAAACAGCCGCCGCTCACTTTGGTTCATAGTCAAACCCTCTTTTCGATTGTCTGCTTAGGGCAGACTTCCGCACACCGCCCGCAGTGGAGACAGTGG
>CAKTBG010000006.1 GCA_934533135.1 uncultured Faecalibacterium sp.
CGAACCACCGAAGCTGAAAAGCAGCAGATTTACAGTCTGTCCCCATTGGCCACTCGGGAACACGCCCAGATTCAATTTTATGTCGTTTTCCGTAAGCCGGACGACTTGTTTATTTTAGCATGGACTTCGGGTTTTGTCAACCATTTTTTCCGTTTTTCATCCGGATTTTTTCAATCTTTCAAATTTTATCGTATGGACGCTTTTCTTTTTCGCAGCAGTGCAAAAACCGCCCGGCGGTCTGCCGGACGGTCTGTTGGCCTCATTGGTTCATCTGTTTCAGGATCGCAGTGATCTGCGCGTCGGAGTATCCGTTTTTGAGCAGCTCTGTCCGGATCGCACTGTCGCTCCGCCCCTGACTGCGCAGCCGTGCTGCCTCGAAGGGCACAGCCGTTCCGCGCAGACCGCTCCGGCTCATGTTCAGGCTGCCGCCGGTCAGAGTACCGCTCTGGGTGCTGCCGGTGTCCGCCGCACCGGTTTCGGCCGCTGCCTTCGCCGCACTCTGCGCTGCTTTCGCCTGCTTCAATGCCCACTCGCCCTTGGCGATGTCCAGCTTCTCCGCAGTCACATTGTTGTTGAACTTCTGCTGGGCAAGGCTGTCCTGATACTGCTGCTCTGCCTGCGCGTTCTTGTACTGCTGCTGCGTCAGGTTGTCCTGCCGCTGCTGTTCCTGCATCTGCTGGCTCCATGCGGTGTCCGCACGCTGCGCCTCGTATGCACGGTTGCCCGCGTAGATGTTGTACCCGCTGTTCAGCAGGCTGCTGGCCATCGACCCGATCCCTGCCGTTCCGGTGAAGTAAAGCTGCACCGCGTCACCCAGCAAGCCAAGAATGGCCATCGCGTTGTTGAAACTCTGCTGCTTCTGCGCGGCCTTGGTCTGCTCCTGCGCTGCATAATATCCGTGCAGGCTGTCCAGCCGGCTCAGGTAGTTCTGATACTGGCCGTAGTCCTGCGCGTAGGCCGCGTTGTAGTCGCTGTCCTTCTGCTCCAGCTGCTTGTAATAGTCCGAAAGCCGCTCACTGTACTGTTTCTGGGCCGTTTCCTCCTGCATTCCCAGTTGATCCAGCTGGGTCACCAGCGCGTCGCCGCCGCTGTTGTAGGTATCCAGTGCCAGCTGGTACAGGGTCGGGATGGCCGCATTGAGGCCGTTCATCTGCTGCTGATACGCCTGCTGCGCCGCACTGACGGCGTAGCTCGAGCCGTAGCCGCCGGTCAGCGCAGCCGCCTGTGCCGCTGCGTCTGCGCTGGCGTTGGCCGCGTTCTGGGTGTAGGCCTGCGCATACTGGCGGTAAAGCGGGTCCTGCGCATAGTCGTACCGGAAGCTTTCCCGGTCGTTCAGCTGCCCCAGCAGGTCGTCGATCTTTCCCTGATACCGGCTCTGGTAATCCGCCGGGCGGCTTTCCTGCCACTGTTTCAAGGCCGATCCTGCCTCCTGCACCTTCTCCGAAGGCGTATACTGCGCACCGGCCAGTGCGCGTTCCACGTCGGTGCGGCTGTTCAGCCCCGCTGTGGAATACGCCGCGTCCGGGCGGTTTTGGGTCTCCTGCTCCTCCTTCTTTTTCTGTGTTGCCATTGTTTCACCTCCTGAATTCCTGTTTTTCCGCTTACTCTGTTCCGAAAAGCCGCCCTTGCAGCTCTTCCGACAGATTTTCCGTGTCGAGATTGCTCAGGATATACTGCAGCTGCTCCTGCATCTGGTAGAGATAGTTCCGCAGGGCACGGCTGTCCTCCGGATCCATCCCTTCGCTGAACTTCGGCAGCCCGATCTTCCCGAGCCCTGAAATGCTTGCCATCGTTCTTCTCCTTCCTGTTCTTGGCTCTCCCTTCGGGAGAGCTGGCAAAGCCGTCAGGCTTTGACTGAGAGGGCACCTTTCGCCGCTGCCCTCGTCCTTGCCACGCTCCGCAGAACGATCTGCCCCCTGCCCCGCAGCCGGAGCCGGAAGATCCCGCACCGGCGGGGCACAAAGGACAGATCGGCGCATTTCCGCTTCTGCTCTGCCGTCAGAACCGCCGCCGGTTCCCATCCGCCGCCGTCGTAGCTGACGTCCAGTTCCACCCGGCTTTGGGTCTCCGCGTCCAGCCGGAAGGTCAGCCGCGAAAGATACTGCTCCTCCGTCCGGTCCAGCCCGATTTCCCCCGTCACCAGCGAAAACGCGACCGCTTCCTCCACACCGTCGGCGTTTTCCCAATCCGGTTCCCGGCTGGGCTCGGCCGCCCAGAGGTCGCTGCCATCCCAGAGATAAAGCTGCCCTCCGGCAGCGCAAAGCTCCTGCGAGCAGACACTTTCTTCCTGCCAAAGCCCCCGTTCGGTGTCGTAGACCAGCAGCCGGGAGCCGTCGCTTCGGGTCAGGTGCAGGTAATACCGGCCATCCAGCGCACCGCCCGCCGCGTACTCCGGATGGACCAGCCGCCGGGCGTCCAGTGCCGTGGAGACCCGGGTCGGCAGGCTTCCATCCCACGCCATCACGCCTTCCGGCGAGAGGTAGTAGAGCGTTTCGTTCAGGACGCAGAGGCTTTTTGCCGCATTTTTGGCTACGCCCCGGCAGCGCAGGGAGCTCAGCTGAAAGTCCGACGGCTTCGCGCCGTACAGCCTGTGAAGGGCGTTTTCTTTGAAGAACAACGCCGCGCCCATGCAGGTGGCCGCACCGGTAAAGGGGCCGTCGCTGCCGACGGTCACCGCGTAGCTGTCCGCCGCAATGCCCCGGTAGGAGAACCAGTTGGTGGGGTCACCCAGCTTCGAGCCATAGATGACGTTTTCCCTGCTCGAGCAGCCCCATACCCGATTGTCGCACTCGGTCAGATAGTCAAGGTCGGGCACCCGGCGTTCCAGCCGGACGGGATCCTTGCTTTCGCAGACCACCGTATCGTTTCCACTCAGACTGACCCATTTTGCCGTGCCGCCCGTGTGGATCAGCTTGCCGAAAAATCGCTCTCCGCCGGGTGTCGCCTTGACCCGGATCCAGTTGTCCGCTGCTGCATAGACGATCCTATCTCCGTCCAGCTCGCTCCACTGGTCGGCCTGCTCCGCTGCCGTTCCGCTGAGGGTGATGGTATCCCAGACCTTGAACTGCTTCCCGATGTTTTCCGCCGAGATCCGGCAATACTCCAGCGGGATGGCCGACCAGCTGCCCGACGCTGCACTGTATACTTCCAGCACGCTGTCGCTCCTCCACGGTGCCTCCATCCGGATCACTTTCAGAAACAGTTGTCCGTCCTTGGGGTCGTCGGGCTCTGTCCGCCCATACCGGGATACCGTGTAGGTCGTGCCGTCTCCGTCGCAGGGTTCCAGTTCCACGGTGCCGGTGCCGTTCTCCCAGACGGCTCCCAGCGGCGACACCGTACCCTCGGCCGTGTCAAAGGCGATCTTGTCCGGAAAGATCAGGATCTTCGTTCCGATGCCCACCAGAGCCTTTTTGCTGTCGGCCACCGCATTTTCCAGCACCTGTGTCGTGCTGCCCGCTCCATCCGGGGTATAGCGCAGCGTTTTTCCGCTGACGATCAGCAGGCCGTTCAGGTGATACATCCCATTCACGTCCGGCATCGCCCCCAGCTTCCGCCGGGGGCTGCGGGTGCTCAACGCCGGGAAGTTCCGTGCCGAAACATTCACCCCCGCGCTGTACTCTGCCTCGGTGCAGCCGTAGGTCTCGTTCAGCCCGCCAAAGACCCGCAGCAGATCACGCTCATTCCGCAGCTGCGGCCGGTTTGTCAGGATCATACGCCTTCTCCTTTCACCAGTGCCACTGTGTACCCGGCCGGGGCGGGTAGGTTCGCCGCAGCCACGCCGCCAGCTCTGCCACAATGCTGTTGTACTGCATCTGTTCTCCGGCATAGCGGTCGTTTTCCCCGAGTGCCGCGTCGATCCGCCCACAGAGATAGTACGGATAGAGCGCGTCGAAGGGTTCCGGCACCAGCAGGACTGCCTCATCCCGCAGCCCCTCGTTCCACTGCCTGTCCGCGCCCACGGCGTCGTAGCGATCGGTGCAGCTCCGGTCAAAGTACCGGGCACGCAGCATTCCGTCGGCCTCTTTCAGCCACCGCTGCCGGGTCTCCCGTTCCATCGGGATGCCCGGGCGCAGCTCTTCGGCGCGTGCCAGAGCCTCGCCCACCGTCATTCCAGTTCCTCCGCCGCTGCGATCCGTGCCGCGGTGCATTCGTCCTGCCGCTGGCTGTGTTCCAGCACTTCCGCCACCGCGGGCGGCACCTCCACCTCCACGCCCCGGCGGATCTTGTAGTTCACGCCGTTGACGCTGACAAACAGATCGCCCTGATACCGGCTGTTGTCCTTGAACAGTTTCACTTTCATGTTTTGCTCCTTCTGCCCGTTATCGCAGGGCCATCAATCTTGCATTTTTTGCTTGCTTTCTCGTCCAGCTCAGACTTACCCGGCTTGCCAATGGCTCCCCTTTCGGGGGAGCTGGCAAAGCCGAAGGCTTTGACTGAGAGGGCAATCCCACTGACAAACAAGAGGGCAGCTCAGTTCGCTGCTGCCATCTCCGAATAGCTCGACACGCTCTCGATGCGCACCATGTACTGCTCCACCAGACGCTCGGCGGCGCGCATTCCCTTCCAGCCCACCGACGCACGCTGATTCAGCGGGTCGTCGCCGTAGCCCAGCTGCTTGACGATGTGCTCCAGACCGCCGCCTTCCAGCTCGGTAACGCCATAGGCATGGGCACCCAGCACCAGCGTACCGAACACGGCCAAAGAGCCGCTGCTGCCGTTGGTCGGGCAGGTGTTGTCCTTCCAGATCTTGGCCTCGCTGGTCTCGATGAAGCGGATGTTGCCCAGCTTGCCGATCTCGCCCCGGAACATCGTCTCGGGTGCGGCATACTTGTGGACTTCGATCCACTCCTTGGAGGTCTTGAGGTCGTAGGCCGCATACGGATGGATGATGGCCACATAGCTGTCGCCCAGAGGATCCGCATTCATCGCGCCCAGCTGCGCCGCCGCCTGAAAGAAGAGCTTCGGGGTCAGGGTACAGGTCTTGTCCAGATTCCGGCGGCTGGTCACGGCGGTCTCAGTGCCGTCCGCCTCCGTCTTAGGCGCATAGATCACATTGGTGCCGCCGGCCAGCACGTCGCGGGTAATGGTGTCCAGCGTGCGGCCTGCCTGCGACGCCAGCACGCGGGTGGCCTGCACCACATTGTTGTCGATGGCGGTCATCTGGAGCACATCGGTCAGCGGCGTCCAGCCGCCGTACTGGTGCAGGTCGCTGGTCACCGTAGTCACGGTCAATGCCTGTCCATTCGGGGTCACGCCCTCCGTCAGCGGGGTCTTGGCCTTGGGCAGGCTGTCGTACTTGCGGAACTCAATGGTCTTGCCGCCGTTCTGGGGCATGGGATAGTAGTCCGCAAACTGGTCGTGGACCAGCCGCGGCTCCGCCTGATCGATGAGACGCTTCTCGTAGAAGGTCTTCATTTCCTTGGTCATGGTGCCGGTGGTGTTCTGCATCTGGGTGCTTGCGTCGGCAAACAGCTGAAGATTCAGGGTCATCTTGTTGTTTTTCATGCTTTTTGTCCTTTCTGTATTGTGTTTTTTCCAAAACTCCCGCACCGGGAGCCTTAAAACTGGATCTTTGCGCCGTGCAGGGCCTGCCGCTCCAACGCTTCGCGCTGGGTGCGGGTCATGTGTTCGACGTCGGCTCGGGTCACGGCTGCGCCGCCGGGCTGGGTGCCGTTTTCGGTCGGCCGGAGTGCTCTCTGCTGGATCCGCTCCACCACGCCCTTCTCCACGGTCTGGGCGGTTCGGCGCAGGGCGTCCTCGTAGTGTACCAGCCGGTAGGCATCCTGCATCCGCATCCCGGGCAGCTGCATCAGGCGGCGCATTTCCGGGTTCTGCAGTTCCGCCCGGAACGAAAACCCCGGCTGCTCCTGCCGCAGGGTCGTCTCCTCTGCTGCCCACTGCCGGTGCAGTTGTTCGATCACATTCCGCCCCATCCGGGGCAGGTCGGGCGGCAGCGGGGGTGCTTCCACTGGTTTGGGTGCTTCGCCCCGTTCTGCGGCCGGTCTGCTCTCCGCCCCTTCCGCCTTGGGTGCAGGTTCCGCCTCCCCCGCCTGCGCCGGGCGCAGGGTGCCGGATGCCATGGCCTGCCGTTCCTGCGCCGGGCTGAGGCTGGGCGGAGCTGCCTCACCGCCTTCGCCGCTCTCCGCGAACAGCTGCAGATCCATCATGCTTTTTTCGCCCCGGCTGCTGGCGTCGGCGTAGCGCAGGTGGTCCGGGTAGCGTTCCGCCAACAGGGTAAAACCTGCTTTTGCAAATTCAAAGGCATTCTCCACCTGCTGTGATACCGGCGGCAGAGCTTTCACGGCCAGACAAGGTCCCTCCGGGGTTTCCCATGCGTCGCTTTCCACGCCCGATTCGCCCGCCAGCAGATACACCAGCGTCTGCATCAGGATGCTTGCCCCTGCACAGACGATGTCCTGCCCGGCGGGGGCATATCCCGCGTGCCCGGCCGCCTCCAGCCGGAGCGTCAGCCCCTCCGGGCCGTCGAGTTCATTGTAAATCGCTTTGATCATCGGTTCTCCTTTCACTCCATTATCTTCGCCCTCGCCCGCGTTTCCAGCGATTCCGCCGCACCGGTCAGGGGGTGTTTTGGCTGCGCTGCCGTCAGCTGCGCCATCTGCACCTGCATCTGATCCAGACGGTGCGCCAGCGTACCGTTCTGCTGCACCCTCTGGCGGACTTTTTCGATGCCCTCAAAATCCATCATTTCCAGTGCCGCCAGTGCCGCATCTGCATTGTTCGGTGCAAAAAAGCCCAGCTGATAGCACTCCTTGGCCGTTTCGTTCTGCGACAAACGACTGAAGGTCGATTTCTTCTCCGCGCTCACCACGATGTCGAACACCGGCTCCCGGCTTCCCAGCTCGACTCCGCCCACGCGCTCCACCGGCTGGGAGCGCAGTGCCGCGCCCGAAAAGGGCAGAAATTCGTTCTCGCCGCTTTTTCCCACGATCCGGAACACCCGCTCTTCGTCGTAGAACTGCCGCATCAGGTCGATGATGAGATAGCACTCCTTGGCAAACGCCCGGTACGCACTTTTCAGCATATCGCGGGAGAGTTTCGACCCTGCTTCCTGCAGCGCGGCAATGGCCGAAGCCGCCGTCACGCCGCCGGCTGTGCCGCCCTGCGTCATATCCCGGTTGCCGCTGATCTCCTTCAGTTCTTCGATCCGGCTGTTCCGGTAGCTCAGGCTGTTGCCCTGCAATCCGGCCACCTGCAGCGGACGGAAGCTGTCGTCGTTCAGCCGCCCGGCCACATGGACGATATCCCGGGAGAAATCCGCCAGTTCTTCTTCGTTCACGCCGGCTGTGTCGCTGAGGACGTATCGCTGTTTAGCCGACAGCAGCACATTTTCGTCCATGGCATGGTTCATCCGGTCGATGGCGGTCTGGCACTCCTTCATGACGTCGATGTACCCAAATCCCGCCGGGCTGTCCTCTTCCATGAAGAGCGGATCGAACACGAAGGGATACTTTCCGTGATCGTAAAAGCCCCGCTCGGCCAGTGCCGGGTCGTTCTCGCTGGCGTAAAGGACCACCCCGTTGCAGAACTTGCAGTAGTGGAGTACCTCCCGGCCCTCGGGCGAGATCTTTTTGTAGTACCAGTCCACCACAACGCTCTTGGTGCTGGTATCCAGCCCGCCATCGTGGATGTACCGGGGCACATCCAGCACGCTGGCACTGTGCCCTTCCAGCTGGGGCCAGCGGTTTTCCAGCCGCTTGCTCTCTTCCAGACGCAGGGAGAAAAAGTGGGGCGAAGACTGGATGTCCTCCACGCCCGGCTCCCAATAGAGCATCAGCAGGTTCATGGGTCGGATGCTGATCTCGCCCACGCCGCCCCGCTGCTCCGAATCCCAGAATACGCCCTTGACGCCGGTGCCCTGCTTGAGCTTCCTCCACCATGTGTCGCTGTACACCTGCTCGTAGTCGGCCTGTTCCAGCACCACCGGCAGCACACTCGACAGGACCCGCGCCGTATCCTCGTCGTCGGCCGACCGGGGCAGTACATTGGGGGCCGGGTAGTTGTCCATCGCGTCGGCGTGCTTGTTGGCAATGGAGTTGAACAGCCACCCGCTGGACGGCTGGGGCTTACCCTCCATCAGGGGATTTTTGTAGTTCTTCCAGTGCCCCATCCGGAACCACAGCTCATTGTCCACCAGCCGTTGATCCAGTGCAGCCTTGCCCGCCTTGTACCGCTGCAAGATCTGCGCAGCCTCGGCCACCTCTTCTTCCCCGATGGGGAGTTTTGTTTCGTTCATTGCTTCACCTCATTTGTTTGCGTCGCTCTTGTCCAACCTCTCCGTCATTGCTTCGCAATGCCACCTCTCCTTGTAGGAGAGGCCTTGGCAATCCCTGCGAAGCGAAATCTCTTTGCCAATGGCTCCCCTACTAGGGGAGCTGGCGCCGCAGGCGACTGAGAGGGCTACACCCGATACACCCTCGCCTTTCCGCTCAGCTCCAGCGGGTCATCCCGCACCGGTGCCGGTGCCGTGTGTGCCGGCGGGGAGAGCGGATGTTCCATCAGCACATACCGACATTCGTCGTAGATATGGTCTTCCTGCCGGGTGTCGATGTCCTCCACATTGCTTTCGTCGTACACGAGGTTCGGGATGGTTCGGATAAAGTGTTTGCAGGTGTCGAATGCCTGCAGCATCGGCCTGCCCTCGGCGTCAAACGCCAGCCGGTAGTGGAACTGCATCTTGCCCGCCAGTCGGGTGTGGTCGCCCGGCTCCCAGTGCAGGAAGTGCGGTGCCCGCTCCATCATGGCCGCGATGCTCTCGCCGCGGCTCTCGTCGAAGATGGCCGGGTCTGCCACGCCCCGGATGACCCGCCCTTTCAGCAGGGGGTCGTTTTGTTCCGCTTCCCGGATGCGCCGCGCCTGCTCTGCCGGGTCGATCTTCAGCCCCTCGTTGGGGCGGCCTGTACAGCCGTACAGCTCTTTGATCCGGTAAAGCCGTCCTTCCTCATCCGCCGCATACCATCCCACCGAAAAGGGCTTCGAGAATCCGAAGTCGAATCCCCGGTAGATCTTCCAGTGCCGCGGGATGGCAAACGGCTTGATGACATGGGTCCACCGCTGGTCTTCGTAGTGGTTCGGGTCGTTCCGCCACTCGGTGAACACCTGCCCGCTGAAGCTGTCCCAGCTGCCGTAGAGTAGTGCCTGCTTTTCGGCTTCCGGCAAAGCCGCCAGCCTTGCCAGATACCCCGGGTCGTTTTCCAGCAGGGCGGCATTGTCAAACACCGTGGAGGGGATGAACACCCGCGCCCGCCGGAAGATCTTGGTCGCGCCGTCCGGCATCTGCACCGGATATTCCTCCACGATGGGGGTGCCCGGCGGTGCCGGCGTGATGAAGCGGGCTTTCACCCAGCCATGCCCGACGCCGCCCGGGTTGGTGGTCGCCCTCAGGTAGACCCGGGTGCCCGGCCCGGTGGGGCGGTTCCGGCTCATCATGTAGCTGTACTCTTCCCACGCGAAGTGGGTCAGCTCGTCAAACCCGATGAAATCGAAGGCCTTGCCCTGATAGTTCGTCCGATCCTGCGTGTGCTGCATCGAGCCAAACCAGATCTTCGCCCCGCTGGGGAAGATCCAGACATGGCTCCCGGCGTTGTACTGCGCCTCCGGGAAGGCTCTGCGGTAATACCGCTGGCTCTTGTCCACAAGGTCGCTCAGCTGCGGGATGGTCTTGCGCAGGATCAGTGCCCGGTAGTGCGGGATGTGGACCTGCCGCAAAGCCTCGATCACCAGTGCGTCGCTCTTGCCGCCGCCCGCTGCACCGCCGTACAATGCTTCCGGCTCCGGCCGTTCCAGAAACGCCTTCTGCCGCGGCTGCGGCCGCCAGATCACCGGTGCCCGGATTTCCTGTTCACCTCTCACGGCTCCGTCTCTCCTTTCTCCAGCGGCAGCACCACCACACCGCTGGTCTGTGCTTCGGCATCCCCGCTCTGGGCATTCAGCCGGTCTGCCACGCCCGTCAGATCCTTCAGCACCGCTGTCGCTTCCTTGAGTCCTTTCATGTCTCCGTCGTGCGTACCCGCTTTCCGGGCCGCCCTCTGCCGGAGATCCAGCTCTTTGACTTCCTGCGCAAGCAGGGTGCTCAGGGTGTCCGCCGCCTTGTGCAGGCTCGCGATGCTTTTTCCTGCCGCTGGTTTTTTCTGCGCCATTCTCTGCATTTCACATCCTTTCGTTTTGTGCCTGACAACAAGATACCACGTTTTGTCGCATTTCGACAGTGCGTCTTTTTGCAGGCTCAAACAGTATATTTTATTTCAGTTTATTCTATCTGTAATATTTCAGGCCGCAAAAAATCCCCTGTCTGCGCTTCTTTTCCACAGACAGGGGATCCATCGCTTCTTTTTTGACGCAGTGCTTCCGTGCGCCCGCTTCGCCTTTTTACAGGGTCTCGACCCGGTCAAACAGGCCGTGCGCGGCTTCTACCGCCTCTTTGCTGCCAAATGCCACCCGGACGCCCTTCTGCATCCGTTCCGGCAGATCGGCCGCCTGTGCCTTGAGGGTGTCGGCATTCACGGCGCAGAGGGCTTTCCGGTCGGCCGCCAGCATTTCGTCGGTGATGCCGCAGAAATACATCCGGTCAAGGTCTTTTGCCTCGGCGCAGGGCTTGCGCGGCGTGTCCATCTCTGCAACGGTGCCCACGATGAACTCGTTCAAGTCCTTCTCGGTGTATTCCCGCGCAGCCAGCTCTGCCGGCCCCTTTGCAAAGACCTCGTAGCTCTCGGCCAGATGCGGGTCGCGGTAGGTGTACAGCCCCTCGATCTCGCTCCGAGTCAGCATTCCGGTGCCGTATGCACCGCCCACCTCGCGGATGTTGTGCCACAGATACTCGTAGCTCATCACCCGTGCCAGCACCCGGCGGTCGGCCTGCCGCTGCATGGGCCAGACCAGCAGGTCGTAGTTCACGCCGCCGTCGATGATAAATGCCTCGTTCACCGGTGCGGGCAGGGCTTCGGTGTAGGGGTGTGCCGCGCCGCGGCTCTCGGACGCAAACACACTGCCGGGCAGCAGTTCTTTCAGTTTGGCAGCCGCCTCTTCGCTGCCGTGCAGACTGATGGTCAGCTGGGCGTGATCCAGCACCTTGGCGCGCAGGGCTTCCAATTTCTGCCCCATGGCCTGCCAATCGGCCTTCTCCAGCAGATCGCAGAGGAAGTGATACCCCGTCACGCCGCTGATCCGCTCGCTCAGCGCGTACTCCACCGAATAGTGCGCACCGGCACGGATGGCCGCATAGGAGTTGCCGTTCTGGATGAACCGCTGCTCCATGCTCAGCTTCTGCTGGCTCAGCACCCGGGCAAAGGCCGCCTCCGCCTTGGGGCCGGTCAGCTGCGTCTCATACAGCCACTCCCCGCCCAACTCGATGGCCTTTTCCAGACTCCGCTCCAGCAGGCTCAGGTTCAGCACCAGCTTGGTATGGCAGGGATTGCCCTCCTGCCGCCCCGTCCACAGAGCCACCGCCGCCCGGCTGTCGCCCAGCCAGGTGCTCCGCAGGGTGTTCAGTTCCCGGGCTGTGTGCTTTGGCGTATCCAGCTCGTCCAGCACATCGGTCAGCAGATCGAGGTACTGCATCTCTTCCGGGGTCAGGTCTCCGACGTCGTAATAGAAGTTCAGGTACAGACTGCCCTTGGACGGATGCCGCAGCAGGGCAGCCCCTGCTATGGTCTCCTCGGTGCCTGCCGCACTCTTCTCGCCCTCGCCAAGGTCGGCGACGGTCAGCGGATGATCCAGTACCAGCTTGCCGTCGGTGCGGATCGATTCTGCCTTCTCCTCCTTCTGGGGCAGGGTCGGCACTTGGATCACCTCCACCGGTGCCGCCGCAAACAGATCCCGCAGCAGCGCGTCGAACCAGCCCTTGTGCAGCTTCTCCCGCAGGGAAGCAAACAGCGCATTGGTGTGGAGCAGCAGAGCCGGGTCGCCGGTGTGCAGCCAGCCGGTGGCCGCGTTGATGGCGTCCAGCACGCCGTCCGGCAGGCTGCCCGGCCGCTCCAGCGAAGCAAACTCTGCCGCATTCAGGGATGCCAGCAGAAGCTCCTCCGGGATGCCCTCGGCAAGGATCCCGTCCACGGCTTTCCGGACAGCGGCGGCAAACTTTGCCGCCGAATCCTCGGTCGCGCCGCGCAGCACCAGCTCCAGCGTCGGCTGCAGCGTGCTGTCGTCAAACTCGATGTCGATGTCCGCGCCCAGCTTCTCTTCCAGCAAGGCCGCTTTCAGGGGCGACTGGTTGTTGCCCAGCAGCGCGTCCAGCAGGATCTCCACGCCAAGCTGCCGCTCCCGATCCGCAAAGGCTCCGGTGTACCACGCCAGTGCGCACTGCACCTGATCGGCCTCCGGCTTTTCGGTGTAATACGGGATCTTCACCGCCGCACCCGTCTGCTCGTCCTGCAGCGTCAGGTGCGGGCGGCTGGTGCCCTTCGGCAGCTTGCTCAGATAGTGCTTGTCGAGGAACGCCAGCTTCTCCGCCATGTTCATCTTGCCGTACAGGGTGATGCAGCAGTTGTCCGCGCTGTAATGGCGGCGGTACATCCGGACGTACTTCTCATAGGTCAGGGCCGGGATGGACGCCGGGTCGCCGCCCGAGACAAAGCCGTAGGCCGTATCCGGGAACATCGTCCGCTCCAGCGCATTCTGCAGCTGGGCGTCGGGCGAGGCCAGCGCGCCCTGCATCTCATTGTAGACCACGCCGCTCACCGTGCCGTCTGCATCGCGGTGCCAGCCCTCCTGCTCGAACACGCCTCTGTCCACCATGGCCAGCGGGCAGAACACCGCGTTCAGATAGACGTCCAGCAGGTTCATAAAATCCGTCTCGTTGGGGCTTGCAAAGGGATACACCGTCTTGTCCGGGAAGGTCATTGCGTTCAGGAAGGACGCCATGCTGCTCTTCAGCACCTGCAAAAACGGCGACTTGACCGGGTACTTTTCCGACCCTGCCAGCACCGAGTGTTCCAGAATGTGGAACACGCCGGTGTCATCGGCAGGGAAGGTGCCGAATCCGATGCCGAATGCTTTGTTGCCATCCTCATTTTCCACCAGAAGGATCGTTGCGCCGCTGACGTCGTGGGTCAGCACCGACAGCGTGCCGTGCTGCTCCGGGCAGTCCTCACGGCGCACAAGAGTATAACCGGGATAATTCATCGCTTTGCTCTCCTTTGTGTTTTCCGTTTTCGTTGGCTCTATTGTACCATCCCGGTGGGTAAAAGACAACCGATCCTTTTTACTGTCCATCGTTGCGTATAAGCGCAGTTTTTTTCAGTATTCCGCTTGAAATTTCTCCACTCACGGCCTATAATAGTCTTAATAAAATCTTCTGCGTTTTTACGCAATTTCTTTCATTAAGGAGGATTTCCATGGAAATTCGTCGTGACCGTTATTTGAACCAACTCATCTGCAAACAGCACAATGGACTGATCAAAGTCATCACCGGCCTTCGCCGCTGCGGAAAATCCTATCTGCTTTTTGAATTGTTCCGGAATCATCTTCTCGCTTCCGGCATTGCACAAGACCATATCATTGAGATTCCCTTTGATTCGTTTGAAAACAAACCGTTTCGTGACCCGAACGTTCTGTACCCCCACTTAAAGCAGCGTATTTGTGACCACGAATCATGGTATTATATCCTGCTGGATGAGGTTCAGCTCCTCGACGACTTCGAGTCCGTTCTGAATAGCCTGCTTCGCATGAAAAATGTTGACATCTACGTTACCGGAAGCAACGCCCGGTTTCTCTCCAAAGATGTTATCACGGAATTCCGTGGACGCGGCGACGAGATCCGTATGCACCCTCTGAGCTTTGCAGAATTTGTTTCTGCCTATCCGGGAACCAAGCAGGACGCATGGAATGAATACATCCTTTATGGCGGTCTGCCCTTTATCTTTAATTTTCCTACGCCGGATCAAAAAATTGCTTTTCTGAAATCGCTCTTTGAGGAAACTTATATTTCGGATATCGTCGGCAGACATCATATCCGCAACCGTTCCGAACTGGAAGATCTGCTGAATATCCTTTCCTCCTCCATCGGTTCCCTGACCAATCCCACAAAATTGTCGGCTGCGTTCAAGAGCATCAAGAAAAAAACGATCAGCAACACCACCATCAAGAATTATCTCGACTATCTCTGCGATTCTTTCCTTCTCGACAGTGCGGTACGCTACGACGTCAAAGGAAAGAAATACATCGACACTCCTTTAAAATACTACTTTACAGATCTCGGTCTCCGAAATGCCCGGCTCAATTTCCGCCAGCTCGAAGAGACCCACACAATGGAAAACGTCATTTTCAACGAGTTGAAGATCCGCGGTTTCAATGTGGATGTCGGTGTTATTACACAATACGGAACCAATGAAAAGGGAAACGGCATCCGCCGCCAGCTGGAAATCGACTTTGTTTGCAATCAAGGTTCCAAACGGTATTATATCCAGTCCGCTTATGCACTGCCTACAGAAGAAAAAATGGAGCAGGAACAACGTTCTCTGATGCTGACCGGTGACTTCTTCAAAAAAATCATCATCACCAAAGACACCCCCGCGCCCTACTACAACGCGTCTGGCGTCCTCATTATGAGCATCTACGATTTTCTTCTGAACGAACACAGCCTCGAACTATAAAAATGGCGGTTTGCCGAACCCGACAAACCGCCATTTGTGAACAGGCTTACCCCGTAATCACGCCTTTTTTATTGGACACCCGGAACAGAATGAAGCCCAGAATGAACAGCACGATCAGGGAGCCAACGCCGACATTCACGTTTCCGGTCAGCTGGCTGCCGACGCTGACGATCATGGTGCCAAGGAAGGACGCCCCTTTGCCGCAGATGTCGAACAGGCCAAAGTATTCGCCCGACTTTTCCGGCGGGATGATCTTGGCAAAGTGGGAGCGGCTCAACGCCTGCACCCCGCCTTGGAACATTCCCACGATGACCGCCAGCACCCAGAACTGCCACTGCTGGGTCAGGAAGAACGCGAACACCGCAATGCCCGCATAGGCCGCGATGCAGACCGGGATCAGCGTACTGGACGGATACTTGGAGGACAGCCGCCCGAAGAGCAGTGCCGAGGGGAAGGCCACGATCTGGGTCAGCAGCAACGCCAGCAGCAGGCCGGTGGTATCCAGCCCCAGTGCCGTGCCGTAGGCCGTCGCCATGTCGATGATGGTGTACACGCCGTCGATGTAGCAGAAGAACGCCAGCAGGAACCAGAACACCTGCTTGTCCTTATACAGATTCTTCAGCGTGTGGCCGATGCGGACAAAGCTCTGCAGGATGGCGTATTTTTCCACCTCCACATAGTGGAGCTGTTTGTACTGCTTCAGCAGCGGCAGGCTGGTTCCCAGCCACCAGACTGCGGTAAGCAGCAGGGCGATGTTCAACGCCGTCATCTGCGACAGGCCGATGGTTCCTGCACCCAGCACCAACGCCAGACAGACCACAAAGGGCACACAGCTGCCGATGTATCCCCACGCATATCCGCGGGCGGACACCTCGTCCATGCGATCCGGCGTCGTCACATCGCTCAGCATCGAATCGTAAAAGACCAGACTGCCCGAGAAGCCGACCTTTGCAACCACAAAGATCACAAGGAAGGGCAGCCATGTGGCGGCAAACCCCATCATGCAGCAGCCCGCCACGCCCACGATCAGGCAGAGCAGGAAGATGGGCTTCTTGAATCCCTTCGTGTCGGCCAGCGTGCCGAGGATCGGGCTGAGCACCGCCGTGATGATGGTCACCACCGAGCTGGCATAACCCCAGTAAGCCAGATATTCCACCGACGACAGACCGCCAGTTTCCGCCAGCGCATTGAAAAAGATGGGGATCAACGTCGCCACCATCAGCACAAAGGCCGAATTTCCGACGTCGTACAGGATCCACGAACGTTCCAGCCCGGTCAGCTGAAATTTTTTGCTTTCTTTCGCCATAATTCCTCAATTCTCACCAAAGGTGTGCTGATACGCCCTGTCCAGCGGTTTGCCGCTGTCCAGCGCATCTTCATATTCCAGGATCAGCCGCTCGGCCAGCGGCAGAGCTTTGCCGTACAGCAGATCCAGTTTCCGGTTGCTCACGGTGCAGGCGGGGTTGGGCTTCGGGTTTGCCACCAGCCCGTGCAGGGTGTCGTACTTGCCCACGACCCGCATCCCGGTCAGCACCACCCAGCGTTTCACCGGGTTGGAGGCCTGCAGCAGCCGGTGTACCGAGAGCATCCCCTGCATGGCGTCGTAAATTTCCTCCACCGTGAGATCCTTGTAGAAGGGAGCCACCACCTTCGCACGCTCCATGCTGGGGTGGATGTGGCTGGCGGTGAAAAAGTGCAGCGGGTCGTATCCGTCCCGGCGCATCAGCATATTGTCAAACTCCGTCTCGATCTCGCAGTGGCTCACCCCACTGGAACGGACGTACTGCTCCACATAGGGATGGCAGGTGCTGTCCAGCGCAAAGTGGCAGATAAAGCCCAGCACATAGGCCAACGCTGCCCCCCGATCCTCCGCCTTCCGGATAACCTCCCGCGCCGGTGCAAAGAACACCTCGCCCGGCTCCTCGTGCATGGCATTTCCCAGCTGGCCGACCTTATTCGAGCTGGCCGCGTGGTAGTAAAACAGCAGATCCGGTCCATGGAGCCCCATATCGTACAATTCCCGATAGGGCGTGATCTGGTTCTGGATCTCGGTCGGCAGATGTTCCAGCACATTGGCTCCGAACCGCCGGTGTGCATAGGTAGACGGCATCTTCATTCCTCCCTCATTTTTTCTCATTCCTAAGAAGTATAACAGAATTTCCCGGCGTCTTCCACCCTTTTGGGTATATTTTCAGTAAAATATTTGAGATATTGCCCTCTCAGTCGCCTTCGGTGGCAGCCATCCTCCTTTTGTCGCTGGCGCGGCATCTCCCTCCGGCCGGAGGGAGTCTTTCCCAAAGGGGGAGCCACTGGCGAGTCGGGAAAGCCCACATCCATTGAGCAAAGTTTTTTATAACGCATATAACGCAAAATACCGAGCCCTGTTGTCCAGATTCACAGACGCGATGCCATGAATCCAGACCGCAGGGCCCGGCATTTATTGTTTTTCGTAGAAAGTCAACCGGCCTGCCAAGGGCTCTCCCTTCGGGAGAGCTGGCGAGCGTCAGCGAGACTGAGAGGGCTTCTCGTATCCATGCGGCAGCTCGTTCTTGGGGTCGCGGTCCATCAGGGCGCGCACGGCGTCTGCCGCACTCATGCCCTTGTTGACAATGGCGTTGACGGTCTGCACGATGGGCATCTCCACCTGATACCGGTCGGCCAGCTCCAGCGCAGCGGGCAGGGCGTTCATGCCCTCGACCACCATGCCGACTTCCTTGACCGCCGTTTCGGGCGTCTCGCCCTTGCCGATGAGGATGCCGGCGCGGTTGTTCCGGCTGTGCATACTGGTGGCGGTCACGATCAGATCGCCGATGCCGGCCAGACCCGCAAAGGTATGGACATTGCAGCCCATCGCCACGCCCAGACGGGCAATTTCCGCGATGCCGCGGGTGATGAGGGCGGCGCGGGCGTTGTCGCCGTAGCCGAGGCCGGTGGAGATGCCGACGCCCAGTGCGATGACGTTCTTCATGGCACCGCTCAGCTCCACGCCCTTGATGTCCTCATTGGTGTAGACTCTCATGCAGGTGTTGGAGAACACCTCCTGCACAAACTTGGCCGCCTCTGCATCCGGGCTGGCCGAGACGATGGTGGTCGGCAGGTCGATGGCCACTTCTTCGGCATGGGTCGGGCCGGAGAGTGCCACCAGCCGGACGTGCTTCGGGCCGCCATCCTTGCCCAGCTCGTCGGCAAGGATCTCGGTCATGGTGCAGAGGGTATCCGGCTCGATGCCCTTGGCCACATCCACAATGATCTGCCCCTCCTGCACATAGGGGCGTGCTTTGGCGGCGGTCGCCCGCACAAAGACCGACGGCACCGCAAACAGGACAATGTCCTTGTCCTTGCAGACGTCTTCGATGTTCTTGGTGAACTGCAGCTCTGCGGGGATCTTCATCCCGGGCAGATTCGGGTGGATCCGGGTCGCCGACAGGTTGTCGATCTCCTGTTCAATGGCCGACCAGACCAGCACATCGTGTCCGCTCACGCACAGCATCCGTGCCAGAGCCATGCCCCAAGTACCTGCACCCAGAATACCAATTTTACGTTTTGTCACGTTCAGTCCTCCGTATGCGCCCGGCGGTTTTGCGCCGCAGGCAGTGTTGCCGCGGTCTTCCCGCACGGCTTGTGTTACGTTCATTGTACACAAAACTTGATGCAACGTCAACACCTTGCCAGACTGCACAAAGTTTACGTATGTTTCCTTTTATTTTTAGGGATAGTATGCGCTTTTCCAAAAACGATTGCGCTTGCGACAAAATCATGCTATAGTAATCCAGTAGGAATTGTAGGTTTTGCTTGACCTAAAGCCGGGTTGAGGGTGTATAATTCCGATCATCCCGTATTTTTCTGTCAATAAGGAAGATTTTTCATGTTGGAAGCACTGTTGCAAAACCGCACCGTCAGCGTCCTCTGGGAGGCACTGCCCCGCATCCTGACGGCCGGTCTCACCATGACCATCCCGCTGACGGTGGTCTCGTTTTTCTTTGCCATGATCCTCGCGGTGGTCGTGGCTCTGGTGCAGTATGCCCGTGTGCCGGTGCTGCGCCAGATCGCCCGGTTTTACATCTGGGTCATCCGCGGCACCCCCCTGCTGGTGCAGCTGTTCATCATCTTCTACGGCCTGCCCAGCGTCGGCATCATGCTGGACGCATTTCCGGCGGCGGTCATCGCCTTTGCGTTCAACGAGGGTGCCTACTGCGCCGAGACCATGCGCGGTGCGCTGGAAAGCGTGCCGCAGGGTCAGCTGGAAGCCGGTTATTGTGTCGGCATGAGCTGGGGGCAGATCATGCGCCGCATCGTTCTGCCGCAGGCGTTCCGCACCGCGGTGCCCGCCCTGTCCAACTCCCTTATCGGCATGATCAAAGATACCTCGCTGGCCTCCAACATCACGGTGGCCGAGCTGTTCATGGCGGGGCAGCGGGTGGCGGCGCGCACCTATATTTTTCTGCCGATCTACTGCGAGGTCGCCGTGGTCTATCTGCTGTTCTGCACGGTCATCACCAAGCTGCAGGCTCTGTTGGAGCGTCAACTGAACGCCCACGGGTTCCAGTGAGAAAGGAGCGGAACATCCATGGCAATGCTTGAGATCCAGAACATCCACAAATCCTTCCGGACGATGGAGCCGCGCAAGGGCAGACCCGGCCTCTGGGGGAAGCCCCGCCGGACGGTCCACACGCTGGACGTGCTCAAAGGGGTCGATCTGACCGTCAATAAGGGCGATGTCGTCGCCATCCTCGGCCCCAGCGGTTCGGGCAAGACCACCCTGCTCCGCTGCCTGAACTTCCTCGAGACCGCCGACAGCGGCACGCTGGTGTTTGATGGGGAGCGGTTCGACCTTGGCACCATCTCCAAAGCCGACATCGCCCGCCTGCGCCGCAAAACGGCCTTTGTGTTCCAGAACTACAACCTCTTCCGGAACAAGACCGCCCTGCAGAACGTTACCGAAGGTCTGATCGTGGCGCGCCGGATGCCCAAAGAGCAGGCCGACGCCATCGGCCGGAAAATGCTGGAAAAGGTCGGCCTCTCCGACCGGGCCGATGCCTATCCCCTCCAGCTGTCGGGCGGCCAGCAGCAACGCGTCGCCATTGCCCGCGCCCTTGCCACCGACCCCGAGATCCTCTACTTTGACGAGCCCACCAGTGCCCTCGACCCGGAGCTGACCGGCGAAGTCCTCTCGGTCATGCGCCAGCTGGCCGAGGAGGGCATGACCATGCTGGTGGTCACCCACGAGATGGGCTTCGCCCGGAACGTCTCCTCCAAGACCGTCCTCATGGAGAACGGCGTGGTGGTGGAGGAAGCCCCCTCTGCCGCATTTTTTGCCAATCCCAGAGAAGAGCGCACCCGCGCCTTCCTGCAAAAGATCAATGAAAGGAATTTATAAGAATGAGAAGAAGAACCTTTATTTCGATGATGGGTTTCATGGCAGCCGCAGGCGTCCTGACGCTGGCGGGCTGCTCCTCTAACAACAGCGGCAGCTCCGCCGCAGGCTCTGCAGCTTCCGGCAGTGCATCTTCTGCCGCCGCTGCCGACGATCAGCTGGCTGCCATCCAGAACCGCGGCACCCTGATCGTGGCTCTCGAGGGTGCATGGCAGCCGTGGAGCTTCCATGATGCCAGCGACACGCTGGTGGGCTACGATGTTGAGGTCTCCCGCGCCATCGCCGAAAAGCTGGGCGTGGAGCCGGATTACGTCGAGAGCGACTGGGACAGCCTGTTTGCCGGTCTGGACGCAGGCCGTTACGATCTGGTCTGCAACGGCGTGGAGGTCACCGAGGAACGCGCCAAGACCTACGATTTCACCACCCCTTACGCCTACATCCACACCGCACTGGCCGTCAAGAAGGACAACGACACCATCACCCGTTTTGAGGATCTGAAGGGCAAGACCACGGCCAACAGCCTCGCTTCCACCTATATGGAGCTGGCCGAGAGCTACGGTGCCACCGTGCAGGGCATCGACACGCTGGAAGAGACCATCCAGCTGCTGACCGCCGGCCGCATTGACGCCACCCTGAACGCCGACGTCTCCTTCTACGATTACCTGAACGTCCATCCGGACGCAGATTTCAAGATCGTGGCACAGACCGAGGAAGCCTCCCATGTGGCCATCCCCCTGCGCAAGGGCGAGGCCTCGGCTTCCCTGCTGGAAGCCATCAACACCGCCATCGACGCGCTGCGTGCCGACGGCACCCTGACCGAGATCTCCGAGCGTTACTTCGGGCAGGACATCTCCAGCGAAAACTGATTTTCTCCTGAAATAGCGCAAGGCCCTCACGGTGCATCTGCTGCCGTGAGGGCCTTGTTTTGGGTAGCTTGAGCGAGCGACAACCACCAGCTCTGCTGGTGGAGTAGAAAATGCTTTAGCTATAAGATTCAAGCGAAGCGAGATGACAGAGAAATTGTCATCTTAGAAGATGCACTTTGCAACATAGCTCGTTAGAGCGGTAGGGCAGGTAATGCAGATGAAAGATGCTTGCTCGTGGCCCCTTAAGGGGCTTTGCCAGTAAGGTGCCCTTCTAGGGCTTACTCAAGCCACCGGCTCAGCCGGTGGTTTTGACTCTTGCTCAGTTCTTTGCCGTAATGGAATCCCACCAGTTCTTGCAGGCGGTGCCGGCATCTTCCCATGTCTTCGGGCTGAAGATGCTCAGGATTTTGACCGCCGCAAATGCAGCAACACCGGTCAACGCAGCCGACACGCCGACCGCGACAACGGCCTTGACCGCCGTTTCCGCGACGTCCGCAGCAGAGCCGCCGTCGACATACATCATCTCTTCTTCGTTCATCATAGCGCAGTTGGTGGGAAGCTTCATCATTTCGTTTTTCATCGTTCAAATCTCCTATGTTGTTTTTTATTTTGTTTGCTAATTGGCATACTCTTCCAGTCACAGCTTCGCTGTGCCAGCCCCCTCTAAGAGGGAGCCTCTGAGTTAACGGTTAGCTGTAAAAGCCTCCCTCCCGGAGAAACACTCCCTCCGGCCGGAGGGAGATGTCTCGAAGAGACAGAGGGCGGATGGGTGGCATCGCGCAGCGATGACGGAAGGAGTTTTTAACAGTTCTGTTTGAGAAATGTTAATCCTCACTTCAACCCTTTCGTCAGGGGGATGAGGCAGAGCAGACCGACGATGCCGACCAGACCGATAAGGATACCCTGCACCATATAGCCGAAGACCATGCACAGGCACATGCCAACGCCCAGCAGCAGTGCGCCGACCACAGCCAGCGCAATGGTCGCCAGTGTCTTACCGCTGAGGTGGATGGGCTCCTTGCCCTCCATCCGACGCCAGATAACGAGGTCCGCCAGCAGAACGGCCAGGCCGATGACGCCGCAGATGATGCCTTGCTGGAACATGTTCCACTCGGTCAGGGTCGTCATGCACATGCCCAGTGCGAAGAACACGACACCAACGGTGCCAAGGATGAGTGCGACAAAATTGCTCTTTTTCATTGTTTCTTTCTCCTGTCTTTCGTGATGTTTGTAGGTTGCTTTCTTCCCGTAGGGTCTGCGTCCCGCCGGTTCGTCCTCGTCGACTTCCTCAAGGAAGCGGTCGACAAAGGCTTTCTCGATCTTCCGATAGGTATTGATGACGTCATACTCGATTTTGTAGTATGCGTCCATCACGGCGTTGCCGATGATGCCCGGCTTGATGCGGTACTTCTTTGCCATGCTACATTTTCCTTTCCCGTGTTGGGTGTTGGGTGTCCGATGTTTACGAGAGGATTCTATCGCCCCTCTGTTTGCGAATCGTTTGGCTTTTGTTTGAGAAGTGTTAATTCAAAAATGGCACAAAAAATCCCTCTCCATCCCGAAGGACAGAGAGGGCCGTGCGTGCTTACAGCAGTGTATTTCCCTTTTCACAGAGGGTATAAAGTTCTTCCATTTTCGTCTCGATGAAGGGCGTCACCTGCTTTGTCTTTTTCTCCCGGACGAACCGGTAGACGAACCGGGGAGCCACCCACCCGGCAAAGGCCGGAACTGCCAGCAAGACGCACAGCATGCTATTGGGTGGTTTTGCCGTGACCGCGAACACCGACCCGGCCATGAACGCCGTGCCGAGAATCGCAATACCGCTCGCCCAGAGCTTTGCTGTGGTGGTCTTGGAGCGTTCCAGCGCGGCGATCTCCTCAAGGTTTGCTTCAAAATGCCGCTGCAACCGGGTCAGCTCGGTCTTGTTCACGATTTTCCGGTCACGCTTGAGTTTCAGGGTGACTTTGCCGCCGCTTTCCTGCATCGGGAAGTTCTCGTCCGGCTGCCAGCCAAAGCTTTCGTAGCCGTCCAGATAGAGCAACGCCTTTTCACTGCGCACCGAAACTTCCTTATACTCATACACGGTACGGTTTTGTTTCTGCATCTCGCTCATTCCGTATTCTCCTTCCCGTGTTCTGCCAGCGGCAGGCGAACGGTAAAGACCGAGCCTTTTTCCGGTTCGCTTTCCACCGTGATGCTGCCCTCCGACAGTTCAAGAATTCGTTTCACCAGTGCCAGACCAAGGCCGTTTCCCTGTGTGGCGTGGCTGGTATCACCCTGATAAAACTTATCGAAGATACGTTTCGTTGTTTCTTTTGTCATGCCGCAGCCACTATCCTTGACCGCTATCCGCACCCGTCCATCTTCCGTCCTCTGGGTCAGGGTGACGGTTCCACCCTCGGGCGTGAATTTGATGGCGTTGGACAGCAGATTCGTCCAGACCAGTTCCGTCAGATCCGGGTCGGCGTAGACCAGCGCGCTGTCTTCCAGATCGGCCTCGAAGTCAAGGTTCTTCTTTTCCCAGCTGTCCTCAAACTGCACCGCACATTCGCAGAGCTGTGCGCAGACGTCGAACGCTTCCGGCATCGGGCGGATGGTCTGTTTTTCGAGCTTGTTCAGCTTGAGCATATTCTGGATGAGGTTCGAGAGCCGCCGGGATGCCGAGAGGATGTTTTCCACCGATTCCTGTTGATTTTCATCCAGTTGGCCGTTTTTTTTCAGCAGTTCCGCATTGCTATGGATAACGGCCAGAGGCGACTTGAATTCATGTGATACATCCGAAAAAAAGTCCGTTTTCAGCGTCTCGATGCTTCCCAGTTCCTCCACCATCTTGTCAAAGTCCAGAATCATTTGGTCGAGGTAATCCGTCTTGTCCGGCGTGTGGATGGGCGGCACATAGACCGAGAAATTCCCCTCCGCCACCTGCCGGGTCGCCTTTGCCAGCATCAGCATCGGTTCCTCATAGGTCTTGCGGATCTTTTTCCGGGTGAACAGGGTCAGGCCGACTGCAACAAGCCCCCAGTACAGGAGTGGGATAGAGACCTGTACCCAGTCCGGCCAGGCAAGGCTGTTCATGCCAACGATCAGCCCCGTGTGGATGCCTGACATCAGAAACAAAACACCCAGATAGACAAAAAACAGCGACGGCGGAAAAATGCTTCTCTGCCGGACGCCTTTCCAGAATTCCTCCGCACTCATACCAGCACCGCCTTGTAACCCAAACCGCGCACCGTCTTTATCTCAAAGCCGTCGCAGGCCGAACATTTATCCCGAAGCTTGGTGATATACACATCCACGGCACGCAGACTTGTCTCGCTGTCCAGCCCCCAGAACTCATCCATCAGCTGCGCCCGGGTAAAGGTCTTTTTGGGGTAGGAGAGCAGCTTATATAAAATATTGAACTCCCGTGTCGCGAATGGTACTTCTTCGCCGTCAATTTCCACCGTCATGGCGTCGGCGTCCATCGTCAGGTTGCCGACAGTCAGCTTCCGTTCCGCCTCGATGTTCGCCCGGCGGAGCAGCGCGCGGACACGCATTTCCAGCTCGGCCAGCTCGATGGGCTTTACCATATAGTCGTCAATGCCCAGCCGGAACCCCTTCTGTTTGGACGGCAGGTCATCCTTTGCCGACATGAACAGAATTGGAATGTGCTTGTTCACCTGCCGCACCGACTGGGCAAAGGCGAAGCCGTCGATCTCCGGCATCATGATATCCGACACGATGAGGTCATACAGGCTGTTGTACAGTTCATCGTAGGCTTCCCGTGCGTTCAACATCCCTTTCGCCGTAAAACCGCAGTCGTTCATGTAATTGCAGACCGCCTTGTTCAGCTTGGGGTCATCGTCTACGACCAGAATATGGACCATCCATTTTTCCTCCCTCACGCTCTTGATACGTTATTCATAGCATAAACGCCCTGCGTTTGACAAGTGTTTGAGTTTTGTTTCAGAATTGTTAATTCTCGTCCTGCCGGATTTCTCTTTTTCAGGCTGCTCTGATTGCGTCTTTTCTGCCCCGTTTGAAAAACCGCACAATTTTTCGACCTTTATTTTGGATAAATCGCCGTCTTGAAAAACATGAACAAACTGTGTATACTAAAGTCAATCAATCGGAACGCGGTTTGTTACTCTCTGGAGGCTTTTCCGCAAAGACAATAGTAAGGGTTTACTATCTCTTTGTGTGGTCGTCCGGAGATTTTTCGTTCAATGGAGGATTTTCCCTGTGATCGTAGTAAAGAATATCAACAACAACGTTGCGCTTTGTCTGGACAGTAAAGGGCAGGAAGTTGTTGTATTCGGCAAAGGCGTTGGCTTCCTCAAGCCTCCGTCCGAAGTGCCTCTCAGCAAGATCCAGCGCACCTTCTACGACCTGAACCGCAATTTCCTGCCGTTGCTGGATGACATCCCGCTGGATGTGATTGATTTTACCTCCCGGCAGGTCGCGCAGATCCGCGGCAAGCTGCCCTATGAGACCAACGCGAACCTCATCATGACGCTGGCCGACCATCTGGCCTTTGCCATGACCCGGGCGAAGCGGGGCATTTACACCCCGATGCCTTCCATCTACGAGATGGAGCAGAACTACCCGGTGGAGGTCGAGATCGGCCGTCAAATCGTAAAAGCGATGGAGCAGGCGTTTCACGTCAAACTCCCCAAAGGCGAGGTACAGGGCGTGGCCATGCACTTCATCAACGCCAGCCTTGGCTCGCCCAGCAGCGGCCAGCTGACCGCGGAAGAAGAATACGAGACCATTCTCGAGCGGATGACCCAGATCGTCGAGCACGCACTGCAGGTCACCATCCGCCGCGATACCTTCAACTACGCCCGCTTTGCGACCCATGTGCAGTACCTGCTCAAACGGGTGCAGGCGGATTCCCCCATCGACAGCGACAACCTGCAGATGTACGCATCCATCCGGGATGAGTACAAGGACGTCTCGGCCTGTGTGGATCAGATCCACGAATACCTCCAGCGCAACTGGTCCATCGACCTCAGCGAGGAAGAAAAGCTCTACCTCATCATGCACATCAACCGTGTCATCTCGCAGGAGCTTTGAGGCTCCGTCTCTATAAAAATTTAGTTTAAAAGGATTGTTATCCCGCAAGGGAGCTTGACCTTTCAACACCGGCGATGCCGCTTCGGGGGCACCGTCTGTTTGGGAGGTCTTTTCTTTTTCCGCAGGAACCGCGGCCTGCAGAAGAAGAGACAATAGATTTTGCACACCCACCCAAGAAAAGGAGAAACATCATGGCAGACAACAAAAAAATCGCATCCGACGTTTTGGCGGCGGTCGGCGGTACGGCAAACATTTCCGACGTCGCCCACTGCGTGACCCGCCTGCGCTTCACCCTGAAGGATCAGAACATCCCCGTGGATGATGAGGTCAAAAAGATCCCCGGCGTTCTGGGCGTCGTCCGTTCGGGCGGCCAGTATCAGGTCATCATTGGTCAGAATGTTACCAAGGTCTACGACGAAGTCTGCAGCATGGGCAGCTTTACCGCCCATGCCGCCATCAACGAAAATCTGGACGCACCCAAAGAGAAGCTGACCCCCAAGAAGGTCGGCTCCAAGATCCTGAACTACCTCGCCGGTTCCATGACCCCGCTGATCCCGGTCCTGACGGTCGCCGGCTTTGCCAAGATCGTCACCTCGCTGTTCGGACCCACCATGCTCAACCTGATTGCCAAGGACAGCAGCACCTACATTCTCTTCGACATCATCTACAATGCCTGCTTCTACTATATGCCCATCCTGCTGGGCTACACCGCAGCGAAAAAGCTGGACGTTCCGGCTCCGCTGGGTGCCATCATGGGCTGCATCCTGCAGGCTCCCCAGTACGTCGCCATGGTCACCGACGGCACGCCCTTCAGCATCTTCGGCATCGGCGTCCGGATGGTCAACTACAGCCAGTCGGTCGTTCCCGTCCTGCTCTGTGTGGCATTCATGGCTCTGGTCTATCGGATCCTTGCAAAAGTCATCCCTGAGATGGTCTCCACCCTGTTCCTGCCGACCCTGACCATCTTCATCACCGCTCCCGTCGGCTTCCTCCTGCTGGCTCCTCTGGGCAACATCCTCAGCGGCCTGCTCACCGGCGGCCTGACCGCCTTCAGCAACGCCACCGGCTTCATCGGCGTCGGCGTGGTCGGTGCCATCTGGGAGTTCCTCGTCATGACCGGTATGCACATTGCCGTCATCACTGCCTTCAACGTCCAGTACCTCGAGACCGGCTATCAGACCGGTGCCATCCTCGGCGGCCACGTTGCCACCTGCGCCACTTGGGGCGTCGCCTTCGGTGCTTTCCTCTATGCACTCCGCACCAAGAGCAAGAATGACCGCACCAGCTTCCTCGGCTTCTTCGTTTCCGGCATCGTCGGCGGCATCACCGAGCCCACCCTGTACGGTCTGTGCATGAACCACTTCCGCACCTTCATCGGCCTGATGGCAGGCGGTTTTGCAGGCGGCTGCTACATGGGTCTCATGCACGTCATCCGCTACGCTCCGGGCACTGCCAACTTCCTGAACGTCCTGCGCTTCCTCGGCGGCACCACCGAAAACTTCGTCAACGCCGTCATCGCTTCCATCATCAGCTTTGTGGTCGCCACCATCGTCACTTACCTCTTCGGCTTCAAGAAGGGTGAGCTGAAGGCGGATTGATCCCCTTCACGTTCTGTCTTTTTCAGGAGGATTTTTTATGAGCATCCAAATGATTCTCCGCGCTGACGACATCGGCTACTCCGAAGCCGTCAACTACGGCATCGAAAAGACCGTCAAAGAAGGTCTGATCCGTACCGCCGGGCTGATGGTCAATATGCCCGCCACCGTCCACGGCCTGAAGTTGATGGAGGGCACCGGCATCTGCATCGGCCAGCACACCAATCTCTGCATCGGCAAACCCTGTGCAGACCCGGCCAAGATCCCCAGCCTGCTGGACGAAAACGGAAACCTGAAAAGCAGCAAGATCTACCGCGCAGCCTTCGCTGAGGGGCGGGAGTTCACCGTGCTGGACGAGATGGTGATCGAGATCGAGGCGCAGTACCACCGCTTCAAAGAGCTGGTAGGCCGCGACCCGGATTACTTCGAGGCACACGCCGTCCAGAGCAAGAACCTTTCCAAGGCTCTTGCCATCGTCGCCGAGAAGTACGGCCTCAAGCTCAACACCCGTGACGGGGTCACCGGCAAGCGGACCTTCTGCGGCAAGCCCATCGCCTCCCAGCCCATCGAATCGATGCAGCCGGATTACGACCCGTGGGAGAGCCTGAAAAACGCCGTGCGTCTGGCCGACCCCAGCCTCCCCAACGTCTTCGTCTGCCATCCGGGATATCTGGACGACTTCATTCTCCGTTCCAGCTCGCTGACCGTCAACCGCACCAAAGAGGTCGCCATGCTGACCGATCCCGCCATGAAGGACTGGCTGGACGCCCATGACGTGCAGTTGATCACCTACTCGGATCTGGTCTAAAAAAATCACCCACTCCGTCGCCTGCGGCGACAGCTCCCACCAGAGTGGGAGCCAAGTCTTGCCTCTCCCTTTGGGAGAGGTGGCAACGCAAAGCGTTGACGGAGAGGGCTGGCATCTAAAAAATCCCCTGTAACTTTTATTCAAAGTTACAGGGGATTTTGTCATGCGTGAAAATATTCGTAGATGGTCTGCGCCAGCTGTCTGCCCACGCCGGGGGTATTTTCCAGCTGGTCGGGCGTCGCCTCTTTCACTGCGGCCACACTCTTGAACTGCGCCATCAGTGCCTTGGCGGTCTTGGGGCCGACGCCCGGCACCTCGGTCAGGGTCGAGGAATAGCTTTTCTGATTCATCTGCTGCTTGCGGTAGGCGTTGGCAAAACGGTGCGTTTCGTCTTGGATCGCGGTGATAAACGTGAAGGTTCCGCGGTTTATGTTGATGGCGATCTCCCGCCCCTCGCTGTCCACAATGGCACGGGTGCGGTGATGGTCGTCCTTGACCATGCCGTACAGGGGCACATCGGCCAGCTTGGTTCCGGCCAGTGCCTCTTTTGCCGCGCTCACCTGCCCGCGCCCGCCGTCCATCAACAGCAGGTCGGGCTTCTGCCCGAACGCGTTGCTGCTGGGCTCTCCGGCCTGTGCCATGGCCTCGTATTTCTCGTATTCCGCCGCACGCCGGGCGACCGTCTCGGCCAGCGACGCATAGTCGTCGGTGCCCGCAACGGTTTTCATCTTGAACTTCCGATAGCCCGCCTTGTAGGGCTTGCCGTCCTTGAAGGTCACCATGCCGCAGACGCTGGTGCCGTCGCCCCAGTTGGAGATATCGTAGCTCTCGATCATGCGGGGCGGCTTGGAAAGCCCCAGCACCTGTGCCAGCTCATCCAGAAGCTTCTCCTCCCGGGCGTAGCGGCCGCTCTCGCGGGCCAGACGCTCCACGGCGTTGGTGTGTGCCATCTCCACCAAGTGCGCCTTGTCGCCCCTCTGCGGGGTGTAGAGCTGCACCTCGCTGCCCCGCTTCGCGTTGAGAGCCTGCTGCAAGGCATCCGCATCCGGCGGCAGTTCGTCCACCGCGATGATCTTGGGGATCTGTTCGTCGTCCAGATAGTACCGGGGCAGAAATTCCTCCCGCACCGCCCCCATATCGGCGGTGTCGTGGAACAGAAACTCCCGCTTGTCGGTCAGCCTTCCCTCCCGGAAGCGGAGGACAGCCACGCAGACGCTGTTCGGCGTGCCAGCCAGTGCCACCACATCCATCTCCACCTCCGGATCCACGACCACCTTCTGCCCGGCGGTCACCTTGGTGATGGCCGCGATCTGATCCCGGAGCAGAGCCGCCGTCTCAAATTCCAGCCGTTCAGAGGCTTCCAGCATCCGTTCGTTGAGGGTCTTCAGGATGTCCTTTTTGCCATACCGGATCAGATGCACCGCGCTCTTGACGGCCTGATTGTAGTTCTCGCAGCGGACCTTTCCGCTGCACACGGCCATGCACTTGCCGATGTGGGCATTCAGGCAGGGGCGGCCTTTGCCGATGTCCTGCGGGAACCGCTTGCTGCAGCGGGGCAACAAAAAGGCGTCCATGGCGGTCTCCGCCATCTGCCGTGCCGCAAAGCTGGAGGTATAGGGGCCGATATACTCCGCGCCGTCGTCCTCCTTCTGCAGGGTGAACGACAGCCGCGGCCAGTCCTCCTTCGTGATCTTGATATAGCTGTAGCCCTTGTCGTCCTTGAGCAGGATGTTGTACTTCGGGGTATGGGCTTTGATCTGGCTGGCTTCCAGCACCAGAGCCTCAAACTCGCTCTGGCAGACGATCACATCAAACGCATAGGCGTGGGCGATCATCTGGCTTACCTTGTTGTCGTGGGGCACGCCCTCCCGGAAATACTGGCTGACCCGGATGCGCAGCCGCTTCGCCTTGCCGATATAGATGATGGTGTCGCTCTTATCCCGGATGATATACACGCCGGGCAGCAGCGGCAGCATGCAGGCTTTCTGATACAGTTCCGCTTTGGTCATAGGTCAGCTTCGGCGGCTTTCATTTCCCGGTTCAGGCGGCAGATGGTGAGGTTCAGGATGCAGTTCACGATGCCCATCGCCGCCATGAGCCAGCACCACAGCTTGGGCTTTTTCTCGCAGAAAAGCTGGCAGATGACATCCAGCACCAGCACGACCGCCCACATCCCGAGGAAGAAATACCACGGCTTGCCCGAGTCACACAGGTCGTGGGCTTTTTCCAAAACGTTGTAGATCTTTTCCTTCGTGTTCTCTTTCATCAGAATGTCCTCCTTTTTACGGTCGATACGAGATCCGGAAATAATCGAGATATGCCTTGAACTTGTCCTGTGCTGTCAGGCAGGTATCCATGAGATAGCCCGGCTCGGTTTTCCACTCATGCAGGCCGCGATAGTAGAAAAGTTTCAACTCTTCGTCGATGATGAACGGCACGATGTCATACCGCAGGCACTCCTTGAACAGGATCAGCCGTCCGACCCGGCCGTTGCCATCCTGAAACGGATGGATGCACTCGAACTGGTAGTGGAAGTCGATCAGATCTTTCAGGGTCGGCCGATCTTTCTGCGCATACCGCTTCAGCAACGCACCGCACTTTTCTGCCACCTGTTCCGGCGGGGTCGTGCTTCGCCCGCCCACCTCGTTGGGCAGTTTTTTGTACTCGCCCACCGCGAACCAGTCCTTGCGGGAGTCGCTGGTGCCGGTCTTCAAGGTCCGGTGCAGCAGCTTGATAAAGTCCTCGGTCAGCGGCTGTTCTGCGTGGTCGATGATAAGGTCGATGCACTGGAAATGGTTTGCCGTCTCCACAATATCGTCCACGTTCAGCACGCCGTTTTCCATCCCGATGGTGTTTGTCTCATAGATATAGCGGGTCTGATCGTGGGTCAGGCGGCTGCCCTCGATGTGGTTCGAGTTGTAGGTCAGCTCGACCTGTACCTTATGGTAGATGCCGCCCTTGATCTGCCCGGCCTTTTCCTCCCGCAGTGCGTTCAGCAGCGTTCTCTGGTTCGTTTCTGCCATGCTCCGCCTCCTTTCGGGGAAATACCAAAAAAGCGGCAGGTCTCCCCGCCGCTTCCATTCTCAAAGGCTCGAATTACTCTGCGAAGCCAGACTCGACCAGCTTGATCAGGCCGTCCACAGCAGCCTGCTCGTCTGCGCCATCGGCGATGATGCGGATGGTGGTACCGCCCACGATGCCCAGAGACAGGACACCCAGCAGGCTCTTTGCGTTCACACGACGCTCTTCCTTCTCGACCCAGATGGAAGACTTGAACTCGTTTGCCTTCTGGATAAAGAAAGTAGCGGGACGGGCGTGCAGACCAACCTGATTTTCAACGGTAACTTCTTTGACGTACATAGTAAAACGCTCCTATCTATTATCGTTCTCGGGAATGCAGAATTGAATTTTGCCTGTTGTGTTGTACCTATTTTATCGCAAGCCCAAACCGTTGTACAGCCCTTCGACGCATTTTTGGCGGTTTCCCCAATGAAAAGGGGGGCTTTTTCAGCCTTTTATACAAAGCCAACAAAATTATTCCCCCAACCTTGGCGGGGTAATACAAAAGTTTTCAACATTTTCAGGCTTTCGGCTCGTTTTGACCCTCGTATTCCATCACAAGTAGTTCGTTGTACTTTACCACTGTTTCGTCCGTTTTGGGGTCAAAGATCATTGCCTTCCCGGTAACGCGCCATCCCATCCGCCGGTACAGCGCAATGGCACGGGTGTTTTTGCCCAGTACCGTCAGGGTCGGGCGGTCATGCTCTTCCAGTTTCCTGCGGGCAAAGTCCAGCACCTTCATGCCGATGCCCCTGCCGCGGCTGGCGGCCGTCACAAACAGGTGCTCGATCTCGCCGGTCTTGTGGTTGACGCTGACCATGGCATCCGGCACATCCTTGGTGGTGTGGAGATAGCAGACCCAGCCCTCTTTCTTCTCGGCTTTCAGCTGCGTGAGGAAACTTTCCTCGGTGAGGGCGGCGCAATACTCCGGCGTCCAGTCCTCGGCGCAGACGGTGCGGCGGCCCTCGGCGAAAAGCTTCGCCGCCGCGCTCCACTGCGCTTCCGTTTTCACGAGCCGCATATTTTCGCCCCGCTTCCACTTGGGCAGCGCGGTGATGGGATGGGTCTCGCACCACTGCTCATACAGTTCCGGGCGGCGTAGACGGGTGCGGGTGCGGCTTTGCGCCCCGCGCCATGCGTCGATCTTCTGGTGGTCGCCGCCCAGCAGAACTTCCGGCACGGCGCGGCCCTCCCAGACTTCGGGGCGGGTGTACTGGGGATATTCCAGCAGGCCATCCCAGTAGCTTTCCTCCTCGTAGCCCTTCTGTTCAGCCAGAACGCCGGGTTTCAGCCGGAGCACGCTGTCGGCCACCACCAGACTGGCCAGCTCGCCGCCGGTCAGGATGTAATCGCCGATGGAGATCTCCTCGTCCGCAAACGCCTCGATCACCCGCTCGTCGATGCCCTCATAGTGGCCGCAGACCAGTGTGAGGTTGTCGTATTCGGCCAGCCGCCGGGCGTGTTCCTCCGTATAGCGGGCACCGCCTGCCGTCAAGAACACAATATGCGGCTTGGGTCGTCCTTGTTCCTCCACTTCTTTTTGGACTGCCCGCAGACAGTCCGCGATGGGCTGGGCGTACAGCACCATCCCGCAGCCGCCGCCGTAGGGATAATCGTCGGTCTGCTTCTGCTTGTTTTGGGTGTAATCCCGGATCTGGTGGCAATGGGTCTCGATGTAGCCCCGCTTGGCCGCCCGGCCAAGGATGCTGGCGTCCAGCACCTGTTGGCACATTTCGGGGAAGAGCGTCACAATGTCCACACGCATTCCCATGGTTCACGTTTCCTCCCGTTCGCTGTCCACATCGTCGTCCAGAAGCCCGGGGATGGGGGTGACGAGGAGATACCCCTCCGGCGGATTCCGCTCTTTCAGGAAGGCGTCCACACCCGGGAACATATATTCTTTTCCGTTCGGAGCCTTGACGGTGTAGATGTCCTGCGCACCGGGGTGATCCACGCTGGTCACCACGCCGTAGACCTTGCCGGTATCCGCATCCCGCACCTCACAGCCAATGAGGTCGGCGACGTACCAGCGGCCCTCGGGCAGGGTGGCATCGTTCCGGTCGAAATAAAACACCTGCCCCCGCAGGGCGTGGGCGGCGTCCATATCGTCCACGCCCTCGAGCTTGAGCAGAGCCATCTGCCCCTGCGGACGGATGGACTCGATGTTGTAGGCTTTTCCGCCCTTGATCGAAGGGTAGAGACGGCCGGCCTTTTTCAAAAACTCCACGCCATCGCACCACAGTTCCAGTTTCAGCTCGCCCCTCACCCCGTGGGTGGTCACGGCTTTGCCCGCCTCAAGATATTGCTGCATAGTTTTACTCCTAATCTCGTAGCATCCTCGCCCTCTCCGTCAGTGCTTCGCACTGCCACCCTGTCCTCCCTCTGTCGCTTGCGCGACATCTCCCTCCGGCCGGAGGGAGTCTTTCAAAGTGAGAGGCAGGTCTTGGCTCTCCCTTTGGGAGAGCTGTCTGCGAAGCAGACTGAGAGGGCAAACTGCCTAAAAATAAGAAAAAGCCCTCTGCCGGAAGGCAAAGGGCCAGTAGGGTGCTCAGTCGATCTCAACAAGGACCTTTTCATCGACCCGCACAGCAGCCGCGCGCATCACCACACGAATGGCTTTTGCGATCCGGCCCTGCTTGCCGATGACACGGCCCATATCTCCCTCTGCCACGCTCAGGTGGTAGACGATGGTGCCGTCCTCGCGGGGGGCGTCCACCGTCACTTTGACGGCTTCCTTATCCTCAACGAGGCCGCGGGCAACTGCCAGCAACAGCTCCTGCATGAGTCAGCCCTCCTACTTACAGAACGTTGGACTTCTTCAGCAGAACGCGGACGGTATCGGTGGGCTGTGCGCCGTTAGCGATCCACTGCTTTGCCTTCTCAGCGTCGATCTTCACGACAGAGGGCTCCTGATTGGGATCATAAGTGCCGATCTCCTCGATGAAACGGCCATCGCGGGGGAAACGGCTGTCAGCGACAACCACACGATAGAAGGGAGCCTTCTTAGCACCAACGCGGCGCAGACGAATCTTAACTGCCATAATAAATATCCTCCAACTGTTTTGATGCCCTGTGGTACAGGGCGGTTTTATTTATCTGTACAAACCCGGCTTTGGGGTCTTATACCAACTTGAGATCAACCTCTCCGTCATTGCTTCGCAATGCCACCTCTCCTAATAGGCGAGGCTTGTTCGGAGATTTCTTATTTTAAGCCGCGGAAGGCATTGGGGTTGCCCATCATGCCGCTCAGCCGCCGTGCGAACCCCTTGGGGCTCTTTTTGAACTGCTTCATCATCTTCTGCATCATCTCAAACTGCTTGAGCAGCTTGTTGACGTCCTCGACCCGGGTGCCGCTGCCCGCCGCGATGCGGCGTTTGCGCTTGGGGTTGATGATGGAGGGCTTTTCGCGCTCTTCTTTGGTCATCGAGTAGATCATGGCCTCGATCCGGTCGAACGCCTTCTCGTCGAACTGGCTTGCGTCGATGCCCGCGCCGCCCGGCAGCATGGAGAGCATGGCTCCCGCACCGCCCATCTTGCGGATCTGGGCAAACTGATCAAGCATATCGTTCATGTCGAACTTGTTCTCGAGCATCCGCTTGGCGGTCTCTTCGGCCGCCTTCTCATCGGCGGCGTCCTGCGCACGTTCGATCAGGCTGAGCACATCGCCCATGCCGAGGATCCGGCTTGCCATCCGGGAGGGGTGGAACACCTCGAGGTCGTCCAGCTTCTCGCCGGTGCCCTGAAACTTGATGGGCTTTCCGGTGACGGACAGAACCGACAGGGCTGCACCGCCGCGGGTGTCGCCGTCGGTCTTGGTGAGGATGATGCCGTCGATCCCGACCGTCTCATTGAAGGTCTTGGCAACGTTGACTGCATCCTGACCTGCCATGGCGTCCACGACCAGCAGCGTCTCGTCCACGGGAACGGCTTCCTTGATCTGAACCAGCTCCTGCATCAGCACTTCGTCGATCTGCAGACGGCCGGCGGTATCGAGGATCACGATGTCATTGCCGTAGTCCTTGGCGTGTGCCAGAGCCTTCTTCGCAATGACGGGCGGCTTCTCCCCTGCCAGCGTAAAGACCGGCGCACCGGCCTGCTTGCCGACGACCTGCAGCTGATCGATCGCGGCCGGGCGATAGATATCGCAGGCCACCAGCATGGGGCGGCGGCCCTGCTTGATGAAGTACTTTGCAAGCTTGGCCGCGTGGGTGGTTTTGCCGTTGCCCTGCAAGCCGCAGAGCATGATGATGGTCTGCCCCTTGTTCTTCACGATCAGGCGGGGGGCTTCCTCGCCGCCCATCAGGGCGACCAGCTCCTCGTTGACGATCTTGACGACCTGCTGGGCCGGGGTCAGGCTTTCCATGACTTCCTGCCCCATGGCGCGCTCGGAGACCTTGGCGCAGAATTCCTTTGCCACCTTGTAGTTGACATCGGCTTCCAGCAACGCCATCCGGACTTCGCGCATTGCCGCCTTGATATCGGCCTCGGTCAGTTTGCCGTGGCCGCGCAGCTTCTTGAACACACCGGCAAGGCGGTCGGTCAAAGATTCAAATGCCATTGTTCGGTGCTCCTCTCAAAATTTTTGTTCAGCTCTCGTTCACTTCGTCGATGGAGCGGATGGTCTCCAGCATCCGGGTCAGCGTCGCCGCGTACTCGGTGGTGGTGAGGTTGGCGTAAGGGCCGGTACACTCAAACCGTGCGTCGATGACCATCTGTTCCAGTTCTTCCAGCTTGGCCTGCACCCGGCGGTACCGGGCCGCAAAGCCGACTTTCGCCTCCAGCTCCTTCAGAGTGGTCTCGCCATGCTTGATGGCGTCTCGTGCGCCCTGCCGGGTGATGCCGAAGTTTTCTCCGATCTCGCTGAGGGAGAGGTCATCGTTGTAATACTGGCGCAGCATTTCCCGCTGTTTTTCGGTCAACACCTCGCCGTAAAAATCGAGCAGATAGCCCATTTCCAAATCTTTTGCCACCGCTCTGACCTCCGGTTTTGTAAAGGTTTTTTGCTTTACAAAGGGAGTATAGCAGAACGCCCCGCCCTTGTCAAGCATTTTTTGCATCACTCTGCCGAATTTTTGCCCAAAATTTCTCCTTTTTCGCCAAAGCCCTTCTTGACGATGGGCGCAGATTGCGATACGATTATAAAAAACTGTCAGGAGGTATTCTGTGCCCATCTACCCCAATTTTTATCAGACGCTCCTGCCCTGCCCCATCGTGGAGCTGCGGGGCTACCTTGCGGACTGCGGCCTGCGGGGGCGGCTGTATGCCTATCTGGATTTCGGCGGCCCCACCGGGACCTCCCGGGATTCCCTTGCGGAGGGAATGCTGGCTCTGGCCGCGGAGCGCGGCGGCCTGCTGCCCGGTCAGCCCATCATCGAGGCCTCGTCGGGTGCCTTTGCTTCCGCGCTGACCCTCGCCAGCCTGACCGCCGGGCACCCGGTGGTGCTGGTGATGCCGGAAGACGCCCCTGCCCTGCGGCAGGAGAACCTGCTCCGGATGGGAGCCAAGATCCTGCACTCCCCCGCCCGGGCCGGGCTCGCCGGGGCGCGGGCAGCAGCCGAAAAGACCGCCGCCGAAAAGGGCTGGTACTATATGAACTGGCTGGCCAACGACGACAACCCCGAATATCACCGCCGGGTCACGGGGCCTGCCATCGTCAAGGCCATTGCCCGGGAGAACGCCAGCCTTGTGGACGCCATCACCATCGGTGTGGGCAGCGGCGGCACCATCACCGGCGTGGGCGAGACCATCAAGGCATGGACCAACGACGTCCGGATCGTGGCTGTGGAGCCTTACGAGAGCCAGCCGCTGGCAGGCGGCTTTGTCGGCAACCACGGCATCCCGGAGATCGGCTTCGGCTTTGTTCCCAAAAACTTCAACGCCTATGTGGTGGACAATGTGGCCGCCGTCTCCACCACCGATGCGAACCGCACCGCCCAGCGGGTGCTCCGCACCGACGCCATCCCCGCTTCACCCAGTGCAGGCGCAGCCCTCCATGCCGCCGCCCAGCTCCTTGCCAACGGCACCAGCCGATCGGTGCTGGCGGTTTTCAGTGGAAGAACGATGATTTAAAGGCGGCTTGCCCTCTCAGTCACCTGCGGTGACAGCTCCCCCAAAGGGGGAGCCAAGACTTGCCTCTCACTCTGGGAGAGGTGGCATTGCGAAGCAATGACGGAGAGGGCAAAGCCGTTTATCTGAGAGGGCAAAGCCGTCTGCCTGAGAGGGCAAGCCAACTAACAAAGAAAGAAGTAAATCTTATGACCAAAGACATGACGACCGGCTCCATCACACCGCTGCTGGTCAATTTTACGATCCCACTTGTGCTGGGCAATCTGTTCCAGCTGACCTACAACGCCGCCGACAGCATCATCGTCGGCAAATTCGTCGGCGAGGACGCGCTGGCCGCGGTCGGCACCTCCAATCCGCTGATGACGCTGGCGATCCTCTTCATCAACGGAATGTGTCTGGGCGCAGGCATCCTCGTCAGCACGGCCTTCGGTGCCGGTGACCGGGATCTCGTCGAGCGTCAGGTCTCCACCACCGCCATCGCGGGCACGGTGTTCTCGCTGGCCTTCTCCCTCCTCTGCATCCTGCTGGCCGACCCCCTGCTCTGCCTGCTTCAGGTTCCAGCAGAGATCCTCCCCATTGCCGTCAATTATCTCCGCATCGTGTTTGCGGGGCTGATCTTCACCTTTTTCTACAACTTCCTCGCCGCCACCATGCGGGCACTGGGCGACAGCAAGAGCGCGCTCTACTTCCTGATGGTGAGTTCGGTCTTGAACATCGGCGGCGATCTTTTCTTTGTCCGGGCACTGGGCTGGGGCTCCGAGGGCTGTGCCCTTTCCACCGTTCTCAGCGAGGCTCTTTGCTGCGTGCTCTGCATCGTCTACATCCGTTTTAAGGTTCCGATCCTGCAGCTGGGCCGCCGCTGGTTGATCTTCGACGGTTCGCTCCTGCGCAAAACGGTCAGCTACGGCTGGGCCAGCGCAATGCAGCAGGCGACCGTCCAGCTGGGCAAGATCGCTGTGCAGGCCATCGTCAACACCATGGGCGTCAACGCCATGGCCGCCTTCACCGCCTCCAGCCGGATCGACGATTTTGCGTACACCCCTCAGCAGAACATCGGCCACGCCATGACCACCCTGATGGCGCAGAACGAAGGGGCAGGCAAAAAGGATCGGGTGCGGCGGGGCTTTTTCTGCGGCCTCAAGATCGAGCTGGTCTACGCCGTGATCGTCACCGCCCTCTGTTTCTTCGGAGCCGAGCCCATCATCCGGATGTTCGCCGACGAGCCGGAAGTGGTGGAGCTGGGAATGCGTTTTCTCAAACTGGTATCCCTGTTCTACCTGATGCCGGCCCTTACCAACGGCATTCAGGGCGGTTTCCGGGGACTCGGCGACCTCAAGATCACCCTGAATAGCAGTATGCTCAACATGGCCGGCCGCGTGGCCGCCGCTGCCCTCTTCGTTCTCATCCTCAAAATGGACATCGAGGCTCTGCCTTACAGCTACGCCGTCGGCTGGATCCTCATGATGATCTATGAGATCCCGGTGATGGTGAAGTATCTGAAAAACGGCAAGATTTAAAAAAGCACAGGATCGCATACAAAAAGAGGCTGTCCGCCGGTTTCCCGGGGAACAGCCTCTTTGTTGTTTTGATCCAGCTTAGCGGTTTGCCAGCAGAGCCTCGATCTTCTTGATGGGGTCGATGATGCTGGAAACGGACATATCGTGGTTCAGAGCCACCACAAAGTATGCAGCATACTTGGAGACGTCCACGTCCACATACCAGTCGCGGGTCAGCAGCTCGGGCAGACGGTAGGTCAGGTTGGTGCCCACAACATAGTCCAGCTTGCCGGCAGCAACGGCAGCGTCAAACTTGTCCAGACCGCTGGTGAAGAGCGGGAAGGTCGCGTTGGCGATGATCCGCTTTGCGCCGCGCTCCTTCAGGTTGGTGGCAACTTCCAGCATACTCTCACCGGAGGCAATGATGTCGTCGGCGATGAAGACGGTCTTGCCCTCCACGGAGTCGCCCAGATACTCATGTGCGACGATGGGGTTGCGGCCATTGACCACGCGGGTGTAATCCCGACGCTTATAGAACATACCGAGGTTGCAGCCCAGCACGCTGGAGAAGTACATATTGCGGTTCATGGCACCCTCGTCCGGGCTGACCACGATGAACTTGTCCTTATCGAAGGAGATCTCGGGGTTCTTGTGCAGCAGGCTCTTGAGCACCTGATAGGTCGGCATTGCATTGTCGAAGCTCATCAGAGGCACTGCGTTCACCACACGGGGATCGTGTGCATCAAAGGTGATGATGTTGCGCACGCCCATGCTCTGCAGCTCCTGCAGAGCCACCGCGCAGTCGAGGCTCTCGCGCACCACGCGGCGGTGCTGGCGGCCACCGTACAGGCTGGGCATGATGACCGACACGCGGTGTGCCTTGCCTGCCACAGCCTGAATGATGCGCTTCAGGTTGGCGAAGTGATCGTCGGGGGACATATGGTTGACATAATTGAACAGCTTGTAGGTCACGCTGTAATTGCCGGGATCGACCACGATGAAAATATCGTCGCCGCGCACCGACTCCTGCACCAGACCCTTGGCATCGCCGCTCTGGAAGCGGGGGCACTCGCCCGGGATGATAAAGGTCTTCTCGTTCAGACCCGCATCCGTAGCCCAGCGCACCAGATGCTTGTCGATCAGGTTGGTCAGTTCCTCAGCACCCGGGCAGGCGATGAGGCGCAGGTCAGCGACCTGATTCTGCAGAAAACAATCCTTGGGATTAATATCAGCCATAATTGCTACTCCTTCATGTTCCGATATCTCAGACGTGGACAGACTTATCCGCCTATATTCTATCACAATTTTACCTTTTCGACACTAGAAACTTCACCCACGGGGGCATTTTCTGCGCCTTGCACAGCTGTTTTTCCTTTTACGACCGGAGTCTGTGACTTTTTTACAAAAAACAGGCGGTTTTGCACAAAGGCTTGACATTTTCTGGATTTTCCATATAATTATCATTTGTAATTACCTTTGATAACTATTCAGAAAGAGGTTTTTATGACACCTGAACTCATCAAACGGATGATAGACGCCTGCTATCTCGGCAAACGCGCCCGGGAGCTGCTCCCGCCGCTGCCCGCCGGAGTGCTGCCGTCCTACATCCAATGTCTGGACGTCCTGCACAGGCTGGAGCGCAGCGGCCTGCCGGTCAAGATCTCGGACATCAGCGACGCGATGAATCTGCCCCGCCCCGGTGTGACCCGGACGGTCAAGGAGATGGAGGCCAAAGGCTACCTGAAAAAGACCACCTCCGAGGCCGACGGGCGGATCACCTATCTGTCCACCACCGAGGCCGGGCAGCGGCTCTGGGAGAAATACGACGCGCAGTATTTTGCCCGCCTGCTGCCCGATCTGGAAGGCATCCCCGATGCGGACGCCGAAACCATGATCCGCACCATCGAAACCCTCTATCATGTCCTGTGCGAAAGGAGAAATGACGTTTGAAGCCCGATAAAAACGATTTTACCCAAGGCAGCATCCTGAAAAAGCTTGCCTTCTTCATGCTCCCCATTCTGGGTGCCCTGATCCTGCAGGCCGCTTACGGTGCCGTGGATCTGCTGGTGGTGGGGCACTTCGGCACCACTTCCGGCCTGTCCGGTGTTTCCACCGGCAGTCAGGTGCTGAACCTTGTCACCTTTGTTGTCACCCAGACGGCCATGGGCATCACCGTCCTGATCGCCCGTTATCTGGGCGAGAAAACGCCGGAACGGATCGGCGCAGTCATCGGCGGTGCCGGTGCGGTCTTCGCCCTGATCGCGCTGGTGCTGTTTGTGGTCATGGTCTTTTTCTCCCGCCCCATCGCGGTGCTGATGCAGGCTCCGGCCGAGGCGGTGGAGCTGACTTCCCGTTACATCCAGATCTGCGGTGCCGGCATCTTCTTCATCGTGGCCTACAACCTGCTGTCGGCCATCTTCCGCGGGCTGGGCGACAGCCGCTCGCCCCTGCTCTTCGTGCTGGTAGCCTGCGTTGTCAACATCTTCGGCGACCTGCTGTTGGTGGCCGGGCTGCATCTCGACGCCGCCGGTGCCGCCATCGCCACCGTTCTCGCGCAGGCGGTCAGCGTGGTCTGTGCCATCGTCATGCTCCTCAAAAAAGACCTGCCGTTTCAGATCCGGAAGTCCGATTTCCGGTTCAATCTCCAGTGCAAAAAGTTCCTGCAGATCGGCCTGCCGCTGGCATTGCAGGAGTTTCTGACCCAGTTCTCCTTCCTCGCCCTCTGCGCCTTCGTCAACCGGCTGGGTCTGGAAGCCTCCTCCGGCTACGGCGTCGCCTGCAAGATCGTCAACTTTGCCATGCTGATCCCCAGCTCCCTGATGCAGTCGCTGGCGTCCTTCGTCTCCCAGAACGTCGGTGCCGGCAAGCCCCGGCGCGCCAGACAGACCCTGTTCACCGGCATCGGCATCGGTCTGACGTTCGGCGCGGCGGTGTTCACCCTTGTGATCCTCAAGGGCGACTGGCTGTCCGGCATCTTCACCACCGATCCCGCAGTCATTGCCCGCGCCTTCGATTATCTGAAGGGCTTTGCCCCGGAAACGCTTCTGACGGCGATCCTCTTTTCCCTCATCGGCTACTTCAACGGCAACGACCAGACCCTCTTTGTCATGATCCAAGGCGTCATCCAGACCCTGCTGGTCCGCCTGCCGCTGTCCTATTACATGAGCATCCAGCCCAACGCCAGCCTGACCCAGATCGGCATAGCCGCCCCCATCTCCACAGCCGTGGGCGTCCTGCTGAGCATCGGCTGCTGCCTCTACATGAATAAGAAGGCTCATACCAAACAGTAACTCTTTATAACAAAAACAATAGCCCTGCGGACTGGATTCAGAAGCATCTGAACCTCGTCAGCAGGGCTATCTTGTTTTATCTTTTATCGAAGCTTTGTGCGTTTATCACAGACTGCGCCGATTTGCCAATGGCTCCCCCTCTGGGGGAGCTGTCACCGCAGGTGACTGAGAGGGCTATTACAGGGCAGCCACAGCCGCCTTCAGTGCGTCCACGCGGTCGGTGTTCTCCCACTTCACGCCCAGATCCTCGCGTCCCATGTGGCCGTAAGCGGCGAGCTTGCGGTAGATGGGCTTGCGCAGGTCGAGGTCGCGGATGATGGCAGCCGGGGTCAGGTCAAAGACCTTCTCCACGGCCTGCTCGATCTTTTCGTCCTCCACTGTGCCGGTGCCAAAGGTATCGACCATGATGGAGACGGGCTTTGCCACGCCGATGGCGTAAGCGACCTGCACCTCGCACTGCTTGGCCAGACCTGCAGCGACGATGTTCTTGGCCACCCAGCGGGTCGCGTAAGCCGCGCTGCGGTCCACCTTGCTGGGATCCTTGCCGGAGAAGGCACCGCCGCCGTGACGGGCATAGCCGCCGTAGGTATCGACGATGATCTTGCGTCCGGTCAGGCCGGTATCACCCTGCGGGCCGCCCACGACGAAGCGGCCGGTGGGGTTGATGTAGTACTTGGTGTTCTCGTCCAGCAGCTCCGCGGGGATGGTGGCCTTGATGACCTTCTCCATCACGTCTGCGCGCAGCTTCTCCATAGGAACCGTCTCGCTGTGCTGGCTGGAGATGACGACCGCATCCACGCGGACGGGCTTGCCGTCCACATACTCCACGGTGACCTGACTCTTGCCGTCCGGACGCAGATAATCCATCTCGCCGCTCTTGCGCACCTCGGTCAGGCGTTTGGCCAGCTTGTGGGCAAGGCTGATGGGCATGGGCATCAGCTCGGGGGTCTCGTCGCAGGCATAGCCGAACATCATGCCCTGATCGCCTGCACCGCCGACCTCGTCGTTGGTGCCCAGTGCGATATCGGGGCTCTGGCCGTCGATGTTGGAGATGACGGCGCAGGTATCGGCGTCAAAGCCGAACTTTGCACGGGTGTAGCCGATATCCGCCACGACCTCGCGGACGATCTTCTGGAAATCGACGTAGCAGTGGGTGGTGATCTCGCCCATGATGTGGACCAGACCCGTGGAAGCGCAGGTCTCGCAGGCCACGCGCGCCTCGGGATCGTGGGTCAGGATCTCGTCAAGGATGGCGTCCGAGATCTGATCGCAGATCTTATCGGGATGCCCTTCGGTGACGGACTCTGAGGTGAACAGATGATGCTTTGCCATAGTGGTGAACCTCCTTGGTTTCGGGTGTGTTGTCGTGGATACCAGCTTCCTACCCATCATCAAGAGTTTGCGCAATAAAAACGCCCAGAACCGAAGTCCTGAGCGTTGCACTCTTATCTTTCGGTTTCCCGCAGGATTTGGCACCTTATGCTTTCGCACAGGTTGTCGGGCTTCACAGGGCCTGTCCCCTCAGCCGCTCTTGATAAGTCGGTATTCAGTTGTTTTCGAGAGATATCTTATCATCCCTTCGTCCAATTGTCAAGAAGAGTATCACTCTTTTTAGACAAGGTTCATAAATTGATAAAGGGATATCTCCCACATTGCTGTCGCCTCTGTGGTGGTGTTATCTGATAAAGTGACACTTTTTCATCATTGCTACGTTCAGAAAGTCACTTTATCAAGGTGATAAAGTGAGCACCTGCTGATAAAGTGAGTCAGTTTATCAATCACTGTCACTTTCGCAAACTGATAAAGTGGCTATATTTAACGTATATAAGCTACTATTTTGTCACTTTATCACTTGATTCTCCACAGTGGGCGACACAGGCCGGGCTTAGTAGCCCTTTGCCTGCTCGCCGTTCAGAATTTTAACAGCGCGAGAGGTGCCGAGGCGGTCTGCGCCCAGAGCGAGGAACTGCTCCATATCGTCAACGGTGGAGATGCCGCCGGCGGCCTTGACCTTGCAGCGGCCATGCACGCCCTTGACCATCAGCTCCACATCGTGGAAATTTGCGCCTGCGGTGGAGAAGCCGGTGCTGGTCTTGATGTAGTCGGCACCCGCCTCACATACGATGTCGCACATCTTCTCTTTCTCGGCGTCGGTCAGCAGGCAGGTCTCGATGATGACCTTCAGGATCTTGTCGCCCACCGCCTGCTTGACGGCACGGATGTCCTCGCGGACGGCGTCGTACTCGCCGTTCTTCAGGCGGCCGATGTTGATGACCATATCGACCTCGGCGGCACCGTTCTCGATGGCGGTCTTGGCCTCAAACGCCTTGCTTGCGGTGTCCATGGCACCCAGAGGGAAGCCGACCACACAGCAGACCGGGATGCGGCCAGCCATATACGCCGCCGCCTGCTGGACATAGCAGGTGTTGATGCAGACCGAAGCGGTGTGGTTGGCAATGGCCTCATCACACAGCGTCTGGATCTGGGGCCATGTAGCCTCCGGCTTGAGCAGGGTGTGGTCTACATGAGACAGGATTTCTTCACGGGTCATTGTTTTTTTCCTCCTGTGATGGTTCAGTTCTTGTTGGCATGGCGGACCTTTGCCATCCCCACTGCGCTCAGCGCGATGGCCGTTGCCGAGACCGTCGCGCCGATGATGCCCAGAACCAGACCGGAAACCAGAAATGCGAAGCCTTTCAAACCACGTTTCATAAAACTGTACCTCCAATTTATTTCAGCTGCTTTTGTACAGCTGTCTTTACCGTTGACGACAGGGCCCGGCATTTTGCGTTTTACGCTTTGCTTGCCCGGCCTGCCAAGGGCTCTCCCTCTGGGAGAGCTGGCCGCAAAGCGGCCTGAGAGGGCTATTTTTTATGGGTAAACACAAACACCTTGCTGAACACATAGTTCAGCACGATGACGACCACGTTCGAGAAGACCTTGACGGCAAGCCCCCAGAGGCTCTGGGCGGTGATGGCACCCGAGACCCCCGCCAGATAAATGACCGTCGGCCCATCGGCTCCGCCGATGACAGCCGCAGCAGGCGAGCCGCCGCCGGTGGCAAAGAGCGTGACGCCGTTCAGCAGCTGCTCCATCAGAGCCGTGCCCTGCGCCGCCAGCAGGTTGCCGCCCACCATCATGATGGCGGCGTCCAGCACCAGTGTTCCCAGACGGCAGGCAAAAAATTTGCCAAACTCGGCAAAGGCCTCTCTGCCCGTCGTCCGGCTGGAAAAGACGAACGCCCGGTTGGTGGCATAGGCAAACAGGATGCAGAGAAAATTATCCAGCACATTGCCCCAGCTGTTGGCCGCCTCGTACCCGAAGATCCGGCTGAACAGTGCGTAGAGCACGATGTTCAGCAGGGTGGTCAGCACGCCGAAGAGCAGATAGGAGAGGACTTCCCGGTGACATCTCAGCCATTTTAACATAGCTTTTACCAGCTTCCCAGCCCTCTCAGTCTCGCTCTGCTCGCCAGCTCTCCCTCCGGGAGAGCTGGCCGCGAAGCGGCCTGAGAGGGCTATAAAAACAGCCCCGCCGCCGTCACCCGGCAACGGGGCTGTTTTGATTGCATTGTGTCAGGCAGATGCCTTCCCAAGCAGGCTGATTACTCAGCGTCCTCGGGCAGCAGAGCCTTCATGGACAGGCTGATGCGCTTCTTGTCGAAGTCAACATCCAGCAGCTTCACATCGACCATATCGCCGACCTTCAGTGCGTCGGAGACCTTCTCAACGCGGTCATTGCTGATCTCGCTGATGTGGACCAGACCGTCAACACCCGGCAGGATGCGGACGAAAGCACCAAACTTGGTCAGAGAAACGACCGGAGCATGGAAGGTGCTGCCGATGGGGTAGTTGTTCTTCAGCTGCTCCCAGGGGTTGTCCTCAGCCTTCTTGTAGCCCAGAGAGACCTTGTGGTTCTCGGTGTCGATGTCCTTCACATACACCTCGATGGTGTCGCCAACGGAGACGACCTCAGAGGGATGCTTGATGCGGTTCCAGCTCAGCTCGCTGATGTGGCACAGGCCGTCCACACCGCCGATATCGACGAATGCACCGTAAGAGGTCAGGCTCTTGACAACGCCGGTGTAGGTCTTGCCCACCTCGACATTTGCCCAGAACTCCTCACGCTTTGCCTTGTTCTGCTCAGCGGTGACCTTGTTGATGCTGCCGACGATCTTGCGGCCGGAGCACTCGGTGACGACCAGCTGAACGTGCTGGCCGACCAGAGCAGTGTAGTCCTCGTCGCGGCGCATGGTAGCCTGAGAACGGGGAACGAACACCTTGACGCCCTTGACGTTGACGACAACGCCGCCCTTGTTGAATTCGGTCACGTCGCCCTCGACGACCTCACCGGACTCAGCAGCCTTGGCGATCTCTTCCATGCCCTTGCGAGATGCGAGCTTCTTGCGGGAGAGCTGGATAACGCCGTCCTGGTCCATAACCTTCTCGACGATGAGGTCCAGCTCATCGCCAACCTTCACCAGGTCTTCGACCTTGGCGGAGGAATCATCGGTCAGCTCGCTCAGCTTGACAAAGCCGGTCTGCTTCGCACCGATATCCACCTGGATCTCGTTGGCAGAGATGCTGGTCACGATTCCTTTCACAATACTGCCTGCATGAACACGCTTCTCCTCGGATGCGTTCAGCATCTCCTCAAAGCTCATGCTGTCATTGATTTCTGCGCTCATACTGTTAAGTACCTCCTCAATAATAGACGATGGCGTTGAAGCCCCGGCTGTCACGCCCGCCACTTTAACATCTGCAAACCATTCCGGCCGAAGTTCGCTCGCTGTCTCGACCGTTACGGCACGCGTGTGTTTTGCGGCGACCTGTACCAGCTTTTGGGTATTGGAAGAATGATGACCGCCAATGACAACAATGATGTCGCATTTTTGGCTGAGGTCTTCCGCTTCCTGTTGCCTCGCCCACGTCGCATTACATATTGTATCAAAAATTCGGGCGTTTGTATAGGCTTTTTTGAGAAACTCCGAACTTTCTTGCCATTTTGTTACCTGAAATGTTGTCTGTGCAACTGCAAAAATGGGCTTTTGGGGGTCCGAAGGGCCTTTCCAGGCCTTCAGCTCGTCCAAATTGCTGAAGACAAATACCTCCCCCCGGGTATGTCCCACGATGCCCTGCACTTCCGGATGGGCAGCGTCGCCGGCCACAAGAAGCACGGCTCCCTCGGCTTCGGCCTTGGCTGCGATGTTCTGGATCTTCTTCACGAAGGGGCAGGTGGCGTCGTGATAGACGACCTTCCGCTCCTCGAGGGTATCGTAAATGCTGCGGGGCACGCCGTGGCTCCGGATGATGACCTCGTACCCATCGGGGATGTCCTCCACCGTATCGGCCACCAGTGCGCCCTTGCGCTTCATGTCCTCCACCGCCTGCGGGTTGTGGATCAGCGGACCGAGGGTGGCCACCTTGTGGCCGTCTTTGAGCAGGCCATAGGTCAGTTCCACCGCCCGGTTGACGCCAAAGCAAAACCCTGCGGTCTTGGCAAGACGAATCTCCATGTTGTTCTCCTTTATCTGAGCAACGCTGACGTTCAGCCCAGCTCGCTCCACTTTTCCAGCAGCAGCTGCTTGTTTTCCCGCAGCTTCTTGATATCCCGGCGGCCTTCCATGGCAAACTGCCCGGCGGGGATCGGCGCACCGTAATACACCGTCACCTTGCAGAACGGCTTCATCTTCCCGTCCGGGGTGTGGTAGATGATCCGCACCGGGATCACGTCCACCGCCGCCTGCGCTGCGATCAGAAACAGCCCGCTCTTGGGCGGGAGGAACGCACCCTCCTTTTCCCGGGTGCCCTCCGGGAAGATCAGCAGGGTGCCGCCCTCTTTGCAGAAGTCCACCGTCTCGTCGATGATGCCCAGCTCCTCCTTGGTGCCCCGGACGCAGACCGCACCGGCACACCGGAAGAACCAGCTGAGAAAGCCGTTGATCTCGAACAGTTCTTTCTTGGCGAATGTCACCATCCGCCTGCCCCAGAACCGGGTGATGACCACGAACACCGGATCAATGGCCGAGATGTGGTTGGGGGCAAGGATGCAGCCTTTGGTCTCGATCTTCTTCAGGTTCTCCCGGCCGACGCACTCCACCCGGAACCCGATGTGGAACACGATCCATGCCAGCGGGACCAGAATATAATATAGTACCATCTGCCCTCCCTCAGCCTGCTTTTTCCGCAATGATCTGCTTCATCGCGGCAAGGCTCTGCTCAAAATTCAGCTCTGAAGTGTCCAGCAGCACCGCGTCCTCGGCCTGTTTCAGGGGAGCCGCTTCCCGGTGGGTGTCCTGATAATCCCGCTGCTTGACGTCGGCCAGCACCTCCGCGTAGGGGGTGTTGTCGCCCTTGGCGACGTTTTCTTTCCAGCGGCGGGTCGCGCGGGCTTCCGGCGTGGCCGTCAGAAAGATCTTGACCGTGGCGTTCGGCAGCACCACCGTGCCGATATCCCGGCCATCCATCAGGATGTTCTGCGACTGTGCCATCTCCCGCTGCATCCCCAGCAGGAACGCGCGGACGGCAGGATTCTTGCCGACCGCCGAAGCCGCCATGCTTGCCTCGTTGGTGCGGATGGCCGTGCTGACGTCCTCTTCCTTTAAATAAATGTGCTGCTCGCCGTCGATGGAGGCCAGATGCAGCTCGATCTCGGGCAGCAGGGCATTCACCGCAGCGGCGTCATCGGGGTCTTTGCCCGCACGGAGTGCATACAGGCCGATGGCGCGGAACATGGCTCCGGTATCCACGTAGATATAGCCCAGCTCCGCCGCCAGACGGCGTGCAAGGGTCGATTTGCCTGCACCGGCAGGCCCGTCGATTGCAACAGAAATCATGTTGATTCTCCTTTTACAAAGATATCTTTATTATACGTTCCTCTTCTGTCCAACCTCTCCGTCATCCCTTCGGGATGCCACCTCTCCTTGTAGGAGAGGCCTTGGCAATCCACAAGAAGCGAAATCTCTTTGCCAAAGGCTCTCCTACTAGGAGAGCTGTCGAGCGGATGCGAGACTGAGAGGTTTATTCCAGATGGCTGGCGAACGCCTGTGCCGTGCAGAAGGCGACCTGCAGGTTGTAGCCGCCGGTATAGGCGTCCACATCCAGCACCTCGCCCGCAAAATACAGGCCTGCGGCCTTTTTGCTCTGCATGGTCTTGGGATCCACTTCCTTCACCGAGACGCCGCCCGCGGTGATGACCGCATGGGCAAGGTCGCCCCGGGCGTCGATGGGCACCTTCCAGTGCTTGCACAGCTGCACCAGCTCCCGCTTCTGCTCCCGGGTGATCTGGTTGGCCTTGGTCGCCGGGTCGATGCCCCAGCGGGCCACCATCACCGGCTGCATACTGGACGGCAGCAGTTTGACCAGTGCCCCCTGCGCCGCGTGGTTGGCCAGCAGACCGAAATCCCGGGTGACCCGGTCGTAGAGCTGCTCCTCACTGAGAGCCGGTTTCAGGTCGATCTCGGCGTGGTAGCGGTGCTTTTTCATGTCTCCCAGATGGCTCGACGCGCTGAGGGTCAGCGGGCCGCTGATGCCGAAATGGGTAAACAGCATCTCGCCCTGCTCGTCAAAAATGGCCTTGCCGTCCTCAAAGAGGGTCAGGGTGACGTTTTTCAGGGCAAGCCCCATCATCTTTTTGCAGTCGGGGTCGTGGCTGACCAGACTGACGAGGCTGGGCACCGGCTCCACGATGCTGTGGCCGGCCTGCTTTGCCAGCTGGTAGCCGTCGCCCGTCGAGCCGGTGGTCGGATAGCTCAGGCCGCCCGTCGCCACCAGCACGGCGTCCGCCCGGTATTCCCGGCCGGAGGTGCCCCGCACGCCCACGCAGCGTTCGGCCGGGCCTGCTTTTTTCTTCTTGGGGTGGCGCGGGTTTTCGCCCGGGTCCGGTGCTTCCGGCTCTGCCGGGGGCAGCGGCTCCAGCAGCAGCTTTTTCGCGCCGTCGTGGACGATCGCGGCGTCCTGCGCATACCGCAGCAGTGCCTGCCGGATCTCTTCCGCCTTGTCCGATGCCGGGAACACCCGGCGGCCCCGCTCCACTTTCAGCTCTACGCCCAGCGAGGTGAACAGCTCCATGGTCTTGGCCGGTGGAAATGCCCCCAGCGACGAATACAAAAACCGCGGGTTGGTCCGCACATGGCGCAGAAATTCTTCGGCGGTGCAGTCGTTGGTCACATTGCAGCGTCCTTTTCCGGTCACAAGGATCTTCTGCGCCGGTCGGTCGGTATGCTCCAGCACCGTCACCTCATGCCCCAGCCGGGCCGCCGCACCTGCCGCCATCAGGCCGGCCGCACCTGCTCCTACGATCAATACCTTTGCCATTCGCACTTTCCTCCGCCGGTTCGTTCCGGCTCTGTTGTTTCCTGCATCAAATCGAATGTATCATACCAGAATCGCGCTTCAATTGCAATCCGGCAAGGGTCGCCTTGAGCTGTTTCAGATCCACCGGTTTGGTGATGAACCCATCCATGCCCGCCGCCAGAGCCTTCTGCCGGTCTTCCTCGAAGGCATTGGCGGTCATGGCGACGATGAGCACCGCCCGCTTTTCGGGGTCGTCCAGCTGCCGGATGGCCTGCGTCGCCTGATAGCCGTTCATCTCCGGCATCTGGACGTCCATCAGCACCGCATCGTAGCATCCCGCCTGCAGTTTTTCCACGCAGACTTTGCCATTTTCCGCCCGTTCTGCCTCGTATCCGGCCATTTTCAGCAGCTCCATGGCGATCTCGGCGTTCAGGTCGTTGTCCTCGGCCAGCAGGATGTGCTTCACCGCGTGCGGTTCCGCTTCCGGCCGGGCGGCGGACGGTTCCGGCGGTTCCGTCTCGGGTGCGATCCGGCATTCCAGCCGGATGGTCACCCGGGTGCCCTTGCCCTGCTCGCTCTCGATCCGGATCGTGCCGCCCAGCTGGTCGAGGTTCTTTTTCACGATGGCCATCCCGAGGCCGGTGCCCTGAATGCCGCTTTCGGTGGTGTTCCGCTCCCGCTCGAACTGCTCAAAGATATGGGGCAGAAACTCCGCCGAGATGCCGATGCCATTGTCCTGCACCACCGTCTCATACCCGGCGTAGCCCTCCCGCTTGCAGTCGTACTCATGGGTGACGGCCGAGATCGTGCCGCCGTCCGGCGTGTACTTGACCGCATTGGAGAAGATGTTCATGTACACCTGCCGCACTTTGATCACATCCGCCCAGACCCGGGGATGCTCCACATGGACTTCCACCCTTCCCTTCTGGCCGCGGCGATCCAGCTCATTTTCAAAAAGGACGCGGAGCGACTGGGTCAGCTCCCGCACATCGCAGATGCTCTCCTGCACGACCGCACGTCCGCTCTCGGCTCGGGACATGGCGAGCACATTGTCGATGAGCTCCAGCAGATTGCTGCCCGACTGCGCGATCTTGTCGAGATAGCCGGTCAGCGTTCCGGGGTCGTCCAGATGCTGCTGCGCCAGCTGGGTAAAGCCGAGGATGGCGTTCATGGGCGTGCGGATGTCGTGAGACATATTGAACAAAAACTCGCTCTTGACGCGTCCGGCATCCTCCGCCCGCTGGACGGCCTGCTGCAGCTCCTCGTTTTTCTGCTGCAGGCTCCGGGCGTAGGCCAGCCGCTCGTCGGCCAGATCCTGCGCGTTCTGCCGGTTGCGGGAGATGAAGATGATGGCCGCCGTAAAGCCCGCCGCCGCAAAGAGCAGGGTGACCACATACAGCGGGTTGCGCCGGAGGAAGGTCATCAGCGTGATCTCCTCGGCGTGGTAGTCGGTGTATTGTTTGATCAGTGCGTTCAGCCGTCGGCCGCCGTCCGCCCGGATGCACTTGTTCAGGATGCTGACCAGTTCGTGATCGACCGTGTTGCGCACATAGAAATACTCGTTGTAGACCGGGTCGTTCAGCACCCCGTAGATCAGGCTGCCGCTGGTATCCCAGTTGACGAACTTTTCGGCCACATAGGTATACACATAGCAGACGTCCGCCCTGCCGTCCTTGACCGCCTGCAGAGCCTCTTCCCGGGTGAGGAACTGCGCGTACTTCACATCGGGGCTCAGATCGTCCTCGATGTCCTCGACGCTCTGGTTCAGCACCAGTGCCACCGTTTGGACGGTTCCGTGGAAATCCCGCCGGGTGACCCGGGCCATGGTCATCTTCATATAGGAATCGGTGACGATGCCCCGCTCAAGACTGGGGCGGATCCCCTCCAGATAACGGCAGTCCAGCATCACATCGGTCTTGTTTTCCTCCGCCCACGTTTTCAGCTGCTCCCGGTCTTGGGGCACCAGCATGGTATAGGGCAGACCGGCCATCTCCATCAGCTGGTCAAAGTATTCCGGCGTGATGCCGGTCAACTTGCCGTCTTGGGTGAAGGAATAGGGATCCCGGTCGGGCTGCCCCGTCACCGTGATGCGCTTCTGCCCGGCCTGCACCGCCGCGATGTAGGCGCGCTCCCGTTTGTTGAAGGTCAGCTGTTCCGACTCGCCGTCCGCATAGTTTTCCGCCCGGAGACGGCTCGTCCAGCCATCTTCATTGATGTCCATCTGCTCGATGCCATAGTTGATCTCGTTCAGAAGCTCGGTGTCGCCTTTCCGCACAATGACATAGAAGGGTTCCTCGGCGAACTCCGCCACGACCCGTTCGTTGTAGCCTTTCCGGATGGAGGTCGTGATGATGGCATCCACGTCGCCGTTCTGCAACGCTTCCGTCATCTGCTTTTCGTTAGCATAGCTCTTTGTCCGGTAGACAAAGCCCTGCTCCGCCGCGAACTTTGCCAGATCCTGATTCCGGGTGTTCCCCAGCATCTGGCCGATGGTCTTGGTGTTCAGCGCGAAATAATCCCGTTCCTCAAAACGGTCGTCGTCGGCACGGACGCAGATTTGTGCGCGTGCGGTTCCGATGGGTTCCGAGAAATCGAAGTCCTCTGACCGGCTGGTGGTCTTCCGAGCCGAGGTCACCATGTCGATCTCGCCATTCTGGAGCATATCCAGCATATCCGCCCAGCTCTTCTCATAGCCGACATATTCATAGTTCAGGTTGGCATACCGCTGCAATAGGGTCAGAAACTCCACGCCGTACCCGGCATAGCTGCCGTCCGCAGTGATCTCATGATACCCCGGGTACTGGAAAAAGCCGACCTTCACCGTCTGCACCGGCGAATCTTCCAGATCGGTGCTGCTCTTTTCCGCATCCAGCGGCGACAGGACCGGCTCTGCACCCGCTGCCACGCCCCCTACGCTGCTGAGCAGCACCAGCACTGCCAGCAGCAGCGCGGCCACCGTCCGTCTGTATCCGTTTTCGTTGCGCCTCTGCATTCCATTCCTCTTCTCTGCCGCCGGATCTTCTGCGGCCTTCATACAGCGTTATTGTAGCATAGCCGCTTGGCGGAAATCAATCGGCTAAAAGATCCATTTTGCCGTTTTTCGGGATTTTCTGCGCAAAAAGCGGGCGGAAGAGTCGTTTTCCGGCTCTGCCGCCCGCTTTGCGGGATCGTTCAGCGGACAAAATCCGCAGGGTCAAGGTACGCGGTGCCCTGTTTGATCTCAAGGTGGAGGTGGCTCTCCTCGCTGCATTCACAGCCCACCGTGCCGAGTTTTCCAAGGGGCTGCCCGGCCTCCACGGTGTCGCCCGGCTTCACTTTGGGGTCGGCCACGCCGCAGAGCCGCCAGAGACGGCCTGCGCCATCCTCGATCTCCACCACCGGGCCCCAGTTGCCGTCGGTACCGGCGGTCACGACTTTGCCCGACACCGGCGCAGAGAGGGCTGCCCCGGTTTCAACGGCATAGTCGATGCCATTGTGGGTGCGCCAGTCGCCCAGCGTCTTGTTGTAGACCAGCTCATCGCCGCTGTAGCCGTTCAGGATCCGCCCAAAGACCGGCGAGGCGGACGCAGCTGCCGGTGAGCTGCTGGCAGGTGCGGATCCGGCGTGCAGTGCGGAGGGTTCGCGCACCGAACCAGAGCCAGACGCCCCACCAGAAGAGCGGGAGGATCCATGCGCAGGATCCTGCGGTGCGGCCGGTACACGAGACGCGGGCTGGGGGATATTGGCCGTGCTGTTGGCGGCCTCGGTGGTTTCCTGCTGCCATACGGGTTCCTCCTCCGGAGTTCGTTCGATGCCTTCGTCCACACCCGGTGCGACGCTGGCGGGATCCCGGGTGTCGCCGAGGCTCTTTTTCAGTTCGTCGCGGACGGTGCGCACCGCCCATACCCCCGCCGCAGCCGCTGCCAGCAGGCAGGCGATCAGAGCCAGCGCAAAGCCTTTTTCCCGCAGGAATCTTCGGATCTGTTCCATGGTGTATTACTCCAATCCATCGTTTGTGTATGTTCTGCTTTGATGGTAGTGTGCGATGCCGGCCGGAGATTTATTCAACCCGGATGCGCTGCAAGTCAAAACCACCGGCTGAGCCGGTGGCTTGAGTAAGCCCTAGAAGGGCACCTTACTGGCAAAGCCCCTTAAGGGGCCACGAGCAAGCATCTTTCATCTGCATTACCTGCCCTACCGCTCTAACGAGCTATGTTGCAAAGTGCATCTTCTAAGATGACAATTTCTCTGTCATCTCGCTTCGCTTGAATCTTATAGCTAAAGCATTTTCTACTCCACCAGCAGAGCTGGTGGTTGTCGCTCGCTCAAGCTACCCAACACAAAAAGAGCCTCCCACGAGGGTGGGAAGCTCTTGCTGCGGGGATCGGAATGCCTGCGGGATCAGTCGCGGCGGCGGCCGTTGCCCATCAGACGAACCACATACAGGAAAATGTTGATGAAATCCAGATACAGGGTCAGCGCACCGTAGATGGATGCCTTTTCTGCCAGCTCTGCGTCGCCTGCATAATACGCGTACATCTGCTGGAGCTTCTGGGTATCATAGGCGGTCAGCAGCATAAAGACCACCAGCCCGATGCCGCAGTAGAGCACCGTGCTGCCGAAGCCAAAGCCGAACAATCCACCCAGCAGGCCGGTGACGATCAGGGCGATGAGGGCCATCATCAGGCGGGGGCCCCAGCCGGTGAGGTCTTTGTGGGTGGTGGTGCCGTAGACCGCCATCAGGCCGAAATACACGGCCGTGCTGAGGAACGCCATGACGAGGGTGCCCACCGAGAAGGCGAGGAAATAATAGCTCAGCACCATGCCGTTGATCAGCGCGTACCCAAAGAAGGTCGCCCGCGCCGCCTGCACCGACATATTCTGCACCCGGGAGCTGAGCACGAACACCAACGCCAGTTCCGCAATGGTCAGCACCAGATACAGCGAATCCACCAGATACAGCAGGGGCGTCGTTGCGGTGAGATAGGCCATGGCGAAGGTGATCAGCAGCCCGCAGGCCATCCAGCGGTAGGTGCGGGTCATATAATCCGCCGCATTCATCGACGGTTCCGCATAGCCGCGGTCATAATTGCGATAATCCATTGTGGAACTCCTCCAGTCTTTCTGCATCGGAGCCATTCGGGTTTCGGATCTGCATCTTCCGCCTTGCTCCGGTTTACGAAATATAGTATACTGCATAGAAATGAACGTTTCATGAAAAAGGCTGTGATATTCTATGTCTCTTGGACTTTACCTGCATATTCCATATTGTTTTTCCAAATGCCGCTATTGCGATTTCTATTCCGCACCCGGCAGACGGGGGGTTCCGGCGGCGTACACCGACGCGCTGCTGCGGGAGCTTGCGCGGTTTGCGCCGGACGCCCCCCTGCGCCCCGACACGCTCTACTTCGGCGGCGGCACCCCCAGCCTGCTGGATCCGGCCGACGCCGCCCGGCTGATCGACGCCGCCGCCCCCCTGCCCGGAGCCGAGATCACGCTGGAGGCCAACCCCGAGACGGTGGACGAAGCAACGCTGCGAGCGTTCCGGGAGGCAGGCGTCAACCGGATCTCCTTTGGGGTGCAGTCGGCACGGGATCCCCAGCTGAAAACGCTGGGGCGGCCCCACACCGCAAAACAGGCCCGGGCCGCGTTCCGGGCTGCCCGGGATGCCGGGTTCACCAACATCAGCGGCGACATCATGCTGGCTCTGCCCCATTATACGCAGGCAGAGTTCGACGAGACGCTGGAGCTGATCGAAGCGGGCGGAGCCACCCACATTTCGGCCTATCTGCTCAAGATCGAACCGGATTCCGCTTTTGGCAAACACCCGCCGGAGGGTCTGCCGACCGCAGACGAGGCGGCAGATTTCTACCTCTACGCCGTCGAGCAGCTGGAACACCACGGCTACCAGCAGTACGAGATCTCCAACTTTGCCAAGCCCGGCTACGAGGGAAAACACAACCTCATCTACTGGGATTGCGGCGACTATCTCGGCCTTGGCCCGGCGGCGCATTCCTGCATGGGCGGCAAGCGGTTCTATTACCCCGCCGACACCGACGCCTTTTTAAACGACCGCGCCGCCCCCGTTCTGGATGGCGGCTGCGGCGCGGAGGATTATCTGATCCTGCAGCTCCGGCTCCGGAAGGGGCTGGATCTCGCTGCATACAAAGCACGGTACGGGGTCACGTTTTCCACACAGCAGCTTGCCTTTGTGCAAAACTGTGTGAAAAGCGGCTACGCCCGGTTCGACGGCAAAACGCTGGCTCTGACCCCCTCCGGGCTGATCGTCCAGAACAGCATCCTAGCCGAGCTGCTCTGATTCCAGCCGCAGCACCGGCCAGCCCAGCTCCCCGATGGCCTCCCGGTCGTGGGTCGCCAGCAGCACCGGCTTTCCCTGGCAGCGTTCCTTTAAAAGGGAGGCTGCTTTTTTCATCGTCTCCGGATCCATCCCGGTAAACGGCTCGTCCAGCAGCAGGGTGTCGCTCTCCGCCCAGACCGCCCGCAGCAGAGCGGCACGGCGTTTCTGCCCGCCCGAAAGCTTCCGCACCGGCAGATCCAGAGCCGCTTCGTCCAATCCAAGCCGTTGAAGATCCCGTACAATTTTCTGTTTGTAATCTGATTTTGTATTTTCCAGCACCAATTCTACGTTCTGGACTGCGGTAAGCTGGGGGCAGAGCCGGTCTTCCTGAAAGACGGCTCCCACCCGCCCGACGCCGGACACGGTGCCGCCGGAAGGCGTTTCCAGCCCCATCAGGATGCGGAGCAGGGTGGTTTTGCCCCACCCGCTGGACGCCCACAGGATCATCGGGCGGTCCACGGTCAGGCTGAGATCTTCAAAAAGCGTTTTTTCTCCGAAGCGTTTAGAAAGTCCTCGGATTTCCAGTTTGTTCATTTTTCACTGCCTCCTCGCCCAGAAACTTCGCCATGGCCTTGTCCAGCAGATGCAGAAACAGTTTTTCAAAGGCCGCGCTCAGCACGATGATCACAAAGGTCCACGCGAACAGTTCCCCGGTGGAGAGGGTGATCTTGGCGCGATAGAGCGCGTCGCCGATGCTGCCGTCCGGCAGACCGATGACCTCGGCCGCCACGCCGCTCTTCCAGCAGATGCCCAGCCCCACGCTGCATCCCTGCCGGAAGGCCGGCAGCACCGCCGGGAGCCAGATGGCCGTGAGCCGTTTTCGCAGCGGGATCCGGAACACCTTGGCCATCTCCAGCAGCTGGGGATCCACTTCCTCGATGCCCGTGCGGACTGCCCCGTACAGCACCGGCAGCACCATCAGAAAGCCGATGAGCACCGACAGCGACGACCCGCTGACCCAGACCAGTGCGAGAATGATAAAGCTGGCCACCGGCGTGGCCTTGATCAGCTGCATCACCGGTGCCAGCAGCGCATCCGCCCAGTCGGAGCGTTCGGCGGCGACGGCCAGAAGCACGCTGCTCCCCGCGCCCAGCAGAAAGCCCAGCAGAATGCGCCCAGTGCTGAACACCGCCCGCTGCCAGAAATCGGCCTGCGGCAAAAGCTCGATCAGGGTCGCCAACGCCTGTATGGGCGACACCAGAAAGACCTCCTGCCCGATGGCCATGGCCGCGCCCTGCCAGACCGCCAGCCAGAATAAAACCGAAAGGAGCTGCTTTTTGCGGCTCGTTTTTTGTTTTTTCATGGGTTTCTCCCCTTTCTCATACCTTTAAGATAGCACAACCTTTCCAAAAAAGAAAGCGCGGACGAACCGCGCTTTCTTCGTTGTGTCTTAAAGTTTTCTCAGCTCTTGAACCACTTCCGGACGGCCTTGGTGACCTGCTGGGTCGTCGTGGGCTTGGTCCAATAGAACCCGCTGTCCGGCAGCTTGCCGCCGACGGCAGCAGGCGAAGCATCGTAGAGCACCTGCAGATAGGCAGAAACATCCTTCTGCATCTCGGTTCCGGTGCGGCAGACGATGTTGCACTTGGGCAGGGCTTTTTTGGCGATGGCAGCCTTGGCCACCACGCCGACCTGCTCACAGAGGGCGGCGGTGCCGTCCAGATCGTTGTTGGCGGCCTCCACGCTCTGCTTGTAATCGTTCAGGAAGGCGGTGACGACCTCGGGGTGTGCCTCCGCATAGGCTTTGCGAACCACCGTGACGCCGGTGATGAGCTGGGTGTCGCAGACCTTGTTCCACTCCTTGGTCAGGTCAAGGACGACCCGCAGGGAGCTGTCCTTGACCTGCGCAGCGGTCACATACGGCTGGGGCAGAACGGCGATGGCATCCTTCTTGGTGGCGGCCATCTGTGCCGTGACCTCAGAAGCCTCGCTGTAATACTCGATCTTCACGTCTTTATCGGGGTCGAGGCCATTCTTCTTAAGCAGATAGCGCAGAACATACTCGGGGGTGGTGCCCTTGCCGGTAGACAGGATGGTGCGCCCCTTCAGATCGGCAAAGCTGTGGACGGTGTCGCCCTTTTCGACGACATAGAGCACGCCCAGCGTGTTGACCGCCATGACCTGAATGCCGCCGTTGGTCTTCTGGTAGAGGGTCGCGGCCAGATTTGCGGGGATCGCGGCCATATCCAGCTCGCCCTTGATGAGCTTGGGCACGATCTCATCGGCCGCACCGTAGAGCTGGAGGTCATAGTCAAGGGAAGCCGTGCCCTTCTTTTCCATTTCCAGCAGGTTGACCAGACCCATGGTGGTGGGGCCTTTCAGACCCGCGATGCGGACGGCAGCGGTGGGCGTCTTGGCCGATGCGCCGCAGGCCAGTACGCTCAGCAGCAGTGCCGCCGACAGCAGCAGCGAAAGCAGTTTTTTCTTCATTGAACTCGTCCTTTCCTCTTTTTTGCCCCGGCCGGAGCAAAAATTTGCAAAAACCATTTGCTTTACGGGCTCAAGTTTACTATAATGAAAGAAAAAATGCCGTTGCGCAGGCAACGAAATTGCAGTGGGCTGTGAGGGCCCGGGGAAAACCTCATGGAGTAGCTATGGAAAACTATCTTCCGCTGTTGCAAACAACCTCGCTTTTTGAGGGCATCTGTGCCGAGGCACTGTCTCCGCTGCTCAGAGATCTGGGTGCAGTGGTGCGCAGTTACGGCAAGGGGGAGACCCTTGTGCAGGCCGGCGAACCCGCCCGCCGGGTGGGGGTCGTGCTGTCCGGCCGGATCGAAGCCTATCGACCGGCACCGGGCGGTGCGCGGGTCCCCATCACCCACATGGGGCCGGGCGGGGTATTCGGCGATGTGCTGGGCGGCTCGAGCCTGTCCAGCCCGGTCAGCGTGTTCGCGGCGCAGAGCTGCGAGGTGCTGCTGATCCCCTACGAGCGGCTGCTGCTCTCGGACGGCAGCCCGGATCGGCAGCGGGTGCTGCAAAACCTTGTGCGGACCATCAGCGACAAATATTTTCTGCTCTCCCGCCGGGTGGATCTGCTGGTGCTCAAAAGCCTGCGGGCCAAGATCTGCGCCTACCTGCTCAGCGAGGCCGAGCAGCATTCCAGCCTGACCTTTACCATCCCGTTCTCCCGCATCCAGCTGGCGGACTACCTGAACTGCGACCGCAGTGCCCTCAGCCGGGAGCTGAGCCTGATGCAGAAGGAGCGTCTGCTGGACATCTACCGGAACAGTTTTAAACTGCTGGAGCCGGAAACTTTGAAAAAAACTATCCTGTAAAGGAGTATCCTGTTTTATGCCAAAACCGATTCTCTGGATCGTGATCCCCTGCTACAACGAAGAGCAGGTGCTGCCCATCACGGCCCCCATGTTCCTGCAAAAGATCCGCGACCTCACCGCCCAAGGGCTCATCAGTGACCAGAGCCGGGTGCTCTTTGTCAACGATGGCTCCAAGGACAAGACTTGGGAGCTGATCACCGGCTTTGCCAAGCAGAACGAACACTTCCTCGGCATCTCCCAGAGCCGGAACCGCGGCCACCAGAACGCGGTGCTGGCCGGTCTGATGGAAGCCCTTGCCAGCGGCAGCTGTGACATCACCATCTCCATCGACTGCGACGGGCAGGACGACATCAACGCCATGGACGAGATGGTGCGCAAATATCTGGACGGTGCCGAGGTGGTCTACGGCGTGCGGAGCCGCCGGGATACCGACACCTTCTTCAAGCGGTTCACCGCCGAGGGCTTCTACCACCTGATGAATGCGCTGGGAGCCGACATCGTGTTCAACCACGCCGACTACCGGCTGATCAGCACCCGGGTGCTGGAAAGCTTTGCCGATTACAAAGAGGTCAACATCTTCCTGCGGGGCATGGTGCCGCTGGTGGGCTTCCCGAGCGAGGTCGTCACCTACGAGCGGCACGAGCGGCTGGCCGGGGAGAGCCACTACCCGCTGCGCAAAATGCTGGCTCTCGCCTTTGACGGCATCACCAGCCTGTCCAACAAGCCCATCCGCCTGATCACCGGCGCGGGCGTGGCGGTCAGCCTCATCAGCTTCATCGGCGTGATCTGGGCCATCGTGCAGGCCTGTCTCGGCAGTGCGGTGGCAGGCTGGGCATCTACCGTCTGCATCGTCTGCTTTATGGGCGGCGTGCAGCTGGTCTGCCTCGGTGTCATCGGCGAATACATTGGCAAGATCTATATGGAAACCAAAGCCCGCCCGCGCTATATCATCAGCGAGCGCACATGGGCTCCCTATGAAAGGAAGTATCACGGATGAGCAAACAGAGCTGGAAAGGCAGCACCCTGCTGAACCCGGAGCCGCCGGTCCTCGTCTCCTGCGGCGGGCTGGAAAAACCCAATCTCATCACCATCGGCTGGACGGGCACCATCTGCACTCAGCCCAGCATGGTATCCATCAGCGTCCGCCCCGAGCGGTACAGCCACCACCTCATTCAGGAAAGCAGGCAGTTTGCCATCAACCTGCCCACGGAGGCTCTTGTCCGCGCCGTGGACTGGTGCGGCGTGAAGAGCGGGCGTGACCACGATAAGTTCGCAGCCTGCAAGCTCCATGCAGCCCCCGGCTCCGTCCTGACCGACTGCCCCATCCTCGAAGAAAGCCCGGTCAATCTGGAGTGCCGGGTCACACAGATCCTCCCGCTGGGCAGCCACGACCTCTTCCTCGCCGAAGTCGTCGCCTGCGATGTGGACGAAAGCCTGCTGGACGAGACGGGCAAGCTCTGCCTCGACAAGGCCAAACTGATCGTCTACAGCCACGGCGAATACCTCGCCCTCGGCAAAAAGCTGGGCACCTTCGGCTACACTGTGCGGAAGAAGAAACCGCGGCGAGGAGGGATCCGATGAGCGGTACCCTGTATCCCGATGAAGAACAGCGTCGGCGGATCATGGATTTCATCATGGCGGCCGGGGAGACCCTGCTGCAGAACGGTGCCGAGGTATTCCGGGTGGAGCAGACCATGGAGATCATGGCGCAGAGCTTCCATCTGCGGGAGTTCCACGTCTATGTCCTGACCAACGGCATCTTCGCCTCCGCCGGTACCGCGGAGATCAGCGAAGTGCGGAACGTACCGGTGCGCACCACCCATCTGGGCCGGGTCGCCGCCGTCAATGAGCTCTCCCGCCAGATCGCCGCCGGCAGCGTCACATTGGACGAGGCCGAATGCCGGCTGGCACAGGCACAGCGCATCCCCTTCCCGAACGGGCGGGTGCAGCTGGTGGCCGGGATGTCGGGTTCGTTCTGCTTTGCCCTCATTTTCGGCGGCACGCTCCGTGCGGGGCTGGTCGCCGCCGTCGCCGGTCTTTTTGCCAGCGGACATCTGTTCCTCTGTGAGCGGCGCAACATCTCGGGCGGCTTCAAGACCATCTCCACCGCCGCCCTCATCACCCTGCTCTGCATTCTGGGGTGCAGCCTGCTCCGGATCGGAGCCAGCCACGCCATCATCGGCACCCTGATGATCTTGACGCCCGGCATCGCCTTTACCATGGGCATCCGGGATTTCGTCCAGAAAGACTACTTATCCGGCACCATCCGGATGATCGACGCGCTGCTCATCGCAGCCAGCATCGCCATCGGCACCGGCTTTGTGCTGAGCCTGTATCGGCTTCTGACGGGGGTGACGGTCGCATGATGTCTTTGACCAACGCCCAGATCGGCCAGCTGGCCGCCCAGTTCGTTCTGGCGGGGCTGGGCACCCTGAGCTTTGCCATCCTCTTCGCCTGCCCCCGCAAGACGCTGCCCTTCTGCGCCCTTGTGGGTGCCGTAGGCTGGCTCATCTACGAGATCGCCGTGCTGGGCGGGATGGAGCCGTTTGCCGCCAGCCTGCTGGCCGTCATCCCCCTGACCCTTCTGGCGCGGATCTGCGCCATCTTTCTGAAAACGCCGGTCACCATCTTCCTGCTCAGCGGCATCTTCCCGCTGGTGCCCGGTGCCGGCATCTACTACACCGCCTACTACTTCATTCAGGGCGAAAACGCTCTGGCACTTTCCAACGGCATCAGCACCTTCAAGATCGCGGTGGCTCTGGCCATCGGCATCGCCTTCGTGCTGGGGCTTCCGCTGCCGAAAAAGCGGAGCTGAGCCGTTTTTTGAATTTTTTCGAGGTGAACGCAATGGCAAATGATTCTGGGGTCAAAATGCGGTTCCGCCCCGCCGGTTCCCGCCGGAAGCGAAGCGGCACTGCCGTGTACGGCCCGCTGGACACCGGCTGCCCCGCCGTGGAGCAGGCCGTGTCCGCCCTCTACCGCGCACAGAACGAGGAAAGCTTCTGGATCCTGATGAACGCGCTGAACTACGCGCTGGAGCTGGACACCCGGGTGTTGATCCCCCTGCAGGCTTCCCCCGACCCGCAGGCCAAGCCCGTGCCGTGGGCGGAGCATCCCGTTCCGGCAGAAAAGGCCAAGAACCTTCCGCTCTGGCTCCTGCGCACCAACAAGGGCAAAAGCTATCTGCCCCTCTTTGTCTCGCTGGAAGCCGCCGAAGCCGAGCGCAGCACCGCCGTCTGCCCCATGACCGAGATGCTGATGCTGGACGCCATGACCCGCGCACTGGATACCGACGGCATCGACGGCATCGTCATCAACCCATGGACCGACTCGGCCACGCTGGACGTCTCTCTGCTCAACGGTCTGCTCCGAGCCAGCCGAGACAGCGACGAGCCGGGCGAAGCCGAGCTGACCGCCGGGCGGAAGGCCGCACAGGAGGACAACTGGGCGGAAGCCGCCAAGTGCTTCGAGGAGGCCGCCACCCAGGGCCGGGCTGAGGGTCTGGCTCTGCTGGGCGAGCTGCTTTACACCGGACGCGGCGTCCGGAAGAGCGTCACACAGGCACGGCGGCTCTGGAAAAAGGCGGCCGAAGCCGGCGATGTGCTGGCACTGGTCGCGCTGGGCGATGACTGCCGGAACAGCGGCAAAGACCGGGGCGCGGCTTTGCTCTATTACCGCAAGGCGCAGTCTGCCGCCGCACGCACGCCGGACATCTCCTACACGCCCCAGATCCGCCTCCGGATCGCCCAGTGTGAGACGAAGTTCGTCTCCAAGGCCGCCGCCATCGCCCAGCTTGCCGAGGCGCGGCAGGGCTTCCAGATCCGGCTGCGGGAGGGCGACGCCGACGCAAAACCGTGGCTGGACGAGACCGAAGCCGAGCTGCAATCCCTTGTGGAACCGCAAAAAACCTGAACCTCTGCGAAAAACACAGTTTCTTTACAATTGCTCCAAAGAATCGTCATACCAAACCGCTAAGATATGCTCGGAACAAATTGCGCGTCGCACAAGAAGAGAGGACAAGTCTGTATGAGCAAAGTAATCGGAATCGATCTTGGCACCACCAACTCCTGCGTAGCGGTCGTGGAGGGCGGCAAGCCCGTCGTCATCACCAATGCAGAGGGCGAGCGCACCACGCCCAGCGTGGTCGCCTTCACCAAGGACGGCGAACGTCTGGTGGGCGGTGCCGCCAAACGGCAGATCGCAACCAACTCCGGCCGCACGGTCTCCAGCATCAAGCGGCACATGGGCACCGATTACCGCGTCCACATTGACGGAAAGGATCTGACCCCGCAGGAGATCAGCGCGATGATCCTGACCAAGATCCGCCGGGATGCCGAAAGCTATCTGGGCGAACCGGTCACCGAGGCCGTCATCACCGTGCCTGCCTATTTCGACGACAGCCAGCGCAAGGCCACGCAGGATGCAGGCCGGATCGCGGGGCTGAATGTCCTGCGCATCATCAACGAGCCGACCGCCGCCGCCGTCGCCTACGGTCTGGACAACGAAGCCCCCCAGAAGATCCTCGTCTATGACCTCGGCGGCGGCACCTTCGACGTCTCCATCATCGAGATCGAGGACGGAACCTTCACCGTGCTGGCCACCGGCGGCGACACCAATCTGGGCGGCGACGACTTTGACCAGCGGATCGTGGAATACGCTGTTGCGGAGTTTAAAAAATCCGATCGCATCGACCTCACCCGCGACCCCGCCGCCATGGGCCGCCTGAAAGAAGAAGCCGAAAAAGCCAAAAAGGAGCTGTCCAGCGCACCGTCTGCCCAGCTGAACCTGCCCTTCATTGCCGTCGGCAAGGATGGCCCGCACCATCTTGATCTCGCCATCACCCGGCCTCAGTTCGAGATGATGACCGGCGATCTGCTGACCCGGACGGTGCAGCCGGTGCAGAACGCCCTGCGGGATGCCGGCATCTCGGCCAGCCAGCTGGGGAAAGTCCTGCTGGTGGGCGGCAGCACCCGAATGCCTGCCGTGGAGCGTCAGGTCCGGGAGCTGCTCGGCAAGGAGCCCAGCCACAGCCTGAACCCCGACGAATGCGTTGCCATGGGTGCGGCAGTGCAGGGCGGCCTGCTGCAGGGCGGCGGCAAACTGGCCGGTGCCACCGGCGCGGCCGCGCAGGGTCTCGTCCTGATGGATGTGACCCCCCTGACCCTTTCCATCGAGACGGTCGGCGGCGTGGCCACCCCGCTCATCACCCGCAACAGCATGATCCCCACCCGGAAGAGCCAGATCTTTACCACCGCACGCCCCATGCAGACCAGCGTGGAGATCAACGTCCTGCAGGGCGAGCGGCATTTTGCCCGGGACAACAAGTCTCTGGGCAAATTCAAGCTCACCGGCATCCGCGCCAGCTTCTCCGCCAAACCGCAGATCGAGGTCACCTTTGACATCGACGTGAACGGTGTGGTCAAAGTCTCGGCCAAAGATCTCGGCACCGGGCGGGAACAGAACATCACCATCACCGGCAGCACCAACCTCTCGGAAAACGAGATCCAGCGCGCCATGGCCGATGCCGCCGCTTATGAGGCCGAGGACAGCCACCGCAAAGAGCGGCTCGACCTCCACAATCAGGCCGAGGTGCTTTCCTATAAGGTCGATGAAGCCCTCTCCAAGTGCAAGAAAGAGCTGGATAAGGACGAGAAGAACCAGATCAAGGCCGACCTCGCCAACCTCCGCCGCTGCCTGCGCAAGGATAAGCCCGAAAAAATGAACGAGACCGAAGAAGCCGCCCTCCGTCAGGCCAAGAGCCAGCTCGAATCGAGCGCGAACCACCTGATGATGCTCTATTCCAGTGAGCAGGAGAATGGCGGAGACAACACCCAGAACCTGTAATCTTCTCCGCAAACTTTATAAAGTGCAGAAAAACCCGCCTCAGGCCGGCTTGACCGGAACCTGAGGCGGGTTTTTGTGGTATCGGATGGGATCGCGTCTGCTTACAGCATTTTGGAAAGGAAGGCCTGCAGACGGGGATGCTTGGGGTTGGTGAACAGCTCCTGCGGGGGCTCGTCCTCCACGATGCGGCCTTCATCAATGAAAATGACGCGGTTGGACACTTCGCGGGCAAAGCCCATCTCGTGGGTGACCACCAGCATGGTGATGCCGGTATGCGCCAGCTCCTTCATCAGCTCCAGAACCTCGCCGACCATCTCGGGGTCGAGGGCACTGGTCGGCTCGTCAAAGAGGATCACGTCCGGATCCATGGCCAGTGCGCGGGCAATGGCAATGCGCTGCTGCTGGCCGCCGGACAAGCTCTTGGGGTAGGCGTCGGCCTTGTCGGACAGGCCGACCCGCGCCAGCAGCTCATCGGCACGCTTGGAGGCCTCTTCCTTGTTCTTGAGCTTGAGCAGCTCCGGGGCAAGGCAGAGGTTCCGCTTGACGGTCAGGTGCGGGAAGAGGTTGAAATGCTGGAACACCATGCCCATCTTCTGGCGCACGGCGTCGATGTGGGCTTCGTCCACCTCGGTGCCCTCAAACTTGATGGAGCCGCCGGTGGGGATCTCCAGCCGGTTGAGGCAGCGCAGGAAGGTGGACTTGCCGCAGCCGGAAGGTCCGATCAGGCAGACCACGTCGCCGCGGTAGATGTCGATGTCGATGCCCTTGAGGACGTCAAGGGTGGGGGCGGGCTGCTTTGCGCCCGACTTTTTTTCGCCGCCGTAGGTCTTGGTCAGGCCACGGACTTCCAGAATCTTATCGGTCACTTTGTGCCAGCCTCCTCTCAAATTTGCCCAGCAGCCATGTAAACAGCATGACGAGGATCAGGTAGATCACCGCAACGCCGCACAGGGGGAACATGGCCTCGTAGGTACGGTTCATGATGCCCTGCGCCGCATACAGCAGCTCCTTGCCGCCGATGACGGTGATCAGGGAGGTATCCTTCAGCAGGATGATGAACTCGTTGCCCAGTGCCGGCAGAACGGCGCGGATGGCCTGCGGGATGATGATGACGACCATGGTGGTCATGTAGTTCAGGCCAAGGCTGCGGCCGGCCTCCATCTGGCCGGGATCGACGGCCATCAGGCCGCCGCGGATGATCTCAGACACATACGCGCCCGAGTTGATGCCCAGAGCCAGCGCACCGACCATGGTGAAGTTGCGGCTGTTGGAAAAGATGACCATGCTCATGATGAGCAGCTGGACCATCATAGGCGTGCCGCGGATGATAGTGGTGTAGACTTGGCAGATGGCATTGAAGAAGCCCAGCACCGGGTTCTTGCGGCCAGGACGCTGCTGGTCGTGGGCAACACGCACCAGTGCGACCACGCTGCCCAGAACCACGCCCAGTGCCAGTGCAATGGCAGTGACCAACAGGGTGGTGCCGACACCCTCAAGGTACTGGAGCCAGCGGTCTTTCAGGACAAATGCCTGATAAAACTTGAAGAAAAGATCCTGTCCGAAGTCGAGCTTGGTCCCGCTTTTCAGCAGCTCGCTCAGCAGTTCGTATTGTGCGGCCATTCGCATCCTCACTTTCTGATTTTGTTAGAATTTTGTAACCTGTTTTTTCCAAAAAAGGGGAGGAGCCCCAGCGGGACGCCTCCCCATTCTGCGGAAGCAGTGTGCAGCTTATTCAGCCACGATGTACTTGTCCACGATGGACTGCAGGGTGCCGTCATCCTTCAGCTCTTTCAGAGCAGCGTTGATGGCGTCCTCCAGCGGAGAACCCTTTGCCATGCCGATGGCGTAGTCCTCTTCGGCGTAGCTGGTATCCAGAACGACCAGACCGGGGTTGGCAGCAACATACTCCTGAGCAGGAGCATTGTCGATGACAACGCAGTCGACCTGACCATTGTTCAGAGCCTGCACAGCGGTCAGGCCGTTGTCGTATGCGACGACGGCGTCATCGCCGAAGTCATCAGAGCAGTACAGATAGCCGGTGGTGCCGCGCTGGGTGCCGATCTTCTTGCCGGCCAGATCATCGGGAGAAGCAATGTCGGAGCCTTCAGGAACGATGATGGACTGGATGCCGGTAGCATAGCTGTCGGAGAAGTCCATAACAGCCTTGCGCTCGTCGGTGACGGTAACGCCGGCCATGACGATATCAGCCTTGCCCTGCTGGACGCTCAGCAGTGCTGCGTCGAAGTCCATATCATCGACCTGCAGCTCGAGGCCCAGCTTGTCAGCAATGGCCTGCGCGGTGTCGATGTCGATGCCTTCAAAAGCACCGGTATCGGTGGTCATCTCATACGGAGGGAAGGTAGCGTTGGTTGCCATGGTCAGCTTGCCAGCCTCAACGGTGGTCAGCTCAGCAGCCGCTGCGCTGGAAGATGCAGCCTCGCTGGAAGCAGCTGCGCTGCTTGCCACAGAAGAAGCGGTGCTGGAAGAAGAGCCACCGCAGGCGGTCAGTGCCAGAGCAGCAACGCTCAGGCCGGCAGCAGCCAGAAAGCTGCGACGCGTAATCTTTTTCATATTCAAACACTCCTCATGAACTGTATAATCTTGCATTCTCCGGCACGATGCGATTCATCGTAGATCCGAAGCGTGAACTTAGTATAAGTTGTACAAATTCAAAAGTCAAGTGTTGTGCAATAATTCCGTAAAATTGAAACCGAATTGAGAACATTTATGCAGGAAAAGCTCTTTTTGCTGTGAATATATGCAAAAGCCCTCTCAGTCACCTTCGGTGACCGCTCTCCCAAAGGGAGAGCCAAGAAAGTTTCCGGTAGATCTTGCCTCTCACTCTGAAAGACGCCCTCCGGCCGGAGGGAGATGTCGCGTAAGCGACAGAGGGAGGACAAGGTGGCATCGCGTCAGCGATGACGGAGAGGGCCAGACAGAGCTTGTTAAATCCCGTATCCCATTTGTGATATTTTGCAGCAGGCGGCGCGTTCCGTTGACAGCAATTTCCTCCGGATGGTATACTAATGGCAGAAAAACGGCGCGATAGCGGGCAAATCCGTCCAAATTTAACCGCGCCGCCCTTTGCAGAAAAGGGAGAAAGGAACCGCTATGAGAACGACCGCACGGAACATCCTTGCGCTGCTGGGTCTGTCCGTCTGCATTCTGGCCGGAGGAGCCGTTGCCGGCTTTGCGGCAGAGCCCGGCGGCACGCCGGAGGACTGCAAGCACGCGTGGCGTTGCGAGACGGAGCTCAAGACCACCTGCATCGACACCACCTTCCAGCACCGCACCGCCGACGGCACCGTGGAGACCCTCACCCTCTGCCCCGTCTGCGGCAAAGAGGGAGCTTCCGCCGCATGGAAGCCCGGGGATGGACAGCTGACCGAAGTCAAGGACGCATTCGCCAACTTTTCGGGGCTGACCATCCGCACCGGCACCCTCCGCAACGGAATGCAGGTGCTGACCGTCGGCTTCTATTACCCCGACACCACCGAAAAACGGGTCTGCAACCTCTGCGGCAAGACCGAGACCCTGAGCCACACCGACGCCCGCCTGATGTACGGGCAGGTGGACGCCTCCATTGAACTGCCGAAAGAGGTCGTGGAGAATTACGACCTGCTGCTGGTCAACGAAGATGGCAGCGAGACCCCGCTCGACGTCTCCATCGGCGAAAAGAAAGCCTTTTTTAAGCTGAACATGACCCCCGGCACCCGGCTGATCCGGCTGGCCGCCAAGGGCTAAAACCGCGTCAAAAAGTTACAATTTGAAATTTTTGCATTTTTCCTGTTGACAAATCCTATCATGTTGGTTAGAATAAAGCCAATATCACAAAAATGGCTGTGAAGAGAAGAGTAGGTTTTCGCATTGATCCTTCCAGAGAGCCCGGTCGGTGGAAAAGGGCAGGAAACAGGGAACGGAAAATGGTCTCGGAGCTGCGCGGACGAAGAGCAAGAGTTCTAAGTCTGCGACGGGTGCGCCCGTTAAAGCGTCCGGCTGTAAGCGCAGGTGTGGGAATGCCGCGCCGCAGTTTTGAGGCTGTTGCCCGCAAGGGTGCAGCAAAACAAGGTGGTACCACGGAAGAATCACGCTTCCGTCCTTGCAGGGCGTTGCCCGGTGAGGACGGAAGCTTTTTTATTTCTTCCGGACGCGCACAGGTGCGGGAGTTGCCGCACAGCGCGAAGCAAGTTTTATACTTTTATAAGTAGAGAGGGAAAAAGATTATGATTACTCGTCGCGATTTTCTGAAAGTTACTGGCGTGGCCGCTGCTGCCGCTGCCCTGACCGCCTGCGGTGGCTCTTCTTCCACGGCAGGCAGCACCGCTTCTTCCGCTGCCGCTTCCAGCACCGCCGCATCTTCTGCAGCCGCCAAGCTGGATAAGATCTCGGTCGCTGTGCCCAACGACACCACCAACGAGGCCCGCGCCCTGACCCTGCTGGAGAAGAACGGCTTCTTCAAGCTGAAGGCGGACGCCGGCATCACCGCCACCAAGAACGACATCGAGGAGAACCCCCTGAATGTCACCATCGACGAGGTCGAGGCTGCACAGGTTCCCAACGTCCTGCAGGATGAGGATTACGCCGTCATCAACTCCAACTACGCCATCTCCGCCGGTCTGGATCCCATGACCGATGCTCTGGCCATGGAGGACGGCACCTCTGCTTACGTCAACGTTCTGGTCTGCAAGGAGGGCAACGAGGAGGAGCCGAAGATCAAGGCTCTGATCGCCGCTCTGGAGAGCCAGCAGGTCAAGGACTACATGGCAGAGACCTATAAGGGTGCGGTCGTGTCCGTCGTTGAGAACCCCACCGACGGCTACGATCCGGACATCGACTACGATGCGCTGAACGGCGAGACCGTCAGCTGCGCTGCTACCCCGGCTCCCCACTGCGAGGTGCTGGAAGTCTGCAAGGAGATCCTTGCGGCCAAGGGCATCACGCTGGACATTCAGGAGTACGACGACTATGTGATCCCCAACACCGTTGTGGAGGATGGTCAGGTCGATACCAACTACTTCCAGCATCAGCCGTATCTGGACAACTTCAATGAGGAGAAGGGCACCCACCTCGTCTCCGTCGCCGGCATCCATGTTGAGCCCATGGGCATCTACGGCGGCAAGCAGGACAGCCTCGCCCCCATCGTCTGATAACTAAGGAGCATTTCCGTGATCGAGATCAAACACCTTTCCAAAACCTTCCAGATGAAGGACGGCGCGGTCAACGCGCTGCGCGATATCGACCTGACCATTCCGGACGGGTCGATCTACGGCATCATCGGGATGTCGGGTGCCGGCAAATCCACGCTGGTGCGCTGCATCAATCTGTTGGAGCGGCCCACCGAGGGCAGCGTCGTCATTGACGGCACCGCCATGGAGACCCTGAATCCCGCCCAGCTGCGGGAACGCCGCCGGGAGATCACCATGATCTTCCAGCAGTTCAATCTGCTGATGCAGCGCAGCTGCCTGAAAAACATCTGCTTCCCGATGGAGCTGGCCGGTGTCAAGAAAGCCGACGCCGAGAAGCGCGCCAAGGAGCTGCTGGAGGTGGTGGGTCTGCCCGACAAGGCCAACGCCTACCCCGCCCAGCTGTCCGGCGGCCAGAAACAGCGCATTGCCATTGCCCGCGCACTGGCCACGAACCCCAAAGTCCTGCTGTGCGACGAGGCCACCAGTGCGCTGGACCCCAACACCACCCACTCCATCCTGACCCTCATCAAGGACATCAACCGCAAGCTTGGCATCACCGTGGTGGTCATCACCCACCAGATGAGCGTCGTGGAGGAGATCTGCGACCATGTGGCCATTCTGGACGGCGGCGTTGTCGTGGAGGAAGGCGAGGTGCGCCAGATCTTTGCAAACCCCAAGACCGCCGCCGCCAAGCGTCTGGTCGCCCCCAACGGCGGCAGCGCGGCGCGGGATCTGTCGAGCTTTGCACCCGACGATCACGTTGTGCGCGTCACATTTAATGGTTCGTCTGCGGCTAAGCCCTTGGTGGCAAGCCTTGCCGCCGAAAAGGGCATTCTGGTCAGCGTCCTCAGCGCGGACACCCGCGACCTGAGCGGCCAGTGCTACGGCAGTATGCTGCTCAAGCTGCCCAAGGAGACCGAGCAGGCAAAACAGGCCGCCGCGTATATGCGTGCGCAGCCCGGTGTGACGGTAGAGGAGGTGACCGGCGAATGACCATTGCAGATTACGGCTTTGCCGTCTGGGAGACCTTTTACGTCACCCTGCTTTCCACCGCGTTTTCACTGGTGATCGGCCTGCCGCTGGGCGTTCTGCTGGTGGCGGGCGATAAGGACGGCATCCTGCCGCTTCCCGGCTGGCTGATGCACCTGCTGAACATCATCATCAACATCCTGCGCAGCGTTCCGTTCCTGATCCTGATGATCTGCGTGTTCCCGCTGTCCCGCGCCATCGTGGGCACCACCGTCGGCACCAAGGCGACCATCGTGCCGCTGGTCTGCGCGGCGTTCCCCTTTGTGGCGCGTCTGGTCGAGACCAGCCTGCGGGAGCTGGATGAGGGCGTGGTCGAAGCCGCCCAGAGCATGGGCGCGACCCCGTTCCAGATCATCACCAAGGTCATGATCCCCGAGTGTCTGCCGGGGCTCATTTCCAGCATGACCACTGCGCTGACCACCATTCTGGGCTACTCGGCCATGTCGGGTGCCATCGGCGGCGGCGGTCTGGGCAAGGTCGCCATCTCTTACGGCTACTACCGCTACCAGACCAACATCATGATCGTCTGCGTCGTGCTGCTGATCCTGCTGGTGCAGGCATTCCAGTCCGTCGGCACGCTCTGGGCCACCAAGAGCGATAAGAGATTAAGAAAATAATTCATCTCTTCGCAGACTGAGAGGTTGGACAAGAACAGGTTGAACGGCTGCTCCGTACAACCTCTCCGTCATCGCTTACGCGATGCCACCTCTCCTAGTAGGAGAGGCCTTGGCAGGCCGTAAAGCTTATCTTTCAATTCCCCGCCGAGGCTTGTCTCCGGCGGGGAATTGTGCTATCCCGATCAACCAAGCAAAGGAGTATGTTACAATGAACCGTGATACCATCTGCGTGCAGGGCGGCTACACCCCCGGCAACGGCGAACCCCGCCAGATCCCCATCATCCAGTCCACCACCTTCAAGTACGCCACCAGCGAGGATATGGGCAAGCTGTTTGACCTCGAGGCCGACGGCTACTTCTACTCCCGCCTGCAGAACCCCACCTGCGACATGGTGGCCAAAAAGATCTGCGAGCTGGAAGGCGGCACCGCCGCCATGCTGACCTCCAGCGGGCAGGCCGCCAACTTCTTCGCGCTGTTCAACATCTGCAACGCCGGGGATCACATCGTGGCCTCCAGCACCATCTACGGCGGCACCTTCAACCTGATCTCGGTCACTATGGCCAAGATGGGCGTCACCGCCACCTTTGTGGATCCGCTCTGCTCCGAGGAAGAGCTGAACGCCGCCTTCCAGCCCAACACCAAGGCCGTGTTCGGCGAGACCATCGCAAACCCGGCTCTGACCGTGCTGGACATCGAAAAGTTCGCCAAGGCCGCCCACGCCCACGGCGTTCCGCTGATCGTGGACAACACCTTCCCCACTCCGGTCAACTGCCGTCCGTTCGCGTGGGGGGCCGATATCGTGACCCACTCCACCACCAAGTACATGGACGGCCACGGCGCGGTGATCGGCGGTGCCATCGTGGACAGCGGCAAGTTCGACTGGATGGCACACGCCGACAAGTTCCCCGGCCTGTGTACCCCCGACGAGAGCTACCACGGCATCACCTATGCCGAGCGGTTCGGCAATGCGGGTGCCTTCATCACCAAGGCCACCGCCCAGCTGATGCGCGATTTCGGCTCGGTGCAGTCGGCCACCGGTGCCTTCCTGCTCAACCTCGGTCTGGAAAGCCTCCATGTCCGGATGCAGCGTCACTGCGAAAACGGCATGGCCGTGGCCAGATTCCTCGAGGCACACCCGAAGGTCGCCTACGTCAACTACTGCGGTCTGGAATCCAGCCCATACCATGCACTGGCGCAGAAGTATCTGCCCAACGGCAGCTGCGGCGTCGTCTCCTTTGGTCTGGCCGGCGGCCGCGAAGCCGCCAGTACTTTTATGAAGGCTCTGAAGCTGGCCGCCATCGAGACCCATGTGGCCGATGCCCGCACCTGCTGCCTGAACCCGGCCTCCAGCACCCACCGCCAGATGAACGACGAGCAGCTGAAAGCCGCCGGTGTGCCCGCCGAGCTGGTCCGGATGAGCTGCGGCCTCGAGAGCAGCGAGGATCTGATCGCCGACATTGCACAGGCACTCGACCAGATCTGACGCAGCTGCCCGCCGCCTTCCCTGCAGAGTTGAATTGCCATAAAACCGCAAACTGCGATAGACAGGAGTTCTCACCATGCCTCTCATCATTCCCAAGACCCTGCCCGCCTACGATGCGCTGTACGAAGAAAACGTCTTTGTCATGCACCGGGAGCGGGCAGCCGCCCAGCACATCCGCCCGCTGGAGATCCTGATCCTCAACCTGATGCCGACCAAGATCGCCACCGAGACGCAGATCGCCCGGCTGCTGGCCAACACGCCGCTGCAGGTCCACATGACCCTGCTCCAGACAGCCAGCCACGCCGCGACCCATGTTTCCACGGCGCATCTGGAAGCGTTCTACAAGACCTTTGACGAGGTGCAGCACAACCGCTACGACGGCATGATCATCACCGGTGCCCCGGTGGAAACGATGCCCTTTGAGCAGGTGGATTACTGGCCCGAATTGTGCGAGATCATGGATTTCAGCGAGACAAACGTCTACTCCACCCTGCACGTCTGCTGGGGCGCACAGGCCGGTCTGTACTACCACTACGGCGTGCGGAAAGAAGACCTGCCCCAGAAGATGTTCGGCGTGTTCGAGCACAAGGTCGTCCGCCCCTCGAACCCGCTGGTGCGCGGCTTTGACGAAGTGTTCTATGCCCCCCACAGCCGCCACACCGGGAGCAGCCGCGCCGATATCCGGAACTGCACCGCCCTCCGCATCCTTGCCGAGAGCGACGAGGCAGGCCCCTTCCTGATGAGCACCGAGAACGGCCGCCAGATCTTCGTCATGGGGCATCCCGAGTACGACAAGTACACGCTGGACGCCGAGTACAAGCGGGATGTCGGCAAGGGGCTGCCCATTGCCGTTCCCAAGAACTACTATCCCCACGACGACCCGTCGCAGCCGCCGCTCTTCCGCTGGCGCGCCCACGCCCACCTGCTGTACGAAAACTGGCTGAACTACTACGTCTACCAGAACACCCCCTACGACCTCGGCACCATCCAGCGTGTCCCGCACGAGGGGAAATAAACCCGCCGCACTCTGGCAGAACCTCTGCCGGGGTGCTTTTTTGAAAGGAGAATTTTCATGGGAATCGACGCAAAATGGAACCTGACCATCGGCAGACTGCCGCACGGCGCACGGAACAAGATCAGCGATGTGCCGGGCGTGACGGTCGGGCACTGCACACTGGCGGAGGGCAGCGTCCAGACCGGCGTGACCGCCCTGCTGCCCCATCCGGGCGATGTCTTTCACGACAAGGTGCTGGCGGCCTGCCATGTCATCAACGGCTTCGGCAAGACCACCGGCCTTGTCCAGATCGAGGAGCTGGGCACCCTCGAAACGCCCATCCTCTTCACCAACACGCTGAGCGTCGGCACGGTCGAGACCGCGCTGGTCAAATATATGCTGGAGCGGAATCCCGACATCTGCGAGACCACCGGCAGCGTCAACCCGGTGGTCTGTGAGTGCAACGACTGCACCCTGAACGATATCCGGGGGCTGCACGTCACCGAACAGAACGCTCTGGACGCGCTGGCCGACTGCAAGGCCGACTTTGCCGAGGGTGCCGTCGGTGCCGGGCGGGGAATGCGCTGCCACGGGCTGAAGGGCGGCATCGGGTCGGCTTCCCGTCTGGTGGAGCTGGACGGCAAAACCTACACCATCGGCACGCTGGTGCTCTCGAACCACGCGACCTTCGACGATCTGGTGGTCGCCGGAACGCCCATCCACACCCTGCTGGACGAGCGCATCCCGCCCCACGAGGACAAAGGCTCCATCATCACGGTGATCGCCACCGATATCCCCCTCAGCGAGCGGCAGCTGAAACGGCTCTGCCGCCGGGTGATCGTGGGGCTTTCCCGCACCGGATCGACCTGCGGCAACGGCAGCGGCGAGATCGTGCTGGCCTTCACCACGGCCAACCGGATGCCCCACTACGCCGACTCTCCCCTGCTGCCCATGACCATGCTGCACGACGACGCCATCAATCCCCTGTTCCGCGCGGTGGCCGAATGCGCCGAAGAAAGCGTGCTCAGCTCCCTGCTCCACGCCGAGACCGTCACCGGCAAAAACGGCCGCACCGTGGCTTCGCTGGCGGATCTGCTGACCGGCGCACAAAAACTCTGACAACGCTATGGCAATTGTGTTCCGTTCGTATTATAATAGGAACGCATAAAAACCAAGCCGTTTCTGGAAACGGAACAAGAGAAAGGGAGAATTCCGCTTGAACAAAATGCTCGGCTATCTGCGCGGCTATCAACGCGAGAGCATCCTCGCGCCGCTGTTCAAAATGCTCGAGGCCACCTTTGATCTGTTCGTGCCGCTCGTGATGGCCGACATCGTCAATGTGGGCATCGCAGCGCATGATTTCCACTACATTCTGATCCGCTGCGGCATCCTGCTGCTGCTGGCGATGATCGGCCTGATCTGCAGCCTGACGGCGCAGTACTTTGCAGCCAAGGCGTCGGTGGGGTATTCCACCGCCCTGCGCCATGCACTGTTCGCACACATCCAGAGCCTCAGCTTCACCGAGATGGATACCCTCGGCACCAGCACCCTCATCACCCGGATGACCAGCGACCTGAATCAGGTGCAGAGCGGCCTGAATCTCTTCCTGCGGTTGTTCCTGCGCAGCCCCTTCGTCGTGTTTGGTGCCATGATCATGGCCTTTACCGTCAACGTCAAGGCCGCGCTGATCTTCGTGGTGGCCATCCCGCTGCTGTCGGTGGTCGTGTTCGGCGTCATGGTGATCACCCGGCCGCTGTACAAAACGGTGCAGAATCGTCTGGACCGCGTTCTCAGCCTGACCCGTGAAAACCTGACCGGCGTCCGCGTCGTCCGCGCTTTTGACAAAGAGCAGAGCGAGATCGACCGCTTTGAGGACGCCAACGCCCTGCTGACCCAGATGCAGCTCCACGTCGGCCACCTCTCCGCCCTGATGAACCCCCTCACCTACGTCATCATCAACCTTGCCATCGTCGCCCTCCTCTACACCGGCGGCATCCAGATCAATGTCGGCAGCATGGCTTCCGGCGACGTGATCGCACTGGTCAATTACATGAACCAGATCCTGATCGAGCTGGTCAAGCTGGCCAACCTCATCGTGCAGGTCAGCAAGGCTCTGGCCTGCGCCGGCCGCGTTCAGGCCGTTCTGGACACCAAGCCCGGCATGGACTTCCCGCACGAAGTGCTGGGCGAGGTTCCGGCCGACAAGTCCGGCGACGCTGTCCGGTTCGACCATGTTTCCCTGACCTACGCAGGTGCCGGTGCCCCCAGCCTGAGCGACATCAGCTTCACCGCCAAGCGGGGGCAGACCATCGGCGTCATCGGCGGCACCGGCTCGGGCAAATCCAGCCTCATCAGCCTGATCCCCCGCTTCTACGATGCCACCGAGGGCAGCGTCGAGATCTTCGGCCGCCCGGTGCAGAACTACCCCCGTGAGGAACTGCGCGGTGCGGTCAGCGTCGTCATGCAGAAGGCGCAGCTCTTCGGCGGCACCATCCGCTCGAACCTGCTCTGGGGCCGCAAGGACGCCTCGGATGCAGAGCTGTGGGCCGCGCTGGAGACCGCGCAGGCCGCCGAATTCGTCCGCAGCAAGCCCCTCGGTCTGGATGAGCCGGTGGAGCAGGGCGGCCGGAACTTCTCCGGCGGCCAGAAGCAGCGTCTGACCATTGCCCGTGCGCTGGTCGGCAGGCCGCAGATCCTGATCCTCGACGACAGCGCGTCGGCTCTGGACTACGCCACCGACGCCGCCCTGCGCAAGGCACTGGCAGCTCTGCCCGGAGATCTGACCGTCTTTATCGTCAGCCAGCGCGCCGCCAGCCTCCAGCACGCCGACCAGATCGTGGTGCTGGACGACGGCAGGATGGTGGGTCTTGGCACCCACCGCACCCTGCTGCAGGATTGCCCGGTCTATCAGGAGATCTACGCCAGCCAGTTCAAGAAAGGGGATGCGGAGCAATGAGTGCAAACGCCAAGTCCAAACTGACGCCTGAGCAGCGCAGCGCGACCCTTCGCCGGGTGCTGCGCCGCATCCGGCCATACAGCTTTTTCGTCCTTTGCAGCCTGATCGTGGCCGCCGTCAGCGTGGCCGCCCAGCTGTATATCCCGATCCTCTGCGGTGACGCCATCGACGCCATGCTGGGCGCAGGCAATGTCCAGATGGCCTCGGTGCTGAAGATCATTGCCCGGATCCTGATCGTGGCCGCGGCCGCCGCCCTTGCGCAGTGGCTGCTCAGCGTCTGCAACAACCGGATCACCTTTTCGGTCAGCCGGGATCTGCGCAACGCTGCTCTGCGGAAGATCCAGTCGCTTCCCCTGTCCTATCTGGACAGCCACCCCTCCGGCGACATCGTCAGCCGGATGATCGCCGACGTGGACACCTTTGCCGACGGCCTGCTGATGGGCTTCACCCAGCTGTTTTCCGGTCTGCTGACCATCTTCGGCACCCTGCTGTTCATGCTGAGCGAGAATGTGCCCATCACGCTGGTGGTGGTCTGCATCACTCCCCTGAGCCTTGTGGTGGCCAGCTTCCTCGCCAAGCGGAGCTATGGATACTTCCAGAGCCAGACCCGTGTGCGCGGTGAGCAGACCGCGCTGGTCAACGAGATGATCGAGGGGCAGAAGGTCGTGCAGGCCTTCGGCCACGAAGCCGAAAGCCTCGCCTCCTTTGACGAGGTAAACACCCGGCTGCAGGACGTCAGCCTGAAGGCCATCTTCTTTTCCAGCCTGACCAACCCGGCGACCCGCTTTGTCAACAACATCGTCTATGCCGGTGTCGGTCTGGTGGGTGCGGTCTACGCCGTGCGCGGCGGCATCACCATCGGCCAGCTGAGCGTCTTCCTCAGCTACGCCAACCAGTACACCAAGCCGTTTAATGAGATCTCGGGCGTCGTCACCGAGCTGCAGAACGCGCTGGCCTGCGCCGCCCGCGTGTTTGAGCTGCTGGACGCCGAGGATCAGATCCCCGAAGCCGACCATGCCGCCCAGCTGGTGCCGGACGGCCATGTGCAGCTCGAGAACGTCTCCTTCCGCTACCTGCCCGACCGCCCGCTGATCGAAGGGCTGTCGCTGGACGTCAAGCCCGGCCAGCGCATTGCCATCGTCGGACCCACCGGCTGCGGCAAGACCACCCTCATCAACCTGCTGATGCGGTTCTATGACGTGAACGGCGGCAGCATCAAGGTCTCCGGCACCGACATCCGGGATGTGACCCGCGCTTCCCTGCGCGGCAGCTACGGCATGGTGCTGCAGGACACTTGGCTCCGCGCCGGTACCATCCGGGAGAACATCGCCTACGGCAAGCCGGATGCCACCGAGGAAGAGGTCATCGCAGCGGCCAAGGCCGCCCACGCCCACAGCTTCATCCGCCGCCTGCCCAACGGCTACGACACGGTGATCGCCGAGGACGGCGGCAACATCAGTCAGGGGCAGAAGCAGCTGCTCTGCATCGCCCGCGTCATGCTCTGCCTGCCCCCGATGCTGATCTTGGATGAGGCGACCTCCTCCATCGACACCCGCACCGAAGTCCGCATTCAGGCGGCGTTTGCCCAGATGATGAAGGGACGCACCAGCTTCATCGTGGCGCACCGCCTGTCCACCATCCGCGAAGCCGACGTGATCCTCGTGATGCAGGACGGCCATATCGTCGAGCAGGGCAATCACGACGAACTGCTGGCCAAGGGCGGCTTCTACGCCAAACTCTACAACAGCCAGTTCGAGGGCGTGGCGACCTGAGCTTCCCCTGATAAACAATAAAGGTTGCTGCAATGGCATTCAACCTCTCCGTCATCGCTTACGCGATGCCAAGGGCTCCCCTAGTAGGAAAGACTCCCCCGGTCGGGGGAGGTGGCACGCTAGTGCCAGAAGGGGAACGGCTGGCGGGCGTTAGCCCGACTGAGAGGTTGACCCAATGCAGCAACCTCTTTTTTATGTTCAAATGAGACCCTGCTCCACGCAGTAGTGGTACACGCCGTCCTCGGCACAGCTGCCGCAGATCGTTGTGGCAACTGCTTTCAGCTTCTCGGAGCCGTTGGCCATGGCCACGCCGGTGCCTACCGCCTGCAGCATCTCGATGTCGTTGTTGCCATCGCCGAAGGCAATGGCCTCGGCCTTGTCGAAGCCGTAGTATTCCAGCATCTTCCCGATGCCCCTGCCCTTGCCGCCGTCGGCTGGGATGATATCCGTCGCCCGATCCCACCACGCCGCGATCTTGGCGTGGTGCGTATCCTTCATCAAAGCACCATACGTATCCTCCCGCCCGCCGACCATGATCTGGTAGATGGTCTGGTGCAGCAGCTCGTCGAAGTCGTCCGCCACTTCGACCTCGATCTTGGCAATGGCCGCATAATCCACCAGATCCCGATCCCGGCCATTGGCCGCCAGCCGATCTTTCGTCGCCACCATCATCGGACGACCCATCCCGGCGGCGTTTTTCAAAACGACCTGCACATCCTCGGGGCGGAGAGGATTGCTGAAAAGGGTCTGCCCCTCTGCAGTGTAGCAGTAGGAGCCGTTGTAGGTCAGGTATGCATCAAATCGTACCCCCTCGATTTTGGGCAGCTCCATCGGTGCCCGACCCGTGGCAAGGCAGATGCGGATCCCTTTTTCCTGCAAACGGCGCAAGACCTCCACCGTCCTTGCGGTGATCTGCTTTTTCTCCGTGTCGATCAGGGTCCCGTCGATGTCAAAGAATGCAATTTTGATCGGACGCATAGATCCTCCTTTGCTGTTTCACTCCATCTCCGCCATGACCGGCTGTTCCGGCGGCGGGGTGAGGGTGGAATGGGCGATCACGAATGCGGCGGCACGGCTTGTGGCAAGGTGCTGGCGCGCTTTCCGCGCATCGTTGGCCGGGAAGGTAGGCTCCCCGTATGCTTTCCTGTTCCAGTTTGCAAGCTCTGCGGCGACTTCGGCCTCCGTCGGCCAGAAGCCCTCCCGGTCGGCCACCAGAAGCAGCCCCAGCCGGCTCCGGAGCTTCTGCTCCGCCTGCGCGTGGAGCATGGTGCGGAACTCCTCGACGGTCTGGTTCTGCACCTTGAGGTACTGGTCAAACTTGATGCCGTTGGCCTGCATCCGGAGGTTGAACCGCCGCTGCTCGGCAAAATAATTGCCCGCCACCAGCTGCTTCGGCAGCGCGCCGGTAACCTCGGCACCCAGCTGATAGATCAGCTCCTGCTCTGCCAGCTGTTTTGCCTGCTGGCAGCGTTGGGCGTAGATCTCCTGCGTCACCCGCTGCCGCAGAGCCTGTTTGCCCGCAGCATCGGCAGCACGATCCTCGTCGCCGTGGTTCCGGTTGATCTCCAGTTCCACCGTCAGCGGACGGATGGGGCGCGGCTGGATGGGCTGGACAAATCCGGTGCAGCGGCCCAGCTCCAGCGGCGGCAGCGCGAAAAACTGCGCCCCCGCCCGGAAGCCCTCGGCCCGGTTGACCGCCAGCAGCTCAAAATCCGGGTCGGTCACCGGCACCAGCTTGTGCTCGGCCATCAACTGGCCGTACAACGGCGAAAATCCCTCCAGAATCGCCCGGTTGACCGCCGCCGTCAGCAGATCTTCTTCGTCCTGCGGCGCATCGGCCGCAGCCTGTTCCGCCGTGATCGCCCGTTCCAGCTCGGCTGCATCGGCGGCAAACACCACCCGGCAGTCGCCCGGCTCCACCATGCCAAAATGCTCCAGTTTCATCCTCTGCTCCCCCTTACCACTGCGTAAAGCTGACCATCAACGCCAGCAGCAGAACCCCGAGGACAGCATACATTGCTTCGGCCCCCAAGACCGCCTTATCGCCCTCGACGTACATCTGTTCCGGATTCTCCGGGTCGTACAGCAGGGTCACTGTGGAGCCGACGGCAAAGCCCTTGCCCTTCGGCGTTTTGGGATAGTGCAGTTTGTGGCTGCCGCCCGCCGTCTCAAATTCCAGCACATAGGCGTCGCCTTCTCTGCCCTGCACCACACCGGCGACCCGCGCCGTGACCCGCTCGCCCGTTTTTTGCAGCTTTTTGCGCCGCATCCTGCTGCGGATGGCCATAGAAAACATCACGCCTGCACCAAGGATAAAGATCAATACGTTGAACATTCCGATTTCCTCGTTCCGTTTCGTTTTGCGCCGACACCATGTCTGCCGGACGTTGCTTTTTATTGTACCATACTTTCCCGGTTTTTGCGCCCTTTTTGCCCTGTACGGAGTAGACAAATTTCCCCTGAAAATTTGTTCAAAGAAATTCGGAAAAAATGCTTGACTTTCCCCGGATCCGTGGTATAATAATTAACGTTCCGAGCCGAACGGCTGGAACAAAAATAAAATATGCGGATATGGCGGAATTGGCAGACGCGTTAGATTCAGGTTCTAATCGGGGCAACTCGGTGGAGGTTCAAG
>CAKTBG010000007.1 GCA_934533135.1 uncultured Faecalibacterium sp.
CGGTCGGTCGGTCGGTCGGTCGGTCGGTCGGTCGGTCGGTCGGTCGGTCGGTCGGTCGGTCGGTCGGTCGGTCGGTCAACAGTATGCTGTCTCCGCCTTCATTTGTCAACATTTTTTCCTCGAGATTATTTTCCACCTGTTCTTTACTATATTTTTCAAAATAATCACTTGGAATCGCATCAACATATGGCACTTCAATTGCATCATAATTATCGTACTTCAAGTAGCCCTGTTCACGGATTTGTTTATGTTTACTATACTTCAAATTATCTGCCATCGTCATCAAGGAAAGCGGTTGATGTCTTCTTCCATGGTCTATATTGGTAAACCAGCAAGCATTTCCAAGTCGTGTATAATTTCCTTTATATCCCAGCTTTTCTGCTTTTTCTTTGTCTTTAGGTGCGACTTCTGCTCCCTCCGGAACTTCAAAAACCATATCCTGTCCGTTATTCGTTGCCCCTATCCACAGCTTGTTATCTTTAAGTAACGGAAAAATCTCCTTATATGTTATGGCATTTTGGTTTCCTATGACAACAATTTTCTTTCCAGCTTCCATAACCCATGCCACAAAATCTCGGAATAACGAAAATGGTGGATTTGTCACAATAATATCTGCTTCATCCCGCAGTCTTTTCACTTCGTCACTGCGAAAATCGCCATCTCCCTCAAGGTAATCCCACTTCAAATCATCAATATCTATAATCCCAGACTTTTGGGTTTCTCTTGTCAATGTAAAGATTTTCCCTCTTGAATGTGATTTTTCTTCATCATACTGTGGAAAGTTTGTTTCAAACAGTGTCATCTGATGGTACTGCTCATACTGTTGCTTTTTTCTGTCTAGTGCATAGCTCGTGCTCACCAGTTTCTTTATTCCTAGAGTATCAAAATTCTGTGCAAAATATTTTGTAAAATTACTCCACTCAGGGTCATCACAAGGCAACAAAATTGTCTTCCCATGGAAAACATCCGGATTATATTCCAAATAAGCATTCATTTCTTTTTGGATATAATCATAGACAGTATAGAATTCATCATTCTTTCTGACCTTTGCTTTTCCCAAGCTTTCGTTCGCCATATTTTTGTACCATTTTCCTACTTTCTCTGCCCTCTCGGTCAAGCCGCATCCGCGGCATTTTCGTTGACGCGGTGGGTGCAGAGGTAATCGACCCACGCGGTATAGCCTTCGGGCTTGATGTGGATGCCGTCTTTCTGGGCGTATTCGGCTTTCAGGTCGCCGTTGTCGTCGGCCAGTGCCTCCCACAGGTTGAGGAAGGAGCAGCCTTTTTCCAGCGTGATGGCGGCCAGCTCGTTATTGATCGCGCACAGGCGGTCGCGGTACAGGCCGGGGTGGGTCTGGCGGACTTCGGGGCGGACGGGCGTGACGGACTGGACGTAGATGGTGGTGTTGGGCAGCGACTGGGTCAGCATATCCAGCATCAGCCGGTAATAGGTCAGGAAGCTGGAATAATCGCCATCCCGGTTGAGGACGTTGGTGCCCAGAAGCACATAGAGTTCGGTGGGCTGCTGGGCGGCCAGAGCCTCCATGGGCACTTCCTTCACGCCGTCGGCCCGCTTGCAGGAGGTGCCGTTGACCACCGCGTTGGGGCCGACGCCCTTATAGGCGCAGAACATGGCCTCCGGCAGGCCGGTGTCGTAGATCTGCATCCCCTGCGTCAGGCTGTCGCCGAGGAAGCTGGCGGTGCAAAAAACGCTTTTGTCCACCGCCGGGGATTCGGGCAGAGCTGCCATCCGGAAATCCAGCGCGGTGCTGCCGTCGGCGCGGGTCTGGACGTTGCGCTGGCGGGCGGGCGTATAGCGGAGGGTGTTCCACTCATTGCCCGGCAGAGCCTGCTGGAGGATGGTGGCCTCGCCCGTGCGGTCGGGCACCTGCGTCCGGTGCAGGGTTCTCCACATCGTTCCTACAGCACCCAGCAGGATCCCCAAAAACAGCAGTGCCGCCACGATGAACCGCCGCCGCCACCGCTTGTGCAGGATCCGTCTGCGATATTCCTGATAATCCGCCATAAAAAGCCTCCTGTCTTGCTCTGGGGCAATGCCCTGTTCTCGCTTTTATTATAACGCGCCCCGCCCCCCTGCGCAAGCCGCCGGGAAAAATTTGGCGGCGAGGCTCGGTTTGCTTGCATCCATACACCGAAATGTGGTATACTGGATTGAATCTAAACGATAGGGAGGCTTTCACGATGCCATTTACTCCAAAACTGACTTATAAAGGCAAGCCCCTCGTCCGCAAGGACAACGAGCTGTATTACGGCCGTATGACCGACCCTTATGTGCTGTATCTTCAGATCCTGACGACCACCCCGATGGGGGATCAGCAGGTGGCAGATAAGGTACACCTGATGCTGCTCTCCACCGACGAGAGCAAGGCTCCCGAGGCACGCGTTGCCCGCCAGACCACCAAGCACGGCCTGTACAATGCACTGGACATCGGCAGCATCTGGCTGCAAAAGGCCAACGAGAACCGCTGAACACCATTCGGACTCCGAAAGGACTGTTTTCCCCCCATGGGGAGCAGTCCTTTTTTGTTGCAAAACCCGCGTTCTGTGGTATACTTATTCTGGTATTTTATGCAAACAAAAGGCAGGTATTGATTTTATGCTGCAAAACCCTGAGATCCATTATCTCGACAACGCCGCCACCACCATGGTCGCACCGGAAGTGGCGGATGTGATCGACCACGCTCTGCGGGAGCACTGGGCCAACCCTTCCAGCCTTTATCCCCCCGGTGCCCGGAGCGAAGAACGGCTCAACGCGGCCCGCGCCGCCGTCGCCCGGACGCTGGGCTGCAAAGCGCGGGAGCTTTACTTCACCTCCTGCGGCAGTGAGAGCAACAACCTCGCTTTGCTGGGTGCTGCTCTGACCCGGAGCTTCGGCAAGGGGATCGTCGTCTCCGGCTTCGAGCACCCCAGTGTGCAAAAACCGCTGGAGCGTCTGGCCAAGCTGGGCTACGACGTCACCGTGGTGAACCCCAAAGCCGACGGCACCCTCGATCTCGACGAGATGCTGGCACACGTCGATAAAAAGACGATCCTCGTGGCCTGCATGATGGTCAACAACGAGATCGGCACCCGGAACGACGTCGAGCGTCTGGCCGCCGCCGTCAAGCAGAGGAACAGCCGCACCATCGTCCATGTGGACGCGGTGCAGGCGTGGATGCGGGTGCCCATCCAGCTGGCCAACATCGACACCCTGTCGGTGAGCGGCCACAAGATCCATGCCCCCAAGGGCATCGGCGCGCTCTACCTCAGCGATCGGCTGGTGCAGGCATTCCAGCCGCCCTACCTCGGCGGCGAGCAGGAGCGGGAGATGCGGCCCGGCACCGAAAACCTGCCTTACGCCATGGGGCTGGCAGCCGCGGCCACCCGCCTTGCCAAAACCATGAAGAGCCGGGATGCCGCTGTCCGCGCCCTGAACCAACAGCTGCGGGCGGGGCTCTCCGCTTTCCCGGAAGTGGTCATCAACAGCCCGGACACCGCCGTGCCCGAGGTGCTGAACTTCAGCGAGAACTGCATCAAGAGCGAGACCATGCTGGCCTTCCTCGCCGAGAAACAGATCTATGTCTCGTCGGCCAGTGCCTGCGGGCGGGGTCTGCCCAGCCACACGCTGGCTGCCATGGGGCGGGATCCGCTGGCCATCGACACGGCCATCCGGGTCTCCTTCTGCGCCGACAACACCCCCGAAGATGTGGATGCGTTTCTCAACCGCTTTGAGGACGGCATGAAGCATCTGCAGCGGATCAAACGATAACCATCCCCCGCCCTCTCAGGCCATGACGGAGAGGGCGAGCCAATCAACAAGGAGCAACAAATCTATGCGTGAAATCATTATGGGCTATCAGGGCGAGATGTCGCTCAAGGGGCTCAACCGCAACCAGTTCGAGTCGGCAATGATGAAGATCCTGCGTTACCGGCTCAAGACCGTCGGCAAGTTCCGGGTCTACTGCACCCAGTCCACCTTCTACATGGAGCCGGAGGAAGAGGACATTGACATGGACCTCGCCTTCGAGCGGGTGCGCACCGTGTTCGGCCTCGCCGCGCTCAGCCGCGCCGTGGTCTGCGACAAGGACTTCGACACCATCTGCCAGACCGCCGAGGACTACCTCGGCGGCTGTCTGCACGGCATCAAGACCTTCAAGGTGGAGGCACGCCGCGCCGACAAGAGCTTCCCCATGACCAGCCCCGAGCTGATGCGGGAGCTGGGTGCCTATCTGCTGGGCAAGCACAATTACCTCAAAGTAGACGTCCGCAACCCGCAGTTCAAGGTCATCGTCGAGATCCGCGATTACGGCGCGTATATTCACGGCCCGAAAATCCACGGAGAGGGCGGTCTGCCCGTCGGAACCTCCGGCCGCGCCCTGAATATGCTCTCGGGCGGCATCGACAGCCCCGTGGCCGCTTACCGGATGGCCAAGCGCGGTCTGGGGCTCGATCACATCCATTTTGCATCCCCTCCGTATACTTCGGAGCGTGCTAAACTGAAAGTCAAGGCTCTGGCGCAGCGCATCACCCCGTACACCGGCAGCACCAACCTGTTTGTGGTGCCCTACACCAAACCGCAGGAGTACATCCGCGACAACGCCCCGGATGTGCTGTTCACCGTGCTGATGCGCCGCAGCATGATGCGCATTGCCAACAGCATCGCCAAGAAGCAGGGCTGCGAAGCCCTCATCACCGGAGAGAGTCTGGCGCAGGTGGCCAGCCAGACCGTCAAGGCTCTGCAGTGTACCGACGCCGCGCAGGATCTGCCCATCCTCCGCCCGCTGATCGGCATGGACAAGACCGAGATCATCGAGACCTCCCGCCACATCAACACCTTCGAGACCAGCATCCTGCCCTACGAGGACTGCTGCACCATCTTTACCCCGCCGCACCCGAAGATCCGCCCGGAGCTGGACGAGATCCTTGCAGCCGAGGCCGGGATGCCGGGTCTGGCCGCATTGGAGGCTGAGGCCGCCGAAGCCACCGAGCGGATCCGCATCCGGATCACCGACGACGTGGAGTTTGCGGGGTAAGGCCATGACTGCAGAGATCATCAGCGTCGGCACCGAGCTGCTGCTCGGCAACATCCTCAACACCAACGCCCAGTACCTCAGCCGGGAGCTGGCTGCACTGGGCATCACCGTCCAGCGGGAGAGCACCATCGGCGACAACCACGGCCGTCTGGCCGATTTCGTCTGCGAGGCCAAACGCCGCTGCGACCTGCTGGTCTTCACCGGCGGCCTCGGCCCCACCGCCGACGACCTGACCAAGGAGACGGTGGCGGAGTGCTTCGGCGATACCCTCGCGTTCGACGAAGACGAATGGAAGAAGATCACCACCTACTTCACCTGCTCCGGCCGGGCGACCGCCCCCAACAACCGCAAACAGGCCATGGTGCCCGTGAACGGCAAAAAGATCCCCAACCACCACGGCACCGCACCCGGCGCGTGGTTTGAACAGGACGGCCGCTGTGCCGTGCTACTGCCGGGGGTTCCCCACGAGATGAAAGCCATGTGGGAGGAGGGCGTCCGCCCGCTGCTGCTGGCGCGGCAGAACTGCGTGCTCTACTCGCTGACGCTGCGCATCCTTGGCGGCGAGAGCGACATCGAATACCGGGTACGCGCCCTGCTGGAAAACGCCAACCCCACCGCCGCCATCTACTGCAAGATCGGCGAGTGCGAGATCCGGATCACCGCCCGCGCCGCCACCGACGCCGAGGGCGAAAAAATGTGCCGCGAATATGCCAAAAAGTTCTACGATCTGCTGGGCGACGCGGTGTATGATGAAGATGTGGCCGGCCTCGAGGAAACGCTGGTGCGCACCCTGACCGAGCAGCGGCTCACGATCTCCACCGCGGAGAGCTGCACCGGCGGCGGGATCGCACAGCGGATCACCGCGGTATCCGGTTCCAGCGAAGTGTTCGGCTACGGCTTTGTCACCTACTGGGAGCAGGCCAAGACCCGACTGGTGGGCGTGGAGCCCGCCGTCATTGCGAAGTACAATGTGGTGTCGGCCCCCGTCGCCGCACAGATGGCACTGGGTGCCTTGGCTGCCTCCGGCTCTGCCATCGCCGTCAGCGTGACGGGGCTCGCCGGGCCCAACGGCGGCGACGCCGTCCGTCCGGTCGGCACCGTGTATGTGGGTGCCGCACGGGGCGAAACGGTCTACGTCCGCAAGCTCCATGTCTCCCGCCCGGACCGCGCACTGGTGCGTGCCCGCGCCGCGCAGACGGCTCTGGAATTGGCCTTGCGTCTGGCGCAGGGCAAAGTTCCGGCCAAGACGCTGGCTCTGCCCGCCGCCCAGCAGCACGACCCCGCCGCGCTGGATGCGCTGGATGCGGCTCTGCTGCCGCTCTGAGCCCCCCTGCGCAGCGGATCCGGCTTCGCCGGGCTGACCACACAAATTGGATGAGGGTGTGTGATAGACGATGACCGACGAAACCAGAACGGAAACCTGTATGCTGCGGCTGTTCGGGGCAGACCCGGCGGCACTGGCCGAGGCAGTGGGGCGGTTTTCGCCCCAGTGGAATGCCGACGCGCAGTGGCGTTCCAAGGGCGGCGAGACGCTGCTGGCTCTCCGCGCCCGCAGCCCCTCCGGGCTGAAAAAAGCCCGGGAAAGCCTGCGGACAAGCTTTCCGGCAGAGCTGTACGGCGAGGGGGATTCCGGCCTTGCCGCTGCGGTGGTGGAAACGCTGGAGCGATGCGACCGGCTGCTGGTCTGCAGCGACCCCGCCGCCGGTGCGCTTTTGGAGACCCGGCTGGAAACCGTACCCGGTGCCGAAAAGGTCTTTGATTTCGGCACGCTCAGTTACGCCCATCCCCGCACCGGCCCGCAGATCGAAAAACGTGCCCTCGCCCGGCTGCACCTGCCCGCCGGGAGCGTACCCGACCCGCTCCGGCTGGCCTTGGCGCGGGCGCAGTCTGCCCGGAAGATCGTCGGGGCCGAGCTTGCCGCCGGGTGCGCCGAGCGGGAGCATGACCGGGTGCTGATCCTCAGCACCCGCAAGGGCTGTTGGCTGCGCACCGTCCGGGAGGAGGACATCCCCGCCCTCTGGCTGCTCGATATGATCCGCCGGGCTGCCGCAGGCCTTCCGCAGGCCAAGGGCACCGGCTTTCTGCCCGCACGCAGAGCCTCCCACCCCAACGCCGTGCCCGCAGAAGCCCCGCAGAGCCGCCCCAAGGCCGGAGCGCATCGGCTGCGGACGTTTTGCTTCTGCCTGCTTCTGCTGGCTGCAGCCCTGTTTGCGGCGGCTTGGTACTGGACCGGCGGCCGACTGGATGCCCTGCCCGGCCAGCTCCGCGCACTGGATCTCTTCGGCTCCTCTGCCCTTCCCCACTCGGGGGCGAAATTGCTATAAACAAAAATAGCTCTGCTGTCTCGGTTCAGATGTTTCTGAATCCAGTCAGCAGGGCTATCTTGTTTTATCTCTGTACAAACGTCATTCGTTTTCGGAAAACTGTTCCGATCTGCCAAGGGCTCTCCCTTCGAGGAAAGACTCCCTCCGGCCGGAGGGAGATGTCGCGTGAGCGACAGAGGGAGGAATCTGGCAGCGCGAATGCGCTGACTGAGAGGGTTACTCTTCCGTAACCTCAAAATCCAGCGGCTTGCCGCAGTTGGGGCAGGTGGGCTCGCCATCCAGCAGAGCATCCTCCTCGACCACAGAGGTGGTGCCGCAGTTGGGGCAGGTCACCTCATACTGCACGGGGCTGTCGTCCTCTTCGGCGGCTTCGTCGTCCTCGTCGTCAGCCAGAGCGACCTCAAAGGCCACCTTGCAGCTGGGGCAGATGGCTTCGCCTGCGTCGAGGTCATCCTCGCTGACGTAGACGGTGTTGCCGCAGGCAGGGCAGGCCACCTCATAGTACGGCTCGCCTGCAACGTCGGCGTTGTCGTCCTCGTCGTCGCTGTCCTCATCCGAAGCGTCCTCTTCGTCCTCTTCGTCCTCTTCGTCGTCGGCATCCTCGTCGTCCTCATAAAGGTCGGCCTCGAGGTCTTCCAGCTCCTCGCTCAGATCGTTGATCTGGTCATAGGCGTGGGTCACATCCTCGTCGATGCCGTCCACAGCCTCTGCCATCTCGCTCAGCAGCGCGCTCATGGCCTTGATGACCTTGCCCTCTTTGGTGGTCTCGTCAATGCCGAGGCCGTCGATCAGGCCCTTCAGATATGCAGCTTTTTCTTTCATCGGGAATACCTCCTATCGCAAAACAGCAACATGAACAAAAACCGGGCGAACGGTCGCCCGCTTGCCCGGTCTGTCGGTAAAAGATTAGACGCGCTCCATATACTCGCCGGTGCGGGTATCGATGCGGATGTGGTCGCCCTCGTTGATGAACAGGGGGACGCGGATCTCAGCACCGGTCTCGACGGTAGCGGGCTTCAGGGTGTTGGTGGCAGTGTTGCCCTTGACACCCGGCTCGGTCTGGGTGACTTCCAGCTCGATGAAGTTGGGGATCTCGACGCTGAAGACCTTGCCCTTGTAGCTCAGCAGCTTGCACAGCTCGTTCTCCTTGCAGAACTTGAAGTTATCGGGCACATCGCTTGCGTTGACGGGGATGTCATCGTAGGTCTCGTTGTCCATGAAGTGGTACAGATCGCCATCCTCATAGCTGTAGGTCACGTCCTTGCGCTCGATGAAAGCCTGCGGGAACTTTGCGGTCGGGTTGTAGCTGGTCTCAACCACAGAGCCGGTGATCACGTTCTTGGTCTTGGTGCGGACAAAGGCAGCGCCCTTGCCGGGCTTCACGTGCTGGAACTCAACGACCTGAAGAACCTGGCCGTCCTGCTCAAAGGTCACGCCATTGCGAAACTCGCCTGCAGAAATCATAGGAATTCCTCCATTAGTTTAATGTCTCAAATGCTTAACGCATATCTCTATTTATTTTACTCAATCCCATGCAGTTTGGCAAGGGGTTTGAGCAAAAAAGACGTTGGAAATCGAAAAAAGTGGGAACATCAGCGCATTTTGACCGCCGCGGCGTACAGTTCCTGCAGGGTTCTGGCGTCCTCTGCCTGCGTGCCTGCGCTCTCGCAAATGACCACCGGCGTGCATTGCCGCTCGGCCAGCAGCTCCATCAGGGGCTGGGGTTCGGGGCCGAACTGGGTGTCGGCGAAGGTCCAGTGCCGCTTCTCGCCGCCTGCCGAATACTCGATGCGGGAGAAATGGACGTGGAAGTTCCGGGCGCGGTCATCGCCCAGTGCCTCCTCCATCCGGTCAAGGATGGCGGCATAATCGGCTTTGGAGCGGATACCGCCCAATGTCCGGGCGTTCAGATGGCCGAAGTCGATGCAGGGCGTGATCCGCGGATCCACGCCGCAGAGAGCCAGCACCTCGTCGAGGGTGCCCAGCTGCCCGATCTTGCCCATCGTCTCCGGGCAGAGGGTCATCTCCCCATACCCGGCTTCGTCGAGGGCAGCCACCGCCCGCTGCAGGGTATCCAACGCCTTTGCAAGGGCGGCTTCCCGGCTCTGTTTGCCGCAGCTGCCGGAGTGGAAGACGATCCGCCTGCCGCCCAGAGCCCTGCAGACCGCTGCACTCTGGAGCAGATAGCGGATGCTGTTCAGCCGCTTGTCCTCTTCGAGGCTGGACATACTGATATAATAAGGTGCATGGACGCTGAACCAGATTCCCCGCGCTGCGGCGTCTGCAGCCATCCGCTGCGCCTTATCCAAGCCGAGGCGGACACCGTGCCCGCACTGGTACTCAAACGCATCCAGCCCCATCTCTGCCGTGTACTGCGGGATATCGAGGCTGTTCTTGTAGCCCTTGGCCGCAAAGCTGTCGCTGGTGCCCGCCGTGCCAAACCGGATGTGCCCGCTGCCCGGATGCTGCCATGCGCTCACAGGGTCTTGCCCCCTTTGTCGTAGTAGGCCTGCCAGTGTTTTTTCTCCCACTTGCGCTTGAGCACCACCTGTGCGCCGAGATCTGGCCCCCGCGGGATGACCACCAGACCCGGGATTCCGTAAAGGGCTGCCGCCATCCGGTCGGCGTAGAGCTGATCCCCCACCATGGCAAGCTGCCGGTGCTTCACCCCCAGACGGTGCTGCGCCACCATCAGCGCAAAGGGCAGCGGCTTTGCCGACCGGCAGATGCAGGCCAGCCCCAGCTTTTGGGCAAACGGACGCACCCGCTGGGCCGAGCCGTTGGAAACGATGGTCATCCGGATCCCGGCCGCTTTCATGGTCTCGAGCCACTGCGCCACCTCGTCCGGCAGCTCCTGACTGCGGTCGGCCGTCAGGGTATTGTCGATGTCCAGCACAAGGCCGCGGATGCCCTTTGCCGCCAGAAACTCCGGCGTGATGCGGGTGACGTCTTTGAATACATATTCGGGGGTAACGAACATAGTTTTTTCCTCGCTTGCGTTGTATCATCCTGATAAACGGCTGCTCTGTCCAACCTCTCCGTCATCCCTTCGGGATGCCACCTCTCCTAGTAGGAGAGGCCTTGGCATACCAAAAAGCTTTCCTTCTTTGCCAAAGGCTCCCCTACAAGGAAAGACTCCCCCGGCCGGGGGAGGTGGCACATTCGTGCCAGAAGGGGAACAGCTGTCGAGCGATAGCGAGACTGAGAGGTTTGTACAAATGAAAATAGGAGAGCCTGAAACTCAGGCTCTCCTACATCGGCGTTAGCAACGCGAATGATCTAAAGCAACTAGCGACGTCAATTACTTGAACTTGCGCTTGCGGGCTGCTTCGGACTTCTTCTTGCGCTTGACAGACGGCTTCTCGTAAGCCTCGCGCTTACGAACCTCTGCGAGCACACCGCTGCGGGCAGTGCTCCGCTTGAAGCGACGCAGTGCGCTCTCCAGCGACTCGCCCTCTTTAACACGAATTTCCGACATCTTATTCCCTCCCTTGGACCGTGAGGCAGGAATTTCGTTGTTACATGGTAACTAACAGTAGACAGTATAGCGCATTTTCTCCCGTTCGTCAACCTTTTTTGGAAAGTTTTTTGAAAACTTTCTTAGCCTTTCACGGCCAGATTGACCAGACGTCCCTTGACGTAGATCTCTTTCACGACCGTCTTGCCCGCCAGAGCTTCGGCCACAGCCGGGTCTGCCTTTGCGGCCGCAATGGCGTCTGCGGCGGCAATGTCTGCGGCCACCTTCAGGCGCGCCTTGACCTTGCCGTTGACCTGCACGGCGATCTCCACCATGGACTCCACGCACTTGGCTTCCTCGTACTTCGGCCACGGATAATACGCCAGCTGCTCCTCATGGCTGTGCCCCAGCTTCTCCCACAGCTCCTCGGTCATGTGGGGAGCAAACGGGTTCAGCAGCTGCACCACGGTCTCAAACTCGGCCTTGGTCGCGCCGCCGTTGTCGTACAGAGCGTTCACGAGGGTCATCAGCTGTGCAATGGCGGTGTTCATCTTCAGGGTCTCGATGTCCGCGCTCACCTTCTTGATGGTCTGGTGGAGCAGGGTCTCGAGCTGCGGGCGGTAGCCCTCGCCCTCGACCAGCTTATCGGACAGACCCCAGACGCGGTCGAGGAAGCGGTTGCAGCCGGCGATGGCCGACGTCTGCCACGGAGCTGCCTGCTCGAAGTCGCCCATGAACATCTCGTACAGACGCATGGTGTCGGCACCGTACTGATCCACGACCTCATCCGGGTTGACGACGTTGCCCAAAGACTTGGACATCTTGACGATGGGGTGGCGGGACATTTCGCCGTACTTCTCTTCCAGAGCCTTTTCTGCGGCCTTCTGGCTGCCATACTCCTGCAGCAGCTTGTCCTGCTCCTCTGCGGGCAGGTTGACGAAGCTGTGGGGGTTCAGGCCAAGGATCATGCCGTGGGCGGTGCGCTTCTGGTAGGGTTCCGGAGAGGGCACTGCGCCGATGTCGTACAGGAACTTATGCCAGAACCGGCTGTACAGCAGATGCAGGGTGGTGTGCTCCATGCCGCCGTTGTACCAATCGACCGGAGACCAGTATTCCAGAGCCTCCTTGGAAGCAATGGCGTCCTTGCAGTGCGGATCCATGTAGCGGAGGAAATACCACGAAGAGCCAGCCCACTGGGGCATGGTGTCGGTCTCGCGGGCAGCCGGGCCGCCGCAGCAGGGGCAGGTGGTCTTGACCCAGTCGGTGTGGCGTGCCAGCGGCGATTCGCCGTCCGGACCCGGCTCAAAATCGGTGATGTCGGGCAGGGTCAGGGGCAGGCTGCTCTCGGGCAGGGGCTGCCAGCCGCACTTCTCGCAGTAGACCATGGGGATCGGCTCGCCCCAGTAGCGCTGGCGGCTGAACACCCAGTCGCGCAGCTTGTAGTTCACCTTATCGCGGCCCTTGCCGTTTGCTTCCAGCCACTCGATCATCTTGGCCTTGGCGTCGGTGACGGACAGGCCGTTCAGGAAGCCGGAGTTGACCAGCGTGCCGGTGGCCACGTCGGTAAAGGCTGCCTCGTCCAGATTGGACGGGGTATTGCCCTTGACGACCTCGACGATGGGCAGGCCGAATTTCTTGGCAAACTCCCAGTCGCGGGTATCGTGCGCAGGCACTGCCATGATCGCGCCGGTGCCGTAGGTGGACAGAACGTAATCGGAGATGAAGATGGGGATCTCGGTATCGTTGACCGGGTTGATGCCCATGACGCCTTCCAGCTTCACGCCGGTCTTTTCCTTGTTCAACTCGCTGCGCTCAAAGTCGCTCTTGCGGGCAGCCTCGGCCTGATATGCCTTGACTGCTTCGCCGTTGGTGAGGATGCCCTTGTCCAGCCACTCCTTGACGATGGCGTGCTCGGGCGAGACGACCATGTAGGTCGCGCCGAACAGGGTGTCGCAGCGGGTGGTATAAACGGTCAGGGTATCCCCGGCGGTGGTGCCGAAGTTGACCTCTGCGCCGTGGCTGCGGCCGATCCAGTTCTTCTGCTGGGTGGCCACGCGGTCGATGTAATCCAGACCGTCCAGACCGTCGATCAGCTTGTCGGCATACGCGGTGATCTTGAGCATCCACTGGCTCTTGACGCGGTGGACGACCTCGCTGCCGCAGCGTTCGCAGACGCCGTTGACGACCTCCTCGTTGGCCAGCACGCACTTGCAGCCGGTACACCAGTTGACGTTCATTTCCTTCTTGTAAGCCAGACCATGCTTGTACAGCTGGAGGAAGATCCACTGAGTCCACTTGTAATACTCGGGGTCGGTGGTGTTGATCTCACGATCCCAGTCGAAGGAGAAGCCCAGAGCCTTGAGCTGGCTGCGGAAGCGGTCCACGTTCTTCTTGGTGACGATGGCCGGGTGGATGTGGTTCTTCATGGCGAAGTTCTCGGTCGGCAGACCGAAGGCATCCCAGCCCATGGGATACAGCACGTTGTAGCCGTTCTTGCGGCGTTTGCGGCTGACGACATCCAGCGCGGTGTAGCTGCGCGGATGGCCGACGTGCAGGCCGGCACCCGACGGATACGGGAACTCGACGAGGGCGTAGAACTTGGGTTTCGTGTGGTCGATCTCCGCGTGGAAGGTCTTTTCGTCCTCCCACACCTTCTGCCACTTGGCTTCAACAGCCTTGTAATCGTACTTCATGATGGTAAAATCAGCTCCAAACTATCCAAAGTAAATATAACAAATAATATCCTTAGATACTACTATCCGGCGTCAGATACTCCGAGATGTCGATCGGCTCGCCGTCGGCCCACAGATGCTCCAGATCGTAATAGGTGCGGGTGTTGGGAACAAACACATGGACGATGACGTTCGAGTAATCCAGCAGCACCCAGTTCTTGGAGTCGAAGCCTTCGGTGCTGTAGGGGTGGATTCCCTTCTGGGAAAGCTCAAAATCCACCTCGTCGGCCAGAGCTGCCACCTGCGTGGTGGAGGTGCCGGAGGCGATGACGAAATAATCGGTGAGGACGGTCAGGCTCTCGACCTTGAGCACCCGCACATCCTGCGCCTTCTTTTTATCGAGGATCTTTGCGATCTCGATGGCAAGGGTCTTGCTGTCGTTACAATTTTCCATGGGATTCTCCTATCTGTTATTGTCCTCCGGTGGGCTGGCCGTCGGTCGTGGTCGCGCCCTGCACGTCGGTGTCGCCGCTGAGGATGGCGTCGTCCGACTCCTTATCGAGCTGCCCCACAAACTGGACGTTCGCGCTGGTGGATGCGCTGCCGTGGGGCCAGTCGTTGGTGACGAGATTCAGTTCGGCGGCATCCACCGGGCCGGTGTAATTGCGGTAATAGGTGTTGAGCAGCTCGGCAATGGAGCCTGCGTCGGGCACGACACAGGAGTAACCGTCGAAGCTGTCGGTCGCGCCGACGTTCGGCACGCCCATAAAGACCGGGGTCTGCGCCAGCATAATGTTCGCGCTGTCGATCCGGGTAAAGGAGACCAGCATCTTGGCAATGGTGGTCAGATCCATATCGGTCTTGATATAGTTGTTGAAGACCAGCGGCAGCTGGTTGAGCACATCGGTGATGCCCATCGAGCGGACCCGCTTGAACAGACCGGCGTAGAAATACCGCTGCATATTCAGGCGGTCAATGTCCGAGTTGGCGTAGCCCTGACCATGGCGGCAGCGGACAAAGAACTCGGCCGATGCACCGTCGAGGTTGCGGTAGCCCTGCTTCAGCGCGCTGCCCGCAAAGGACATATCGTGGGGGATATAGACTTCGATGCCGCCGAAGTTGTCCACCATCTCCACCAGTGCCTGCATATCAATGGACACATAGTAATCCACCGGCAGCTTGTACTGGTCGTAGAGGACTTCCGCCAGAGCTGCGATGCTGCCGCCGTTGGAGAGAGCCACCGAGTTGATCTGGTAGTTGGTCGCGGCATAGGTCTTGCCGTTGGAGAGTGTCACCTTCCGCCCCTTTGTGGTCACAAGGGTGTTGCGGGGGATCTGGAGCATCCGGAGTGCCCCGCCCTTGATGTCGAACTGGCAGTAGAGGATCATATCCGTCATGCCGTCGTTGGAGGTGGGGTCGTTGGAGTATTCGCGGCCTTCCTCGTAGTCGATGCCGCAGACCAGAATGTTGACCACATCGCCCTTGTATTCCTCAAGGGTCTGGATCTCCTCGGTGATCTGCTCCACGTCGGGGTCGGGGCGGATGCTTTCTTCCACCCGGTTGACCATGCTCACACCGTAGATCACCACGCCCGAAAGGACGGCCAGCACCGCCACCGTCACGGCCAGCGGCAGCCAGAGAGGGGTCTTTTTCTTCTTTTTGCGGCGGCGTTTTGCGCTGGGGGGCGGGGCCGCATGGGAGGCTGCATGGTGGGGCGGTCTTCCGCCGCCGTTTCCCCCGGACGCAGCCGCCAGACGTTCTGCCCGTTCCGAGCGGGCAGGCGCAGACGGCTCCGACCCAGACGGTTCGTTGCAAAAATCGGGCTGACCGGCCATCGGGCGTTTCGGCGCAGGATCCTGCGGCACCCGCTGCTCGGTTGGACGATTCAGAGAGCGGTCGGTATTGATGCGACGCGGCGTTTGACTCATTCGTTCATATTCCTTCCAGATTTATTGCGGAAAAACCGCGCTATGTTCCATAGTATAACATTCTTCCGTGCAATCTGCAATCGGTTTTCTTCTGGGAACGCCGTTATTTTCGGCTCCGGGCTTCCACCTGCGCCAGGATGTCGTCGTAGGCGGCCTTGGACATGGGATCCAGCGGCTTGCCCTGCGAGAGCACAAAGTCGTTGGTCTGCTTGAGGGCGGCCAGCATTGCGGCGTCGAGATCCTTCATCTCCAGCTTGCGCAGCTTGTTGACCCCCGGCCAGTCCCGCTCTTTGCTGGTCATGTCGGCCAGATACACGATCTTGTCCAGCTTGGTCATGCCGGGCTTTCCGGCGGTGTGGCAGGCAATGGCCGAAAGCACGGCCTCATCGGTCACGCCCCATTCCGTGCGGGCTAAAATGGCCGCGCAGACGCCGTGCCAGACCGGGATTGGGCGGCTCTCGCCGCCCTCGGCGTACTGCGGATACTGCGCCATCCATGCCTTCATCTCCTCTTTGGGGATCTCCTTGGCCGCGTCGTGCAGCAGGGCGGCCAGTGCCGCCTTTTCTTCGTTGACGCCGTATCGTCTGGCCAGCTTGACGGCCATCTTTTTCACATTGAGGGTGTGCTGATACCGTTTTTCACTCAGCCTGCCCTTGACCAGATCCTTGGCCTCTTTCCACTTCATTGCTGTTTTCGTCTCCTTGGTTCTGATAGAGTCTCTCCCGCGCGATCACAGCACGGACCGATGCCGGAAGCTCCGCTTCACAGGGTTCCCCGGCCGCCAGATGCTGCCGGATCGTGCTGCTGGCCATCGGCAGGGCTTCCACCGGGGCAAACAGGATGCGTCCGCCTGCCGGGTCAAGCTGCCGTGCCTTGGCATGGAGAGCCGGGTCGTCGCCGACATTCCGGCTGACCACCACCAGATGCGCCAGACGCAGGATATCCTCCCACCGGTGCCATGCGTCAAATGTGAGCAGCATATCGCTGCCGACCGCGAGATAGAGTTGCGCCTGCGGGAACCGCCGGGCCAGCATCTCCAGCGTGGTCACGGTGTAGTTCCGCTTCCCGGCGGCGGCCTGTTCCACTTCCCAGCCGCTCACCTCCAGCTCCCGTGCTGCCGGGTGTTCGCCCCGCGTCAGGGTCTCAAAGCAGCGGCACATCTCCACCCGGAGCACCCCCGGCGTGGCCGAAGCGTGCTTGTGGGGCGGAACGCCTGCCGGCATGACCACGATCCGGTCGGGCTGTACCCGCCGCGCCGCCGCCTGCAGGTTGTTCAGGTGGCCGTTGTGGGGCGGGTCAAACGTGCCGCCGTAAAGCAGGATCTTCATTTCAGCAGGTCGGCATACGCGCTGTCCTTTTTCTTCTGCAGATAGAGGACAAACTTGGAGCCGATGACCTGCACGCAGTCGGCACCGGTGGCCTCTGCCAGCAGGATCGACGCTTCGCGGGCGTTGTACATACTGTTCTCCAGCACCTTGAGCTTGATGAGTTCGCGGGCATCCAGACAGTCCTTCACGCCCTGAATCAGGGTCTCGTCGATCTCGCCCTTTCCCACGATGAAAACGGGATCCATGGTATTTGCTTTGCCGCGCAGGATGGCGCGCTGTTTGCTCGTCAGCATAATTTTTCTCCTTGATATATTATTTGTCAGCATCCTTGCCCTCTCCGTCATCCCTTCGGGATGCCACCTCTCCCAAAGGGAGAGGCAAGTCTTGGCTCTCCCTTTGAAAGCCTCCCCCGGCCGGGGGAGGTGGCACATTCGTACCAGAAGGGGAACGGCTGTCACCGCAGGTGACGGAGAAGGCAAGCTTATTTCATTTTTCCAAGAAATCCCGGCAGCTCTTTTTCCAGCTCTGCCAGTGCATTTCCGCGGTGGCTGATGGCGTCCTTCTCATCGGGGGTCAGCTGCGCGTAGCTGCGGCCCTCGGTGTTGCGCCGCTTCTCGTTCTGGCCGACGCCGCAGTCGGTCGGGATAAACAGCGGGTCGTAGCCAAAGCCGTAGTCGCCGGTCTGCCGCGCAAACGCCACACGCCCCGGGCACTCACCCATGCAGGTCAGGCTTTCGCCCGTCGGCAGGACAAAGCAGACTGCGGAGACGAACTTTGCGCCCCGCCGGTCGGCCGGGATGTCTTTCATCGCGGCCAGCAGCTTGTCGTTGTTGGCCTCGTCGTCGCCGTGATGCCCGCAGTAGCGTGCGCTGTACACGCCGGGGGCACCGTCCAGTGCGTCCACGCAGAGACCCGAGTCGTCGGCGATGGTCGGCAGGCCGCTCTCTTTGCAGATCGTCTCGGCCTTGATCTTGGCGTTTTCGGCAAAGGTCGTGCCGGTCTCGTCGGGTTCGGTGGTGATGCCCAGCTCTTTCTGGCTGACCACCTCGTGACCCTGCGCTTCCAGAATGCGCCGCAGCTCCTTGAGCTTGCCTGCGTTGCCGGTTGCAGCACAAATTTTCATGCGATATTCTCCTTTCCAGCGTCCTCACCCTCTCAGGCCGCTTCGCGTCCAGCTCTCCCAAAGGGAGAGCCAAGACTTGCCTCTCCCTTTGGGAGAGGTGGCATCCCGAAGGGATGACGGAGAGGGCATCAATGTTTCCAGTTCGTGCGGGGGATCAGCTCCTCCACAAAGCCTTCGGGGGTAAAGGGGATCAGGTCGTCGATGCCCTCGCCCACGCCGATGAAGCGGACGGGCAGACCCAGCCGCTGCTTGACCGCCACGACACAGCCGCCCTTGGCGGTGCCGTCCAGCTTGGTCAGGATGATCCCGGTAGCGTTGGCCGCCTTGCAGAATTCCTTGGCCTGACTGATGGCGTTCTGGCCGGTGATGGCGTCCAGCACCAGCAGCGTCTCAAGGCTGGCTTCCGGAGAAGCCTTCTTGACGCTACGGCTGATCTTGGACAGCTCATTCATCAGGTTCGCCTTGTTGTGCAGCCGGCCGGCGGTGTCGGCAATGACCATATCATAGCCGCGGGCGGTCGCCGACTTGACGGTGTCGAAGATGACCGCCGCCGGGTCTGCGCCTTCCCCGGCCTTGACGATGGGCACACCGGCCCGGTCCGCCCAGATCTCCAGCTGTTCGCTGGCCGCCGCACGGAAGGTATCGCCCGCCGCCAGCATGACCTTGCGCCCCTGCCGGGTGTAATAATCGGCCAGCTTTGCGATGCTGGTGGTCTTGCCGACGCCGTTGACGCCGATGACAAGGATCACCGCCGGGTGCCCCTCCAGCTCCATCTCAGCGTCCGGGCGCATCTCGTCGGCGATCAGGTCGCGCAGCTCGTCCGCCGCCTGCTCGCCGGTCTTCAGCCCCTTCTCGTTCACCCGGTCGCGCAGCTTGTCCACCAGATGGATGGCGACTTCGCCGCCCACATCCGCAAGGATCAGCTGCTCTTCCAGACTGTCGTAGAGATCATCGTCGATCTTGCTGCCGGTGAGGGTGTTCAGGATGTTGCCCCAGAAGCCCGTGCGGGTCTTTTCCAGACCATCCTTCATCTTGTCTTTTTCTTTTTTGCCGAATCCAAAGAGTCCCATTGTGGCCTCCCTTATTGTATGTTCTTTTCGAGCGTCATGCCCTCTCAGTCCGCTTCGCGTCCAGCTCTCCCAAAGGGAGAGCCCTTGGCAAGCCGGGCAGATATTTGCCTCTGACCAAAACTGCCGGGCCTTGCGGTGCAGGGCAGCAGGAGCGAAGCCGTGCATCCAGACCGCAGGGCCATCGCTTTCATAATTTGCGCTGAATGTTGACCGTTCTGCCAAAGGCTCCCACTTTGGGGGAGCTGGCAAAGCCTGTCGGCTTTGCCTGAGAGGGCTATTTTATTATACCTACGAAACCAGTGCCGCGTCAACCTGTTCGAGGTCGAGTTTCAGCAGCTTGGACACGCCGTCCTCCTGCATGGTGACGCCGTACAGGATGTTGGCGGCTTCCATGGTGCCGCGGCGGTGGGTAATGGCGATGAACTGGGTCTTGTCGCTGACCCGGCGCAGATACTGCGCAAACCGCCCCACGTTGGCGTCGTCCAAAGCAGCCTCGATCTCGTCGAGGATGCAGAACGGAGCCGGATTGACGGCGAGGATCGCAAAATAAATGCTGATGGCCACCAACGCCTGCTCGCCGCCCGAGAGGGCTTCGAGGTTTTTGATGACCTTGCCCGGCGGCGCGACCCGGATGCCGATGCCGCTGGCCAGCACATCCGATTCATCTTCCAGCACAAGGCTGGCTTCGCCGCCGCCGAACAGCTCCGCAAACACCCGGCCGAAGTTCTCGTTGATGGCGCGGAAGCTGTCGGAGAAGATCTCCCGCATCTGGCGGCTCAGTCCGGCGATCATGCGGGTCAGCTCGTTTTTGCTGCCCTCCACATCGTCCACCTGCGTCCGCAGGGCGTCGTAGCGCGCTTTGACTTCCTTGTACTCCTCGATGGCACCCACATGGACGCTGCCAAGGGCGCGGATCCGATTCCGCAGGTCGGCCACCTGCACCCGGAGCTGGGGCAGGCTGTCGAAGTCCACGCAGAGCTCTTCCGCCTGCCCCACGGTGAGCTGATACTCCTCCCAGAGCTTGGCGGCCATCTGGTCGTACTCCGACTCGGCGGCCGTTTTCCGCTCGGCCAGACGCGCCATCTCCCGGCTCATCTCCTCGCGGCCATCGGCCGCGGTGCGGGCTTTGGCCAGTGCCTCGGTCTCGGCCTGCTGGCGGCTCAGACGCTCCTGCGTCGCGTGGCGGATCTCTTCTTCCTTTTGGGTGATCGCGTCCGCGCTGTCCGCCTTGGCCTGCCGGATGGCGGCGATCTCTGCACGGCAGGCATCGCTCCGGGCAGCCAGAGCCTTCAGATTCTCTTCCAGTGCGGCTTTCCGGCGGATCGTGTCCTCGGCCCGCTGTTCCAGCGCGTCGATCTGGCTCTGTGCCAGCTCTGCATCCTTCTGGCGGGTCAGCTGCTCCAGCCGCTTTGCGCTCAGCTGGTCGGTCAGTGCTTTCTGCTGGGCGAGAAAGGCGTCTCCGCCCGCAGCCAGCCGATCCAGCTCTTCCGACCGGCGGTCGATCTCTGCCGTCCATGCAGCTTCCTGTTCCGCGGCCTGCAAAGCCTTGGCGCGGCTGTCGGCCTGCTGGGTGCGCAGGGCTTCGATCTCCGCATTCCGCTGTGTCCGTGCCGCTTCGGTCTGCTCCGCGGCGGCTTCCAGCCGCTTGCGTTCCGCCTCGGCACGGACCCGGTCGTTGGCTGCGGTGATCTGCTCACTGCTGGCAGCCGTCAGTTCCGCGGCGATCGCATCGGCCTGTTCTTTGCACTGGTCGGTCTTTTCCTGTGCGGCGAGGCAGGCTTTCTGCAGCTCTGCGGCCTTGATCCGCAGCTCTTCCAGCTCCTGCTTGCGGGTAAACAGCCCCGCCGAACGCTGGACGCTGCCGCCCGTAAAGCTGCCGCCCGCGTTGATGACCTGCCCATCGAGGGTGACGACCTTGTTGTGATAGCCCAGCTCCCGGGCGATGCGGGAGGCTTCGTGGATCTCGTCCACCACCACGATCCGCCCCAGCAGGTTGGAGACGATGTTTGCATACCGGCTGTCGGCCTGCACCAGACTGGACGCCAGCCGTGCCGAACCCGAGAGCCGTCCCCGGAACACACCGGGCTGGACGGTATCCAGCGGCAGAAAGGTCGCGCGGCCTGCGTTCTCGCTTTTCAGCAGCGAGATGGCGGCTTTGGCGGCCTGTTCGTTCTCCACCACGATGTTCTGCAGCGCACCGCCCAGTGCCGTCTCGATGGCCGTTTCCCGGCCCGGCTCCACCCGCAGCAGGGCAGACACCGGCCCGAGAATGCCGCGCAGACGGCGGGTCGCCGCCGCCCGCATGACGGTCTTGACCGAGTTCTGGTAGCCGTCCATGTTCCGCTCCAGCTCTTTCAGCACCGAGAGCCGCTGGCGGGCTGCATCCAGCTCCCGCCCCAGCTTCTGCTCGGCGGCGTCTGCCTCTTCCAGCGCGGCGCGGCGGCTCTTCTGCTTGAGCTCCAGCCCGGAGCGGATGTTTGCCAGCTGCGTTTCGTTGTCGGCCAGAAGTTTCTGGTACCGGATCGTATCGGCGAGGTCTTTCTGCGTCTCGGCCTTCTGGCGTTCCAGCGCAGCCGCCGCTTCTTCCAGCGCGGGCAGGCGATCCTGCGCCGCCTGCCCTGCGGCTTCGGCGGCAGCTCTGGCCACCTGCGCCTCGGTGTACTTGGCGTTCAGCGCGGCCACCTCGCCGCGCAGCACATCCTGCCGGGCACCGCTGGCATTGTTTTCGCTGGTCATCCGGAGGATCTTCTCGCTCAGCGCGGCGATCTCCCCGGCCAGCTTGCGCCCCGCCTGTTCCATCGACGCAGCCACGGCGCGATGCCTGGTCAAAGCTGCCGCGGCCTCGGTGCTGTCCTGCTCTCCGGCGGCGATCTCCTGCCGCAGGCTCTCTGCACTCTCCTCGTTGCGGCAGATGTCGTTTTCGAGGACGGCGATCCGGCTCTCGCTGCCGCTGATCTGCTCGGTGATGCTGCGGATATCCCCATTCAGGCGTTCGACCGCGATGGTCAGCCGCTGCGCCTGCATCCGGATCTCCTCAGCCTCGGCCTCGGCACGCTTTGCCTGCCGGTCAAACCGCTCGTATTCGGCCTGCGCCGTCTCATAATCCCGCACCTGCTGGCGCACGGCCTCCCGTGCCCGGTGTACCCCATTGGTCCAGAGGGTCACTTCCAGCGTTTTCTGCTCTTCGCGCAGGGCAAGGAAGGTCTGTGCCTTTGCACTCTCCTGTTCCAGCGGCCCGACCCGGCTTTCCAGCTCGCCCAGAATATCCCGCAGTCGCTCCAGATTCTCGGCGGCTGCCTCCAGCCGGCGTTCGGCCTCGTTCTTGCGGTAGCGGTACTTGGCGATGCCGCAGGCTTCCTCAAAGATCTCCCGGCGTTCGCCGCTCTTGGCCGAAACGATCTCCGCGATCCGCCCCTGCCCGATGACGGAATATCCATCCCGTCCGATGCCGGTATCCAGCAGCAGTTCGTAGACATCCTTCAGGCGGCAGATCTGCCCGTTGATGCTGTATTCGCTCTCGCCCGAGCGGTAGTATTTGCGGCCGATGACCGCCTCCTCCGCGTCGAGGTCAAGGACATGATCGCGGTTGTCCAGCGTCAGGCGCACCATGGCATAGCCCATGGCCCCCCGGCGGCGGGTGCCGCCGAAGATGACGTCCTCCATTTTCCCGGCGGCGCGGAGCTGCCGGGTGCTGGTCTCTCCCAACACCCAGCGCACTGCGTCCGACAGATTGGATTTGCCCGAACCGTTGGGCCCGACCACCGCCGTCACACCGGCGTCGAAGCGGATCTTGACGCGATCCGGAAAGCTCTTGAATCCTTGGATCTCCAGTTCTTTTAAAACCATCGGCTTACTTTTCCTTGAGGACGCCCAGCAGCTTCAGAGCCTCCCGTGCCGCGTGCTGCTCGGCCAGCTTTTTGCTGCGGCCTTCGCCCCGGGCGACTTTGTCCGAGTTGAACCGGACGGCCACCACAAAATGCTTGTCGTGGTCGGGGCCGGATTCCTCCTCCACCACATAGCTCAGCCGCTCTTCGGGGTTCTGCTGCACGATCTCCTGCAGGCGGGTCTTGTAATCGGCCTCGGCGTGCTTGCCCTCGGTGATGAAGGGCAGGATGAAGCTGCGGGCCACCTCCATGCCGCCGTCCAGATAGAGCGCGGCGATGACGGCCTCGAATGCGTCGGAGACGACACTGGGGCGGGTGCGGCCGCCGCAGCGTTCCTCGCCGCGGCCGAGGCGCAGATAGTCGCCCAAGTGGATCTCCTGCGCGAACTGGAACAATGCGCCCTCGCTGACGAGGCTGGCGCGGATGCGGGTCAGATCGCCCTCCGGCCGGTCGGCGTAGGCGTGGAACAGATAATCTGCCGAGACGATCTGCAGCACGCTGTCGCCCAGAAATTCCAGACGCTCGTTGTGCCGGACCGGCACCTTGCTCTCATTGGCGTAGCTGGTGTGGGTCAGAGCCGTGGTGAGCAGCTCCGGGTTTTTGAAGTGATACCCGATGATGGTTTCGAGTTGATGACTCATTCTTTATGCTCCCTTTTCGTTTACCCCTCGGTCACTGCGCAGACGGTGCATTCAGCTCATCGAGAGCCGCCTGCATGGTGCCGCACAGATCGTTTTCAACACAGATCTTGGCCTGACGGATGGCATTCTTGATGCCCTTGGCCTTGGAGGAGCCATGCGCCTTGATGACCGGCTGCTTTGCGCCGAGGAAGGGGGCTCCGCCGTACTCCTCGCTGTCCATCTGGTGCTTGAGGTCGGCCACGCCGCTCTTGAGCAGCAGGTAGGCCAGCTTGCCACCGAGGTTGCGGAGGAACATCTCCTTCAGCATCCCCAGCAGCATCTTGGCCACGCCCTCGGTCAGCTTGAGGATGACATTGCCGGTAAAGCCGTCGCAGACCACCACATCCACCGCGCCGTTGGGCACATCCCGCGGCTCGATGTTCCCCACGAACCGGATGCCCGGCGTGGTCTTGAGCAGCTGATGTGCTTCCTTGAGCACCGGGGTGCCCTTCGACTCTTCTGCACCGTTGTTGGCCAGTGCCACCGAGGGCGCAGGGCGGCCTTCGACCTTGTTGACATAGCAGCTGCCCATGACGGCAAAGGCGGCCAGCATCTCGGGGCGGCACTCCACGTTGGCACCGCAGTCCAACAGCAGGTAGGCCTGCTGCTTGGCGGGCACCATGGTCGCCAATGCCGGGCGTTTGACGCCCCGCAGGGTACGGACGATCAGGCTGGCACCCACATGGAGCGCACCGGTGGAACCGGCCGACACAAAGGCGTCGCCCTTTCCCTCCTTGAGCAGATTCAGACCCACCACAATGGAGGAATCCTTTTTGGTGCGGATGGCACGCGCCGGCTCATCGCACATCTCGATGACCTCCGTGCAGTTCACCAGCTCGATGCCGTCCAGCGGGATGTCGTGCTCCGCCGCCGTTTTGCGCACCAGAGCCTCGTCGCCCACGCCGATCAGCGAAACGCCGTACTCTTTGACGGCTGCCGCCGCACCTTCCAGCACCGCCAGAGGTGCATTGTCGCCGCCCATCATATCCACAATGATCTTCATACAGGTTCTCCCTTCTTTTACAGCGTCTTTGCCCTCTCCGTCCTTGCCTCGCACTGCCACTGACTTTCCTTTGTCCTTTTATGACATCTTCCTCCGGCCGGAGGGAGTCTTTCCCAAAGTGGGAGGCAAGTCTTGGCTCTCCCTTTGGGAGAGCTGGACGCGAAGCGGCCTGAGAGGGCAGGCCCACTGCCCTTTTACAATTCGTTTTCGTCCAGCCACTGCTGGAAGCTGGCCACGGCGCGTTCGGCCACAGCCATGTAGCGGAGCCGCTTATCCCGGGGGCGGCTCTCGGCAGGGAGCGGGGGCAGGATGCCCATGTTGGCACCCATCGGTTGGAAATGCTTGTTCTCAGTGGTCAGATACTGGATCAGCGCACCGCACATGGTACCCACCGGCGGCGGCGGAAGCTGTTTTCCGGTCAGGCGGGCGTAGAGGTTCCGCGCCGCCAGCAGACCGCTGGCCGCACTCTCCATATACCCCTCGAAACCGGTGATCTGCCCGGCGAAGAACACATTGGGATGCTCGTTCAGATACAGCCCCGCACTCAGCACCCGGGGCGCATCGAGGAAGGTGTTCCGGTGCATGACGCCGTACCGAACGAATTCGGCGTTCTCGAGACCCGGGATCATCGAGAACACCCGCTTCTGCTCGCCCCATTTCAGGTTGGTCTGGAAGCCGACGATGTTGTAGAGCGTCCGCTCCTTGTTCTCGGCGCGGAGCTGGACATTCGCCCACGGGCGGTGGCCGGTGCGGGGATCGACCAGACCCACCGGGCGCAGGGGGCCGAACCGCATGGTGTCGGCACCGCGGGCTGCCATGATCTCGATGGGCATACAGCCCTCATAAACGGTGACGGTATCGGCCTTTTTTCCGTGTGCATCCGGGTCGGGCTGCGCGGACTGCTCCGCACCCTCGTCAAACGCATGGAGCGGTGCCCGCTCTGCCGCAGCAAGCGCGGCGTGGAAGGCTTCGTATTCTGCCTTGTTGAAGGGGCAGTTCAGGTAGTCAGCCTCGCCCCGGTCGTACCGGGAAGCTGCAAACACACGGTCGTAATCGAGGCTTTCCGCCGTGACGATGGGGGCAACGGCATCGTAGAAATGCAGCCGCTCGTCGCCGGTCATCCGGCCGATCTCATCGGCCAGCTTACCGTCGGTCAGCGGGCCGGTGGCGACCAGCAGCGGGGTGCTCTCGTCGATCTGCTCCACCTGCTCCCGGTGGACGGTGATGTTTTCGCATTCCTCCACCATCCGGGTCACTTCGGCACTGAACGTATCGCGGTCCACGGCCAGCGCACCGCCGGCGGCCACGCGTGCCACTTCTGCGGCCTTGAGCAGCTGGCTCCCCATCCGGCGCATCTCTTCCTTCAGCAGGCCGGACGCGGAGTCCAGACGCTCGGCTTTCAGGCTGTTGGAGCAGATCAGCTCGGCAAAGCCTGCGCTCTTGTGGGCGGGCGAAAAATGGGTCGGCTTCTGCTCGTAGAGATCGACCTTGACGCCCTTTCCCGCCAGCCAGAGGGCGGCCTCGCAGCCGGCAAGCCCGGCTCCCAATATGGTAACTTGATAACTCATAACTATCTTATCCTTTAGCATCCCTGCCCTCTCCGTCATCGCTGCACGATGCCGCCGTCCTCCCTTTGTCGCTCATGCGACATCTCCCTCCGGCCGGAGGGAGTCTTTCCCAAAGGGGGAGGCAGGTCTTGGCTCTCCCTTCGGGAGAGCTGGCAATGCCGACAGGCATTGACTGAGAGGGCAAGCCCATTTCTCCGTTAATCCTTCTTCGGCACCGGCATCTCGAAATCGCAGCCCTCTTTTGCGCAGTAGAGCTTGGAGCCCTTGCGGAAGAGGGTGGAGCCGCATTTTTCGCACTTGGTGGCCACCGGGGTATCCCATGTCATGAAATCGCAGTCGGGATACCGCTCGCAGCCGTAGTAGATCCGCCCCTTCGCGCTCTTGCGCTCAAGCATCCGGCCTTTGCCGCACTTGGGGCAGATGCCGCCGGTGTCCTTGACCAGACGTTTGGTGCCGCGGCACTCCGGGAACCCGGAGCAGGCGAGGAACTTGCCGTACTTGCCGACTTTGATGACCATGGGGCGGCCGCAGAGGTCGCAGATCTCGCTGGACGGCTCGTCCGGCACCTTGACCTTCTTGCCCTCCATGTTCTTCTCGGCCTGCTCCAGACTGGCTGCAAAGCCCTTGTAAAAGTCGTCCACGGTCTTGTGCCAGTCGGCCTTGCCGCTCTCGACCTTATCGAGGTTCTTTTCCATCTCAGCCGAGAAATCCACGTCCACGATGTGGGGGAACTGCTCCAGCATCAGGCCGTCCACGGCGCGGCCCAGCAGGGTGGGCTTCAGCTTCTTCTGCTCCCGCTCCACATAGCCGCGGTCGATGATGGTGGTGATGATGGGGGCGTAGGTGGACGGACGGCCGATGCCGTTTTCTTCCAGTGCCTTGATGAGGGTGGCTTCGGTGTAGCGGGCCGGCGGCTGGGTGAATTTCTGCTCGCTCTTCAGCTCCTTGAGCTTGAGCAGCTGCCCCTGCTCCAGCGGCGGCAGGCTGGTCTCCTTCTTTTCCTTTTCGTCGGTGGCTTCCTCGTACAGGACGGTAAAGCCGTCGAAGGTGACGGTGTAGCCGCTGGCCTTGAAGCGGTAATCCCCGGCGTAGACCGTGACCGACACGGTGTCCTGCTGGCAGTCGGCCATCTGGCTGGCCATGAAGCGGCTCCAAATCATCCGATAAAGCTTGGCGGTATCGCCGCTGATGCTCTTGTCCACCTCGTCGGGCGTCAGGGAGGGCACCGACGGACGGATGGCTTCGTGGGCATCCTGCGCGGCGGTGGCACTCTTGGTCTTCCAGACCCGCTTATGGGGGCAGATATACTGTTCGCCGTAAGCCTCGGCGATATACTCCTTGGCGGCGGCAACGGCTTCGTCCGAAATGCGCAGGCTGTCGGTACGCATATAGGTGATCAGACCCATGGTGCCGTGACCGGCGATGTCCACGCCTTCGTACAGCGTCTGAGCGGCGCGCATGGTACGGGTCGCCGTAAAGCCCAGCCGACGGGAGGCCTCCTGCTGGAGGGTGCTGGTGATGAACGCCGGGGTGGGCTGCTTGGCGCGCTTGCCCTTTTTCAGCTCACCCACGGTGTAATCGACGCCCTCCAGCCCCTTCTCGATGGCACGGGCTTCGGCCTCGTTTTTCGGCAGAAGCTTCTTGCCGGAGGCGTCGGCCGCCAGCCGTGCCGTAAAGCTCTTGTGCCCGGCTCCGAGGGTGGCGTCCACGTTCCAGTATTCATCCGGCTTGAAGTTCTCGATCTCCTTCTCGCGGTCGTCGATCAGACGGACGGCCACGCTCTGGACACGGCCTGCCGACAGGCCGCGGCGGACTTTCCGCCAAAGGAAGGGGCTGAGCTTGTAGCCCACCAGACGGTCCAGCACACGGCGGGCCTGCTGTGCATTGAACAGATCCTCGTCGATGGCGCGGGGATGTGCCATGCCCTCCTGCACGCCCTTTTTGGTGATCTCGTCAAAGGTCACACGGTTGGGTTCATGGGGGTCCAGACCGAGGATATTTGCCAGATGCCAGCTGATGGCTTCGCCCTCACGGTCCGGGTCGGTCGCGAGGAGGACGCCGTCCGCGTGCTTGGCCTTGCTCTTCAGCTCTTTGATAAGCTTTTCCTTGCCCTTGATGCTGATGTACTGGGGCGCATAGTCATGCTCGACATCAATTCCCAGCTGGGAAGCAGGTAGGTCACGGATATGGCCCATACTGGCCGTCACTTCGTAATCACTGCCCAGATATTTGCCAATGGTCTTCGCCTTTGCAGGCGACTCCACGATCACCAGTTTTGACATAGTTTTCTCCTATCTATATGGAAAGATCAACCTCTCCGTCATCGCTTGCGCGATGCCACCTCCCCTACAGAGGGGAGGCCTTGGCATTCCGCAACGCTTTGCCTCTTCGCCAGAGGCTCCCCTATCAGGGGAGCTGTCGAGCGGCAGCTCGACTGAGAGGTTCACCTTGAAATCTCTCTTCATCTTGCGCATCTCAGCGCAGAATATACCGTTTGCCGGGCTGACAAAGTACCCGGCCTGAAAGTTCCAGTTTCATCAAAGCCCCCAGCAGCACGGCCGTCGGCAGGCCGCTCAAGGCTCCCAATTCTTCCACGCCGCGGGGCTGGGTGCCGATGCAGGCCAGCACTTTCCGCTCCCGCTCTTCCATCGGTGCCGGTGTGCTGCGGATCGGCTGGGCGGCCGCGGCATTCCGGCGCAGCCCAAGCGTCTCGAACAGATCCTCACCTTTGCAGACCGCGCGGGCACGCCCCTCCCGGAGCAGACGGTTGGTCCCCGCCGAATTTGCCGAAAAAATGCTGCCCGGCACCGCGAACACCGGCTTGCCATAGCGTTCGGCGTGCGCCACCGTGGACATGGTGCCGCTCTTTTCCTGCGCTTCCACCACGACCAACGCCGAGGCGAGAGCCGCGATCAGCCGGTTGCGCTGCAAAAAGCCGCTCCGCCCCACCGCCATGCTTTCGGGCGGATATTCGCTGATGACGCAGCCCTTCTGCTCGATCTTCCGGCGAAGCTCCCGGTTGGAGGCGGGGTAGGTCTTGTCGATGGGCACCCCCAGCACGCCGATGGTCGGCGCGTTCTCCCGCACGGCGGCAGAGTGCCCCGCGCTGTCCAGACCGTCGGCCAGACCGCTGACGATGACCGCCCCGTTTTTCGCCAGATCCCCGCCCAGTGCAGCCGCGGCCTGCCGGCCGTACTCGGTGGGGTGGCGGGCCCCGACCATCCCCACTGCCCCCGGCTCATTGAGCCAGCGCGGATCGCCGGTGCAGTAGAGCACCAGCGGCATATCCGGGATGCGGGAAAAGGCCAGCGGGTAATCCGGGTCGTCGTAGGTCAGGATGCGGATCTGCCGTGCCTCGCACCGGCGGACAAATGCACGGTAAGATTCCGGCGTATGGTCGGGCAGACCGGCACGCTGTGCCGCCGGAACGCCTGCCGCCTGCCGAAAGGCATCGGTGCTGCGTGCTTCCCATGCTTCCTGCGCCCCGCCGAAAGCGTCCAGCACCCGCCCCGCGTGGGAGCTTGCCGCACCCAGCGTATTGGCCAGCCAGAGCCAGCAAAGCAGCGGATCGGGTGCCGGTTCCGGCGCAAACAGGGTGGTCTGCGCCGGATCCGAGCCGGTCACAGGCTTTCCTCCCGGAAATGCCAGAGCAGGATGCTGCCGGCAATGCCAGCGTTCAGGCTCTCGACCCGGTCGGTCATGGGGATGCGGACGGCGGCGTTGCAGGCCGCGATGGTGGCATCCGTCAAGCCCTGCCCCTCGCTGCCGATGACGACGCAGACGCCGTCCGGGTAGCAGGCCGACGCCGCGCTCAGCGGCTCCGAATGATAGAGAGCCGCCGCAAGGCAGGTGATCTTTTTCGCCCGCAGTGCAGCCACCGCCTCCGGCATGGATCCGGCCTCGATGACCGGGATGCGGACGGCGGCCCCCATCGACGCGCGGAGGGTCTTGGGCGCAAAGGGCGATGCGCAGCCGTCGCTGAGGAGCACGGCGTCAAAGCCGAATGCCGCCGCCGAGCGCAGCAGGGTGCCGACATTGCCCGGGTCCTGCACCCGTTCGAGCGCGAGGTACCGGCCTCCGGCCGACACTTCTTCAAGGGTATGTACCGGAGTGCGGAACACCCCGAACACCCCCTGATGGGTGCCCACATCGGCCAGTTTGTCGGCCACATGATCCTCTACGACAAAATGTTCGCCGGGCAGCGCGGCCAGCTCCGGGCATTTTTCCAGTGCCGCTTCGGTGCAGAACAGCGTCTCCAGCGCGGCTCCCCGCGCCAGCTCCGGGCAGAGCTTCCGCCCCTCGGCCAGAAAGCGGCCTTCGCTGCGGCGGAACGCAGCCGAGGAGGACAGGCGGCAGGCGTATTTGATCTTCGCGTTTTCACGGCTGGTTATCTTTTCCATAAATACCCCAAAAAATCCAAAAAGGGCCGCGTCTGCCACATCGTTTTCCTTCGCGGCAGGGCGCAGCCCTGAATGTACTATTTGCCCGCCGCGAAAAGCTCCGGATACAAAATGGACGCCCGCGTATGATGCGCGAGCGTCTCATTTATCAGTCTAATCAGGCGTTCTTCACGGTCTCGACCAGAGCAGCAAAGCTCTTCGGATCGTTGATAGCCATCTCGCTGAGCATCTTGCGGTTCAGCTCGATGCCAGCCTTCTTCAGGCCAGCCATGAAGGTGGAGTAGTTCATGCCCAGAGGACGAACTGCGTTGTTGATGCGGCAGATCCACAGGTTGCGGAACTGACGCTTCTTCATGCGGCGGCCAGCCAGAGCGTAGTTGCCGCTCTTCATGACCTGCTGCTTGGCCATCTTAAAGTGCTTGCTCTTGCAGCCGTAGAAGCCCTTGGCCAGCTTCAGCATCTTCTTACGACGTTTGTGAGTCATGGTTGCGCCCTTGATACGTGCCATTTTTTATATCTCCTTTAGTTGTCTCAATAGAATGTGTTTGCCTGCGGCTCGCTCTTAGGCGTAGGGCAGCATGCTCTTGATGGTAGCTGCGTTGGTCTTATCAACGTAGCTGGGCTGACGGTAGCCACGGGTCAGCTTGGTGGTCTTCTTGGTCAGGATGTGGCTGCGGAATGCATGACCGCGCTTGATCTTGCCGTTCTTGGTCAGCTTAAAGCGCTTCTTAGCGCCGGAGTGCGTCTTCAGTTTCATCTTAGCCATTTTAGTTTCCTCCTAAAATTAGTCCTTATTGGGTTTCGGGATCAGCAGAATGGACATCGTGCGGCCCTCGAGCACCGGCGGCTTATCCATGCTTGCCTGGGGCAGAGCCTCGGCAAAGCGTTTCAGTACGTCAGCACCCAGAGCACTGTGCGCCATCTCACGGCCGCGGAAGCGGATCGAAGCCTTCACCTTGTGACCAGCAGCCAGGAACTTGGCAGTCTGGTTCAGCTTGGTGTTGAAGTCGTTGGTGTCAATATTGAGCGAAAGGCGGGTCTCCTTGACCTCGACCACTTTCTGGTTCTTCTTGGCTTCCTTCTCCTTCTTCTGCTGTTCAAAACGGTATTTGCCGTAATCCAGCACCTTGCACACAGGCGGGGTAGCCTGCGGTGCGATCTTGACCAGATCGAGCCCGGCTTCTTCTGCAGCGCGCATGGCCACCTGAATGGACACAACGCCCTTCTGCTCGCCATCGGCACCGATCAGGCGAACTTCACGATCACGGATCTGACCGTTGATCTCCAGTTCCTTCGACTTTCCAGCGGTAGCGATAATGAATGCACCTCCAAACAATAATCCATAGTGTTGCTATTTGGCATAGAAAACGCGGCCGCCCATCTTTCAGGGCAGCCGCGCAAAAATTCACACAAGCACGCACTCCATTCCAAAGGAAATGAGGCGTTCCGGTATAGCCCGGAGGATCCTGACCCTCACAAGGCGAGCGCGGCACGGGCCGTAGCTGCTTTCTTTACTCGGTCATTCTACCATACTCCGCGTGCCGTGTCAAGCACTTTTCCACGAAAAATCCGATTTTTTTCAGCGACCTCGCCCTCTCAGTCACCTTCGGTGACAGCTCTCACAAAGGGCGAGTCCTTGGCAGGTCGGGCAGGTCTGCGCGTCTATCACAAACAAGTTGGCCCTGTTCTCTATCTTTATGCCTCAATAAGCTTATTTAATGCAAAAGAGTAGATGCCCTTATACGTTATCTTCTTGGGTGCAAATCGTTTATCGACGGCAAGGGCGTAGAGATTGAGCTGGGCGCGGTACGCGCAGAGGAAGTCGGCTTCCGTTTTGTGCCGGTCGGTCTTGTAATCCAGCAGCTCCAAGTGATCCGGATAGACCAGCACAAGGTCGGCGATGCCCTGCACCAGCACCTGCGCATCGTCCGCCAGCGTGCCCGGTTCCGGCGCGGTGCCCTGCGCCGCCAGCACCGCCGCCGCGGGCAGTGCTGTGATGAAATCCAGCTCCCGCAGCACCTGCTCCGCGCCGCAGATCTTCGCAAAGGCTTCACCCTCCACAAAGAGGCGGATCTTGCCGACGTCCAGCTTTTCCGCGATCTCAGGCGCGGTCAGCCGGGCGTCCACCTGCCGCTGGCGTTCGCACAGGATCGCCGCGCAGAGGGCATCCTCGCCGTCCTGCTTTGCCTTGGCCAGAGCCGCAAAGTCGGCGTGCTCCAGAAAGGCATGGAGAGCCGTGCCCATCTCGGCGGCGGTCAGGCCGTCCTTGGAGAGGAAGGCCGGGCGTTCCAGCGTGGTCTGCTCGGCCTGATGGACGATGCTGGTCACACTGACCTTGGCGGGCACCGCAGCCAGCGATGCTGCCGGGTAGTTCCAGCGGAATCCCTGCCGCAGCGTTTCCACCAGTTCCGGGTCGGCGGCGGCTTTGGGCATTTCCGGCGGTGCGGCCTCGGCCTCCGGTTCTGCCTGCGGGAGCGTCTCCGGCTCCGGGATCCGGAGCGCAATGCGGCTCTTCGTATCCGCAAAGGGCAGCTCGAGATCCCCCGCCAGACGGCGGAGCGGACCGCCGTTGGGGTGGACCAGCAGCGCGGCCCGCAGCCAGTCGGCAAAGCTGCCCGCTTGCTGGTGCAGCGTCTCCCCCGCCCCTGCCGCGAGAAAGGCCGCAGCCCGGGCAAACGGATTGGCCGTCTTGCTGATGCCGAGGGGCACGGTCAGGATCAGCTTATCCTGCGCGCGGGTCAGTGCGACGTACAGCAGCCGCATCTGTTCGCTCCGCATCTCCTGCCCGTGGACATTCGAGAGGGCGGTATAGGCCGCCGTTTTGTAGGCACCCTCGCCCGCTTCGGGGCGGAGCCGCAGACCTGCGCCGTAATTGCGGTGGAGCAGGACGGGCTGGCGGGTGTCCATGGCGTTGAACCGCCGCCCCGTATCGGCCACGAACACCACCGGGAACTGCAATCCCTTGGAGCGGTGGATGGTCATGATGCTGACGCAGCCGGGGCGGGAGCCGCCGGGCACTGTATCCTGCCCGGTGGAGCCTGCCAACGCTGCCGCGTCGATCGCCCGCACCAAGGTCGAGATCCCGCCGCTGCCGGCTCCGGCGCAGAACGCCGCGAACCGCCGGGCGTCCTCCCGGCGGCGGGTGCCGTTTTCCATCGCACCCAGTGCGGCAAGGTAGCCGGTGGAGGCAAAGATCTCTTCCAGCAATTGCTCGGTCGGCACGCTCCGCGCCATCCGGCGCAGCGCGGTCAGCCGGGCATAAAAGGCTTTCACCTTTTCGGTAAAGGCATCCGTTCCGCTGCTCTGCACCGTCAGCAGCAGTGCCCCGTACAGGCTCATCTTCCGTTTGGGCTTCGGCGTTCCCTCCGGCGCATCGGCTTCTTCCTGCCTGCGCTGTTCTTCGGCCTGCTTCGCGCTCTGGGCGCGGAGGCGGACGAGGTCATCGTCGGTAAACCCGAACAGCGGGCCCAGCATCGCCGCCGCCAGATAGATGTCCTGCGCCGGGTTGTCGATGACCCGCAGCAGCGCGATCAGCGGCCGGATGTGGGGGGCGTCCAGCAGATTTTCCCGGGCGTCGGCGTAGACCGGGATCTTCTCCTGCGCCAGTGCCTCGGTGTAGGCCGGGAAATCGCCCCGCGCCGCCAGCAGAATGCAGAAATCTTCATACCGGACGGGTCGGGTGGTGCTACCCTCCCGCACCGGCATCTGCGCTTCCAGCATCGCACGGATCTGCCGGGCGATCCACGCCGCATCGGTCTCGGCGGCATCGTCGGGCAGAAAATGCGCTTCCACGCTGCCCTCGTATTCCCCGGGTGCGCCGCAGACCAGCCGCTGACCGTCGCCGTAGGCCGTGTCGCCCAGCTGGGGCGTCATGAGCTGCTCGAACAGAAAGTTGATCCCCTCCACCACCTGCGGTGCGGAGCGGAAGTTCGCGTCCAGTGCCAGCAGCGCGTTTTCGCCGGGCGTTCCCTCATCCGGGCAGGGGCGGGCCGCCTGCCCCGGCAGCAGCGGCCAGCGATCCAGCTTTTCCCGGAAGATGCTGGGGTCGGCCTGCCGGAAGCGGTAGATGCTCTGCTTCAGGTCGCCCACGAGGAAAAGATCGTCTCCCGCCGGTGTTGCAAGGCAGCGGTAGAGTGCGTCCTGCAGGGCGTTGGTGTCCTGATATTCGTCCACCATGACGGCGGCGTAGTTCTGCCGGATGGTCTCACAGAGAGGGGTGGGCGTGCCGTCCGCACTGCGCAGCAGCTTCAGGGCAAAATGCTCAAAGTCGCTGAATTCCAGCAGCTTGCGCTCCCGCTTTTTGGCCGAGAACCGCGCGTCAAACTCCCGCACCGCCGCAAACAGGGCACGCAGGCGCGGCAGAGCCGCTTTGCGGTCGGCTTCGGCTTCGTCCTCACTGCAGGAGATCAGCTCCATGATCTGCCCAAACAGCGCAGCCGCTTCGTCGGCGCGGGTCTTGACGACGGCTTTGTGTTCGCCGGTCAGCCGCTTTTTCAGATTTTTCAGCCCCGGCGGGTCGGCCATCCCGAGGACGTAGGGCGTCAGTTTGTCGTAGAGCGGCGTCCATGCACCGGCCTGCGCCAGCCGTTCCACCTCGGCCAGCAGGGTCAGAGCGGATTCCAGCCGTTCCAGCGGTTCGGCAAACTTTTCGTTCACCCCGGCCACCGCTTTCGCTTTGGCGGCGGCGGTCTTTTTGCTGGCTTCTGCGTCGGCCTGCGCCTCCGCAAAATCCACTTTGCAGTCCTCCAACGCCGCCATCAGCAGCTCGCGGGCGGCCTTGGCGCAACGGGCGGCTTCGGCCAGCAGAAGGTCGTGCCAGCAGGTGGCGGCAAAGCCATTTTCCTGCTGCCAGACCGCCAGCCACTCGTCCAGTTTTTGGTCGTAATCCGGCAGGGCGCGGAGGAAATCGTAGACCTGCAGGATCGTCTCCCCGGCCGCACGGTCGGTGCGCCCCTTGCCGTAGAGATCGGCAAAGGCGCAGAAATCCGGATCCCGATACGCGTTTTCCAAGGTCTCCGCGAGGGCGGACGCCCGCAGGATCTCCACATTGCCGGGGTCGGCGGGGGTGAAATCGGGCGGGATGTCCAATGCCTGAAAATGCTTGCGCAGGAGATCCAGACAAAATGCGTCAATGGTGCAGATGGGGGCCCGCTGCAGCAGCATCCGCTGGCGGCGGAGAACCGTATTGCCCGGCTCCTTCTGGCTCCGGCGGAGCAGTGCCTGCCCGATCCGGGCGCGAAGCTCTGCCGCCGCCGCATTTGTAAACGTGACGATGAGGAGGCGGTCGGCGTCGGCCGGGCGCACCGGATCGGTGATGAGCCGGACGGCACGCTCGGTCAGCACGGCGGTCTTGCCGCTTCCGGCGGCGGCACTCACCAGCAGCGCACCGCCCCGGTCGTCGATGGCTGCACGCTGGGCTTGGGTCCATTTGGGTTCGCTCACGGCTCTTCCTCCTCTGTTTCTTCGGGTTCAAAGGGCTTGGCAGGGGCATCCAGTGCCCGCTCGCCGATGCCGGTCTCGTGGCAGCAGATGAAGCCGTAATCGCACCATTGGCAGGGGCTTCGCCCCGTCACCAGCGGTGCGGCGGCGATCTGCCCGCCGTAAAGCTGTTCGCCCATCTGGGTCACGAGGTCGTCCAGATGCAGCTCGATCCGGTTCAGTTTGGCAATGTCCGCCCGCTTGTCCTTCTGGTAAGGGCTGGGGGTGCCGTTCCGGAACGAAAACGGCAGATACCGGCCGGTCTCGTCCGCATCCATGGCATCAAAGACCCGGGGTTCGTCCACCACCAGTCCGTCGATCTTGTATTCCACGCTCCGGGCGGCTTTGTTCCGGGTGGTCGTTTCCGGGGCGGGGTCGGCCAGCAGGTAGAGCACGCCCGCCGGCTCTGCGCCGGTAAAGCGTCCGCTGGGGTCCCGGGTCAGGCTGAACAGATACAGCAGCATCTGGCAGTCGAGGCCGCAGTAGACTTCTTTCAGATCCAGCTTTTTGGAGCCGGTCTTGTAGTCCACCACCCGCACCCAGCGGGTGCCGTCGGCTTCCACCCACTGGTCGGCGCGGTCCACGGTGCCGATCAGCTGGACGGTCCGTCCGTCCGACAGGCGGTACACCTGTGCGGGCACGGCATCCGCGCCGCCGCCGATCTTCAGCTCGCAGGCCACCGGGCGGAAGCTGCTCTGCCGCTGCTCATCTCGCAGGTAGCACAGCAGGCTGGTCATGCTCTTTTTCAGTCGGGAGAGCAGATAGGCAAAGCGCGCCGTGTCCTCGGGCAGATAGCGTTTGGCGTATTCGTCCACCAGCATCGCCGCCAACGCTGCAACGGCTTCGTCGTCCAATTCAGTAAAGGGTTCCATCCACCGGGCGCAGGGGTTGTCCGGGCCCGGATCCGGGTCCAGAGCCATCTGGAGCACCCAGTGCATCAGGGTGCCGCTCTGATCCGCGCTCAGCTCCGCCCGTCGGCGGGGGCGCAGCCCCAGCACATACTGCAAAAAGTACCCATACCGGCAGGTATAGTATTTTTCCAGCTGGCTGGGCGAAATGCGGAGCCGCCGCCCCAGCAGGCTTTCCAGCGCGTCGAGGTCGCGAATCTGCCGGGGCGGTGCCTCTGCCATCCGGCGCAGCAGGGCAAGCCCTGCGGGTTCCGCCTCGTCCGGCGTGCGCAGAGCCTCGGTCAGGCTGGCGCGCTCGGTGTCGGTCAGGGGCCAGCCGCCGCCCAGACAGTCCAGCCCGTCGGCAGGCGTGGCCGCAAGGTCGGCCAGCTCCAGCACCGGCGGCTGCGGATCCAGCGCATCCACGATGGGCTCCAGCGCAGCGCAGAGGGTCAGACCCGCGCCCTTGGGCCAGCTCATCCACAGCCCCTTGGCCGGGGCGGTAAGAGCCTTGTAGAAGCAGACCTGTTCGCGGATGATCCGGTTTTCAAAGCAGTCCGGCAGGTCGATCGCGTTGGCCATCAGTGCATCCCGGTCGGCGTGGGTCAGCAGGCCACTCTCGCCGGGTGCCGTCGGGAACTCGCCCTCGGCCAGCCCCAGCACAAAGACGTGATCCGGCTCGTCCAGCCGCATCTTGCCCGCGCTGGCAAGGACGACGGCGTCCAGCGTCTGGGGGATATGCCCCAGATCGGAGGAGCGGAGCAGCAGACCGAACAGATCCTCGTACTCCGGCACGGTCACGGTCTCGCTGCCCAGCAGCCGAGCCATCTCATCCAGCAGCCCCATGACGACGTTCCACTCCCGGGCGGCTTCCTCCGCCGCCGGGATGCCCCGCTCGGCGCGGATGGCTTCGACCTGCCGCGCCTGCTGTTCCTCTGCACCCAGCTTTTTCAGGCAGAAGTAGACCGCCCGGCTGATCTGCTCGGCATTCGCGCCCCGCACCTTGCTACGCAGTGCATCCACCGCTTCGATCAGCAATGCCCGGGCATCCTCCGCATCCTTCTGGTTTTGGAGATCCTCTTCCGTCAGTTCCCGCCCGCCGAATCCCTGCGGACTTTTTGCAAAGGGTTCGCGCCATGCCGCCGCGCTGGGCGACCATGTGTAGGCGTAATTCTCGAGAGCGCAGACCTGCGCCTCGGACAAGGCGCAGAGCCCGGTCTTGGCGAGAGCGGTCAGCGGTTCGGTCATCTCCGCGCCCCGCGCCAGAGCCAGCAGTGCCTTGACTGCTGCTGCCGGTGCGCTGAACTCGGACGTGGTCGCCTCGTCGCAATACAGTGGGATCCCCGCCATCCGGAACTCGTACCGCACGGCGGCGCGGTATTGGGCGATGTCGCGGCAGACCACCGCGATCTTTCCGCAGCGGACCCCCTGCCGCATCAGACGCCGGATGGCACCGGCGGCGGCGCGGGCTTCCTCTTCCCGGCTGGGGGCGGCAAACAGCCGCACTTCGGCGGCGGGTGCATCCAGCGGCGGGCAGCTGCCGGTCTCCAGAATTTCGGTCAGTGCCGCCAGTCCGGGAGCCTCTTTGTGCCGGACATCCCGGCGCAGGAGCATCGGCGCGGCGACCTCGGCTCCGTTTTTCCGCGCCAGCTGCCGCAGCTGGGCGGCGACCTGCTTTGCCCCCGAGAAAAGGCTCAGATCCCCCGGCGTCAGGGGGGTGCCGTCGTCGCACAGAGCCACGGTGACCGTCGGCAGAGCCGCCAGCATCGCCCCCATGAGACGTTTTTTGGGCGCATTGAAGGTGTCGAACTCGTCGATGAACACCTCCCGCTCCTGCAGAAAGGGGGGCAGTGCGCCCCGGGCAAGGGCATCTTCCAACCGGATCGCCGCCAGTTCCAGCCGGTCGGCCGGATCCATGCCGGTGCGGGCCAGCAGGGTCTCGTAGCCTTGGAAGATCAACGCCAGCTCCGCCAGTTTGCCGCTTTCGGCTCCGCAGTTCTGGGCGAGGGCGGCCAGCTGCCCGCCCGACAGCCCCGCGCTCTTCAGTTCGTCGATGGTCTCGGACGCCATCTGGCAGAACGCCGCGCTCCGGCGGTGGCGGTAGTAGTAGTGTACATGATCCTGCAGCTCTTCCAGCGCGCGCCGCACCAGCACCGCCCGCCCCGCGTCGGTCAGGGTCTGCACCGCCGCGCCGCCCTCGGTGGAGAGAATCTTTTCGGCCAGACTCGTAAACGAAAAGCTCTCCACCCTGCCAGACAGCGCGTCGCCCAGCTCCCGGTAGATGCGGGCTTCCGTCGCCGAGGTGAACTGCTCCGGCACCAGCAGGATGCTGCGCCGGCCAGCCTTGGCCCGCGCCTTGATCTGCGCATACAGCAGCGTCGTCTTGCCGCTGCCCGAGCCTCCTAAAACCAGTTTGAGCATACGCGCCCTCCCCCTTGCGAAAAAATCTGTGTTCATTGTACCACAAAATTGCAAGAACTTCTATTCTGTGGTAGACTGAGAAAAACCATCTGCACAGAAAGGACATTGCATGAAAATCTTAGCAGTCGATTACGGCGACAGCCGCACGGGGCTGGCCGTCTGCGATCCGGGCGAAGTGCTGACCACGGCCATCACGCCCCAGATCACCGAAAAAGTCATGCGGAAGGTCGCCGCCAAAGTCTGCGAGGTCGCCGCCGCCAACCGCGCCGAGCTGATCGTGTTCGGCCTGCCCCTCAACATGGACGGCACCGAGGGCGAACGCGCCCGCAAGAGCCGGAAACTGGCCGGCATCGTCGAACACTGGAGCAAGCTGCCCGTCCGGATGTGGGACGAGCGGCAGACCACCATCGAGGCCGCCGGGCTTCTGGACGAGACCGGCACGTTCGGCAAACGCCGCAAGGACATCCTCGACTCCATGAGCGCGACGATCATCCTTGAGGATTACCTCGCATGGCGGAAAGAGCACCCCGGCGAAATTTAATTTTTTGCCCTCTCAGTCTCACTTCGCTCGACAGCTTGTCCTCCCTCTGTCGCGTTGCGACATCTCCCTCCGGCCGGAGGGAGTCTGTCAAAGGGAGAGCCAAGAAACGTTCTTGCCTCTCACTTCGGGAGAGGTGGCATGGCGCAAGCCGTGACGGAGAGGTTTTTTCAGCAAAACAAAAACGGACGGTTTCCCGTCCGTTTTTGTTTTGCGTTTTTTACTGGTACGTCGAGATGGTCACACTGTTGATGGTGATGGTTTCGGTCGGCTTCTGCGCTTCGTCCACAGCCGCCTGCCCGATGGCATCCACGACCTCCATCCCCTCGTACACCTGCCCGAACACGGTGTCGGTGTAGTCGAGATAGGGTGCGCCGCCCGCCGTCTGGTAGGCTTGGACGACCTCGGCCCGGTATCCGGCGTTGTTCATCTGATCCACCAGTTCCTGCGTGACGGAATCGCCGCCCGGCAGGGTATCCATCACATAAAAGACGCTGGCCATCTGGCCGGAGGCATCCGGTGCAGCGCAAAGCGCACCGGAATAGTGGTGGAGCTGATCGGTGGCTTCCGCCGGGTAGCGGCTGCCGTTCCAGAGGGTCGTGCCCTTGCCGTCCGCCCCCTGCCCGGCCTCGATGAGGAAGTTCTTCTCCGCCCGGGTGATGGTCAGGCCGTTGTAATACCCGGCCTGCGCCAGCCCGATGAAGTTGTCGCAGGCCTGCGGTGCCTGCTGCGGAAAGAGCACGGCTTTGAAGACCCCGGCCGAGGTGTCGAACACCGCGATGGTGTCGCCTGCCGCCGGGTGTGCAAACTGCAGCTCGGCAGACTCCACCGCCGGGCGGGAGACGGCCTGCACCTTGCTGCCGCTGCCCTGATTGGTAAAGACGCTGCACCCGGCCAGCACAGCAAAACAAGCCGCCGCCAGTGCTGCGGCAAGCGTCCTGCGCCAAAAAGTTGTCTGCATAATACGGCCCCCTTGTTCATATCCTGATAATGCCCCGCGGCCGCTCAGGTTGATACACGAAGATAAGTATACCATATCCGGGAGCGTCTGGCGAGAGGAAAATGCGTGAAAAATCTTCTTCCATTTCTGGCGAAAAAGCATCTTGACGAGCGGGCAAAAAAACGCTACACTATAAGCACAACAGGCGGCCTACAAAAGCCGCTCCACAAAAAGTTCGCATTCTATCCATTTATCATAAAATCAGGAGAACCAACTTATGGCAGAAGAGATCAAGAACCCGAATGCCGAATCCGAAGAGGAATATCAGCCCGATCTGATGACCCTTGAGGACGAGAACGGCAACGAAGTCACCTTTGAGGTGATCGACGCACTGGACCATAAGGGCGTGCATTATCTGGCCGTCGTGGAATACGCCGAGAACGAGGATGACGTGGACGAGGACGCACAGCTGGTCATCCTGAGCGTCGGCGAGGACGACGAAGGCGAATATCTGGACGTCGTGGAAGACGATGAGACCCTGCTGGAAGTCAGCAAGCTGTTCGAGAAGCGTCTGAGCGACCAGTTTGAGATCGAGTAATTCAGCCTCGATGATTCCAGACAAATGATCCGGCAAAACTTCCTGCCCGGCTCGATTTGTTGCGGTTTATATGATCCTACTAATCATTCAACGGGAGCCCGGCGTTCGCCGGCCGATTGCAGACCTCCCCGCCGTGGGCTCGACCCCGGAGGTTCGATGAGGAAGCGTGACACCGGAGACAGGGCACCCACCTGTCCGTAAGGGTAGGTTTGATTGACCGCAGACGACCGGGCGGGATCTTTTTATTGCATTGCATCCACCGCTGGCCTTTTGCAGCAAGGCCGTGTGTGGATTTTTTTATACCCTCTCAATCTCGCTGCCGCTCGCCAGCTCCCTCTTTGGGGGGAGCCCCTGGCAAGCCGGGCAGATCTGAGCGTTATCCAGTAAGTACCGGGCCTTGCGGTCTGGATTTACGCCTTGGGAAAGGATGTGTATTGCGGCATGAAATCCGAACACCTGATCGGGACGCTGATCCCGCGGTTCACCTACGACACGCCCACCACGCCGGGAAACGATTTTTACGCCCTCTGCGCTGGGCCGCACCCGCTGTGCATGATCTTTCTGCCCGGGTTCGATCATCCGGTCAGCCGGGAGTACATCACCCGCTACCTCAAGACTCTGCCCGCGCTGCGGGGCGTCCGGCTGGCGTGCGTGGTGCGCTCTTCGGCCAAGGACGTCGCCACAGCCACCCATGGGTCGGAGTTTCCCTTCCCGGTCATCTGCGATGGCCCGGGCGTGCTCTACGGCTATCTGGGCGTGGAGCAGACCAAGGGTCTGCTGAGCTGGAGCTTCGCGGCGCAAAAGATCTATAAGGCCGCCCGAGACGCCGGGTACCGGTACGACCGCACGTCGCCGCAGATCCTGCCCCTGACGCTGGTGGTCGGCCCGGAGGGGAAGATCCTCTTTACCCACGCAGGCCGGAGCCAGACCGACCTGCCCGAGGACTGCACGGCCATCTGCGAGATCGTCCGGGAAGTGGAAAAAGCCTCTTCCTCCGGCGACGGCTCCAACCCCCATTGCTCGGACGAGACGCTGACCCTGCCCGACCTGATGGATTGGTAGCCCTCTCAGGCAAAGCCTGACGGCTTTGCCAGCTCTCCCGAAGGGAGAGCCCTTGGCAGGCCGGTCAACTTTCTACCACAAACAAAAACAGCCGGGCCTTGCGGTCTGGATTCACAACATCGAAGATGTGAATCTAGGCAACAGGGCCCGGCATTTTGTGTTATCGAATACTTTGCTCAATTTGCATGAACTGCTCCGATATGCCAATGGCTCTCCCTTCGGGAGAGCTGTCGCCGCAGGCGACTGAGAGGGCATGACGCTGACAAGGATGTTTTTACTCCTCGTCGGCAAACAGCCCCGGGATGCCGCAGAGTGCGGCAATGCCGACCAGTGTGAACACGATGCGGGACCAGATGGAACCGCTGCCGCCCAGAAGCCAGCCGACGAAATCAAACTGGAACAGGCCGACCAAGCCCCAATTGATCCCGCCGACGATCATCAGAATGAGACAAATTTTATAAAACGTCTGCACAAAAAGCCCCTCCTTCCTTTGGGGATAGTCTATCCCGTGGGAAGGAGGGTTATTCTCTCCTGCAATCAGAAAGAGCGCGGTTCGATCACCCGGGCGCCGCCCCGGTCGGGCTGCGCCACATAGACCTGCGGCCAACGGGCTTGGACTGCCGCAGCTGCGGTGCGGGCAGAGGCTTCGTCGGCAAAGATGCCGAACACCGCCGCGCCGCTGCCGGTCATCAGGGCGGTGATGGCTCCCTGCTCCTGCAGTGCGGTCTTGATGGCTTCGTTGTCCCGGGCACCGCTGCACTCTTCCAGTGCGTTGCCCGCAGCGGCGCAGACCCCGGCCAGATCTTCGGCACGGATGGCCGCCTCCTGCGCTTCACAGTCCGGATGCGTGGAGCTGCCGACCCGATCGTAGGCGGCGAAGGCTTCGGGGGTCGAAACGCCGTAATCCGGCATGACCACCGTAAACCAGCAGTCGGGCACCGGGGGCAGGGCTTTGATCACATCGCCCACCCCCTGCACCCGGCAGGTGCCGCCCATCAGGGCAAAGGGAACGTCTGCGCCGATCTTCGCGCCCAGTGCGCAGAGCTCGCTCATGGAGAGCTTTGCACCGTAAAGGGCATTCAGACCCACGAGGACGGCAGCGGCATCGGCACTGCCTCCGGCCATGCCCGCCCGTACCGGAACGTTCTTTTCGATCGTGATCTCCACGCCCGCCAGCAATCCGGTATACCGGAAGAACGCGACCGCCGCTTTGATGGCGGTGTTGCTGTCGTTGGCGGCCACCGGGCTGCCGGGCAGCGACAGGCTCAGGCCGCTGCTCCGGCGCAGGATGACCCGCTCATACAGCGAGATGGCCTGCATGGTCATGTCGAGGTTGTGGTAACCGTTGGGCAGAAGCCCCACCACGTCCAATGCCAGATTCAGCTTGGCGGGTGCCAGCACGGTCACACGGTTCAGTTTTGCCATCGGGAAGTTCCCTCCTCTTTTCCTTGTTCGGGCTTACTGTTCGCCGCTGTTGATGCCGATCTCCTGCAGAAACTCCCGGATCCGTTTCAACGCTTCGGTCAGATGCTCCACCGAGTAGGCGTAAGACACCCGGCAGTACCCCTCGCCGGAAGCACCAAAGGCATCGCCCGGGATGATGGCGACGTGCTTCTGCTCCAAGAGCTTTGTGCAGAATTCCTGACTGGTCATGCCGGTGGACTTGATGCAGGGGAAGGCGTAGAACGCACCCCGCGGCTCAAAGCAGGTCAGCCCCATCTGGTTGAAGCCGCGCACCACCAGACGGCGGCGCATATTGTACTCATCCCGCATCCGGTCGATCTCGCCGTCGCACTCCTTCAGGGCGGTGATGGCGGCGTACTGGCTGGTGGTGGGTGCGCTCATGATGGCACTCTGGTGGATCTTGGTCATGATCTTGAGGATGGGGGCCGGGCCGCAGGCATAGCCCAGACGCCAGCCGGTCATGGCATAGGTTTTGGAAAAGCCGTTGACCACGATGGTCCGCTCCGCCATGCCGGGCAGCGACGCGATCGACACATGAGGCCGCAGGCCGTAGTTCAGCTCGGCGTAGATCTCATCCGACAGCACCATGATGTCGGTATCCCGCAGAACGTCGGCAATGGCCTCCAGATCTTCCCGTTCCATCACCGCGCCGGTGGGGTTGTTGGGGAAGGGCATGATGAGCAGCTTGGTCTTGGGCGTGATGGCGGCTTTCAGCGCATCGGCACGGAGGCGGAACTCGTCCTCCTGCCGGCAGGCGACATGGATCGGCACCCCGCCCGACAGGGTGGTGATGGGCTCGTAGCAGACGAAGCACGGCTCCGGAAGGATGACTTCATCGCCGGGCTGCACCAGTGTGCGGATGCACATATCAATGGCTTCGCTGCCGCCCACGGTCACAAGGATCTGCCCATTCGGGTCGTATTTCAGCCCGAAGCGGCGATCCAGATACCGGGCGATCTCGGCACGCAGCTCCTTCAGACCGGCGTTGGAGGTGTAGCGGGTGCGGCCGTGTTCCAGGCTCTCGATGCCCGCCTCCCGCACCGCCCACGGGGTTTTGAAATCCGGCTCACCGACGCCGAGGCTGATGCACTCGGGCATTTCGGCGGCAAGGTCGAAGAATTTGCGGATGCCGGAAGGCCGCATCTCCTTGGCGGCAGGCGCGATCAATTTATCGTAATCCATTACAGTACCGTGCACTCTCTTTCATCAATTTCTTCGTCCTGATACAGGCGGCCTTCCTTTTTGTAGGTACGCAGCACGAAATGGGTGGCCGTGGACAGCACATCGTCCAGCGGGCTGAGCCGCTTGGCCACGAACAGCGCGATCTCCTGAAAGGTCTTGCCCTTGATGACCAGCTGCAGGTCGTAGCCGCCGCTCATCAGCAGCACGCTCTCCACCTCGTCGAAGGCGGCGATGGTGGCGGCGATCTCATCGAAGCCGCGGCTCTTCTTGGGGCTGACGTTCAGCTCGATGACAGCCTCGACCCGGTTGATCCCGGCCTTTTCCCAGTCCACGAGGGTCTTGTAGCCCTTGATGATGCCCTGCGCCCGGGCCAGATCGATCATGGCCGCGACCTCGGCCGGGGATTTATTCAGCATCGTGGCAATGTCCTCGATCGGCAGCCGCGCGTTATCTTCCAGAATTTTCAAAAGCTGTTCCATAAAGTTTCGACTCCTTACACAGTTTGATGGATCGGAAATTATAGATAAGTATAGCACAGTCCGGGCAGGATTGCACTTCCTTTTTGAGATAGAATGTCTTTTCCCGCCGGGAACTGTTCTTTTTTCCAAAAAGTATATTCAAATTTCAGTAAATCTGCTATACTAGAATCGAAATGCGGCGTTTTTGGAGCCGTACTGTACGCACAGAACTCTGTCCTTTGCCGCGGCAGGGGCAGCCGGGAAAGAAAATGAGGGTAGGAAACATGAAAGCTTTCATCACCGTGATCGGAAAAGACACCGTCGGCGTCGTCGCAAAAGTTTCGAGCCTTTGCAGTGCGCTGAACATCAACATCGAGGACGTGACCCAGAGCATCCTGCAGGGAATGTTTGCCATGATCATGCTGGTGGACATCTCCGGCTGCAGCGTCTCCCACGAGGAACTGCACCAGCGTACCGACGCACTGGCCAAAGAGATGGGGATGCAGATCAACGTGACCCGTCAGGAAGTCTTTGACGCCATGCACACGATCTGACGGAGGGAGCTGCAATGAGTATGTTTAACACCGGCGACATCCTCGAGACCATCGAGATGTTCACGCAGGACAATCTGGACGTGCGCACCGTCACCATGGGCATCAGCCTGCTGGACTGCATCGACCCCGACCCCAAGAAGGCCTGCGAAAAGATCTACCGCAAGATCACCACCAAGGCAGCCGATCTGGTGCCCGCCGTCGAGCACATCAGCGCGGAGTACGGCATCCCCATCATCAACAAGCGGATCAGCGTGACCCCCATCGCCATGCTGCTGGGTGCCTGCCCGGACGCCGACCCGGTGGACTTTGCCAAGGCTCTGGACGCCGCCGGAAAGAAGGTCGGCGTAAACTTCGTGGGCGGCTATACGGCCCTCGTACATAAGGGCTTCTCGGCCGGTGACCGCCGCCTGATCGAGTCCATCCCCCGCGCACTGGCCGAGACCGACATCGTCTGCAGCTCGGTCAACATCGGCGCGACCAAGGCTGGCCTGAACATGGACGCCGTCAAGCTGATGGGCGAAGCCGTCAAGAAAGCCTCCGAGCTGACGGCCGACCGGCAGTGCATCGGCGCAGCCAAGCTGGTCGTGTTCTGCAACGCCCCGGAAGACAACCCCTTCATGGCCGGTGCGTTCCACGGCCCCGGCGAGCCGGATTGCGAGATCCACGTCGGCGTTTCCGGCCCCGGTGCCGTCCGTGCGGCTCTGGCGCGTCTACCCAAGGACGCCCCCATCGACGCTGTGGCCGAGCTGGTCAAGCGCACCGCCTTCAAGATCACCCGCGTAGGACAGCTGGTGGCCAACCTTGCCTCCGATGCACTGGGCGTTCCCGCCGGCATCATCGACCTGTCGCTGGCCCCCACCCCGGCTGTGGGCGACAGCGTTGCCAACATCCTTGAGGAAATGGGTCTGGAGACCTGCGGCTGCTGCGGCACCACCGCCTGCCTCGCCCTGCTGAACGACGCCGTCAAAAAGGGCGGCGTGATGGCCTCCAACCATGTCGGCGGCCTGTCCGGTGCGTTCATCCCGGTCAGTGAGGACGACGGCATGATCCACGCCGCCGAGTCCGGCTGCCTGACCATTGAGAAGCTGGAAGCCATGACCGCCGTCTGCTCGGTGGGCATTGATATGGTCATCATTCCGGGCGACACCACCCCCGCCGTCATCAGCGCGCTCATCGCCGACGAAGCCGCCATCGGCATGGTCAACAGCAAGACCACCGCCGTCCGCGTCATCCCGGCCATCGGCCGCAAGGCTGGCGAGGTGCTGGACTTTGGCGGTCTGCTGGGCTACGGCCCCATCATGCCGGTCAACCAGCGCGACCCCTCGGTGTTCATCAACCGCGGCGGCCGACTGCCCGCCCCCATGCAGTCGCTGAAGAACTAACCCTCTCCGTCTCGTATTCGCCCGGGCAGCACCCCAGTCCGCGGAATGGGGGTGCCTTTGGCAAACGGGGAGCGTTTCCCGATTTCTTGAATAGCACATCGCAAACAGACCCATCCTTTGGTTATCATTTCCAAAGGGAGGGTCTTTTTTGATGTGTGTCTGGTTCACGCGCCGGTTGTCCCGGCGGGAGATGCGGTGTTTGGGATGGGTGCTCTGCGGGTGTATCCTGCTCTGCGGGCTGGCACAGCTTTGGGGATGGAGCCGGGTGCAGCTGGACACCGGGGCTGCGCTCTGCGCCGACACCCTGCGCTTCCACATCCGGGCCGAGAGCGATTCTCTGCTGGATCAGAGCGTAAAGCTCCGGGTCCGGGATGCCGTCCTCGCCTATGCCGATGCCGCCTGCCCCGCTTCGGGCAAAGCCGACGCGCTCCATTGGGCCGCGCAGAACCTGCCGCAGCTTCAGCTGACGGCACAGCAGACGCTTGCCGGATGGGGGCTTTCCACCCCGGTGCGGGTACGGCTGGTGGAAATGTACTTTGACCGGACGCAGTACGCCGGGGCCGCGCTCCCCGCCGGGCGGTACGATGCGGTGCGGATCGAGCTGGGCGATCCCGCCCACTACGGCAGAAACTGGTGGTGCGTCCTCTACCCGGGGCTCTGCCGGTCGGCCTGCGGCGGCTATGCCCTGCCGGAAGAAAACGACCTCGTCTGCGGGCAATACATCGTCCGGTTCAAGCTGGTGGATTGGTGGCAGAGCGTGACGGCGGATAAAAAAGAGGTTGTGCTGGTGGCATAACTCCCTCAGTCATGGCTCACGCCATGACAGCTCCCCCGGAGGAGGAGCCTTGGCCCCATCCCTGAGGGGGCTGTCGCGTAAGCGACTGGGGGAGTTTTAACACTTTCTTCCTTTCCATCATAGGCTGAACTCGGAAGGAGTGTGTTTTGACAATGGCAATCCCTGCATATTATTCGCTCATTCACGTCGGCTCCAGCGGGCCGGACGTGGCACTGGTGCAGACGTGGCTCAACGGCATCCGGGATCCATGTACCTGGCACGGCATCCTCGCGGTAGACGGCAGCTTTGGCACAGGGTCAGAAAAGGCCGTGATGGAGTTTCAGCTCCGGAACCGGCTGACCGCGGACGGCAAGGTGGGGCTGGCCACATGGAACGCCCTGTACAGCAAATACACCGCCAAGCACGGCCTCGGTGCCCCCTATCCGGGCATCGCCCTGCGCACCGGCATGGCCGGCGGCACAGTCCGCCTGCTGCAGCAAAAGCTGAACACCCTTGGCGAAACGCTCTCGTCGGATGGCAAATTCGGCGCGGCCACCGCAGCCGCCGTCCGGCGGTTTCAGGCGCGGAACCACCTGACCGCCGACGGCGTTGTGGGGGTCACGACTTGGAACAAGCTGTTCTGATGTGAATTCCCGAAGGCGGCGGTGGACAAAACCGCCGCCTTTTTTATCGCAATTCAACGTTTGAATGCAACGGCAACAGCGTTGCATTGCATCCCGCAAAGATGCCGTTTTCATGTTGCACTCATTTCTTGACTTGCGATATAATGGGAGCAGAATTGCAAAAAGGCGGTGTTCCCATGCGTTTTCTCCATCTGTCCGACCTGCATCTGGGCAAGCGGGTCTGCGAATTTTCAATGCTGGACGACCAGCGGTACATCCTCGAACAAATTTTAGCCCTGCTGGACGAAACCCCGGTGGACGGCGTGCTGCTGGCGGGCGACCTCTACGATAAGCCGGTTCCCCCGGCCGAGGCCGTCCGGCTGCTGGACTGGTTTCTCACCGAGCTTTCCCAGCGGAAACTGCCGGTGTTTGCCATCAGCGGCAACCACGATTCCGCCGACCGGATCGCGTTTGGCTCCCACCTGCTGGCCGAGAGCCGGGTCTATGTCAGCCCGGTGTTCGCCGGTGCGCCGGAGCCGATCTCCCTCACCGACGCCTTCGGCACCGTGGATGTGTATCTGCTCCCCTTCCTGAAACCGGCATCCGTCCGGCACATCTACCCGGACGAGCCGATCGAGAGCTACAGCGACGCACTGGGCTGCGTGCTCCGCCGCTGCAAGCTGGACAAGACCCACCGGAACCTTCTGGTGGCACACCAGTTTGTGGCCGGTGCTGCCTGCTGCGAGAGCGAGGAGCCCTCTGTCGGCGGTCTGGACAGCGTGGACGCCGCCCTCTTCGACGGCTTTGACTATGTGGCACTGGGGCATCTCCACAGCCCCCAGAAAGTCGGGCGGGACGCCGTGCGCTACTGCGGCACACCGCTCAAGTATTCCTTCTCGGAGGCACACCAGAACAAGAGCGCGACCTTTGTGGAGCTGAGAGCCAAGGGCGACGTACAGCTTTCGTTTGCCCCCCTCACCCCTCTGCACGACCTGCGGGAGCTGCGCGGCAGCTACATGGAGCTGACCGACCGCCGCACTTACGAGGGCACCGCTGTGGACGACTACCTCCACATCACCCTCACCGATGAGCAGGATGTGCCGGACGCGCTGGCAAGGCTCCGGGTCCTCTACCCGAACCTGATGCGGCTGGATTACGACAACCTCCGCACCCGCCAGCAGCAGTGCATCGACCGCCCCGAGCGGGTCGAGCAGCGTTCGCCGCTGGAGCACTTTGCGGCCTTTTACGAATCCCAGAACAACGCCCCCCTCACCGCAGAGCAGGCAGCGTTCTGTCAGGAGCTCATCGAGACGATCTGGAAGGAGGCCGACGCATGAGACCTTTGAAGCTGACCCTCTCGGCCTTCGGGCCTTACGCTGCACAGACGGTGCTGGAGCTGGAAAAGCTGGGGCGGGGCGGGCTGTATCTCGTCACCGGCGACACCGGTGCGGGCAAGACCACCCTCTTCGACGCCATCACCTACGCCCTGTACGACCATTCCAGCGGCGGCGTCCGGGAGGGTGCCATGCTCCGCAGCAAATACGCCGACCCGAAGACCCCCACCTTTGTCGAGCTGGAATTCGAGGTGGGCGGCAAGCGGTACACCGTCCGCCGAAATCCCGAATACCTCCGCCCGAAGACCCGCGGCGAGGGCTTCACCACCGAAAAGGCCGACGCCACCCTCACCTACGGCGACGGCCGCCCGCCCGTGACCCGGGCGAAAGAGGTCACTGCCGCCGTCATCGACGTGATCGGGCTGGACTACAACCAGTTTTCTCAGATCGTCCTGATCGCGCAGGGGCAGTTCACCCGGCTGCTCAACGCCTCCACCGAAGAGCGGATCAAGATCTTCCGCACCCTGTTCCGCACCCAGCGGTATCAGCAGCTGCAGGAGAAGCTGCTGGCCGAATGCAGCGACCTGAACCAGCGGCGGACGGCGCAGAACATCCAGATCGGGCAGATCCTGTCCGGCGTCCACTGGGCGGAGGATGACCCGGAAGCGGAGACTCTGGCCGCCCTCTCCGCCCAGACTCCGCCCGATGCGGTGGCAGAACTGCTGATGCAGCTGACGGAACGGCAGGACGCCGCCCTCTCTGCCGCCGCCGACGCGCGGAACAAAGCCGACGAGCGGCTGGCGGCTGTGCAGCAGACTCTTGGCCGGGCTGCGGCCGCACAGAAACTGCGGGAGGATCTTGCCGCAAAGCAGAACGAACTGGCCGGGCTGCTCCCCGCACGGGATGCCGCCCGCGTGGAGATGGAACGCCATGCCGGAGACGCCGCCGCCCTCGACGCCCTGACCGGGCAGATTGCCAACGCCGAAACGGATCTTGCCCGCTACAACAAACTGGAGGAGCTGCTCCGGCAGGAGACCGAAGCCCGGGGCAAAGCCAAGCAGGAGCAGCGCAAAGCCCAGACCCATCGGGAAGCCCTTGCCGCACTGGACAAAGCCCTTGCCGCCCTGCGGGAAGAGCAGGACAGCCTTGCCAACGCCGAAGCCGAACGGGTCAAGCTGGAGACCCAGAGTAAGGAATTGACCCAGCGTGGCAAAGCCCTGCGCGATCTGGACAAGCTGCTGGACGACTGCCATGCCCGGGCACAGGCGGTCAAAACGGCACAGGCCGCTTACCAGAAGGCCGCACTGACCCAGACCGCCGCACGCGAACGCCGCGACCGGCTGGAACGGAGCTTCCTCGATGCACAGGCCGGCTTACTGGCACAGGATCTCGCCGAGGGCACGCCCTGCCCGGTCTGCGGCAGCATCCACCATCCCCAGCGGGCAGAGCTGCCCGCATCGGCTCCGACGCAGGCGCAGGTGGACGCTGCCAAAGCTGCCGCCGATGCCGCAGACCGCAGCGCACAGGAGGCCAGTGCCACCGCACGGGAAGCCCTCGCCGCCGAAAAGGAAGGGCGTTCGACCCTCCGCCGGGATGCCAAGGCTCTGCTGCCGGAACGGTTTGCCGACGAGACCGCCTCCCCTGCCACGCTGGGGGATCTGCGCACCGCTGCCGCCGAAGAGCTGGAGCGTCTACGCACCGCATACCGCCAGCTGCAACAGGAACAAAAGCAGAATCAGGCCGCCTGCCAGCGGCGCATCCAACTGGAAGCCGACCTCAAAGCGAAGACCGACCGGCGCACCGCATTAGAGGCCGCTGCCTCCGAAGCCGAACAGCAGGCCGCCGCGCAGTCGGCCACGGTGCAAAGCCTGACGCAGCAGCTCGCCGACGCCCGCACCGCCCTGCCCTATCCCACCCGAGCCGAGGCAGAACAGGCTCTTGACACGCGCAAAAAACAGCGGGATCAACTGCAGGACGCCAAGACGCAGGCCGAAACCACGCTGCGCCGGTGCGAAAAGGCCGTCTCGGATGCAGAAGCGGCGATCCGCGCCCTGAACGCGCAACGCCTCCCGTCGGAGGAGGAGGATCCCCCCGCGGACCTCGCCGCCCTGCAAGCGGAAAAAGCCACGCTGGAAGCCCGGCGCACGGCTCTGACCGAACAGGAAAAAACGCTGACCGCCCTGCTTCGCCCCAATCAGGCGGCCTTGCGGGAGTACCAGCAGCGCGCCGCGGAGCGCACCGCACTGGAGACCCGCTGGCAGTGGGTCAACGCACTGGCCTCCACCGCCAGCGGCACCCTGAGCAGCAAGCAGAAGATCCGGCTGGAGACCTACATCCAGATGACCTATCTGGATCGCATCCTCGTCCACGCCAACACCCGGCTGATGCAGATGACCGCCGGGCAGTACGAGCTGGAACGGATCGGAGCCGAGAATCAGCGCAGTCAGTCCGGCCTCGACCTCGGCGTCATCGACCACTACAACGGCACCCGCCGCAGCGTCAAGACCCTTTCGGGCGGCGAGAGCTTCAAGGCATCGCTGGCTCTGGCGTTGGGTCTGTCGGACGAGGTGCAGCGTGCCGCCGGCGGCATCCGGCTGGACACCCTCTTCCTCGACGAAGGCTTCGGCTCGCTGGACGACGAATCCCTCGAGCAGGCCATCCGCGTCCTCGTCGGCCTCACCGAGGGCAACCGTCTGGTCGGCATCATCTCCCATGTGGCGGCACTCAAAGACCGCATCGACCTTCAGGTGGTGGTAAAAAAGACCCGGAGCGGCGGCAGCACCGTGCGCTTGGTTTTGTAATACGTTGTTCTTGGCTCCCCCTTTGGGGGAGCTGTCGAGCAAATGCGAGACTGAGAGGGTGAGGCGGCCTTGCCCTCTCCGTCATTGCTTCGCAATGCCACCTCTCCCAAAGGGAGAGGCAAGTCTTGGCTCTCCCTTCGGGAGAGCTGGACGCGAAGCGGCCTGAGAGGGCGAGCCCGTTTCGTGTATATTTGATCCGCCTCCGGGCACGCTAGCTGTGGAGGTGTTTGCAATGAATTCTCTGACGCCCTTTGTCCGGCACGCGCTGACCCTGCCCGACCCGGGCTTTCTGCCGCCGTCTCCGCCGGACGACCCCAACGTGCAGCTGCCGCCGCCCAGTGTGCAGACCCAGTCGGCAGCCCCGCCGGACGCTCCGCCCGACCCGGATGCCCCCATCCCCATGACGGACGGCACCCCCGCCGCCTGCCGCCAGAAAAACGCCGCCGCGTTTCTGGCCGGTGAAGTGCCGGGCGTGATGGCGCAGTACGGCGGGCAGCTCTTTGGCACTGAGCAGAAGCTTGACACGGCACACCCGGCTCCGGAGGAGCCAGATCCCGCCCAAAGCGGCGTGCTGGACCTTGTGGACTGGCGTGAGGACGCCCCCTACGGCTAAGGAACGGAAGAATTTTCAAATTATTTTTGATTTACCTGTTGAAATCTTTGTCCGCTTCTTTTATTATGGTAGCAAACAAAGCAAAGGCAGGTAATACAACCATGGCAGAAATCAAATATGAGATCGTTCAGAAGCTGGCGGTGCTCTCGCAGCGTCCCCGCGGCTGGGAGCGTCAGCTCAACCTCATCAGCTGGAACGACGGCGAGCCCAAGTATGACATCCGCGACTGGTCCCCGGACGGCACCCGGATGGGCAAGGGCATCTCCCTGAGCCACGACGAGCTGGCCATCCTCAAGGGCATCCTCGACGATATGGAGCTGTAAGATGGGCGGCCGCGAAGAGTTTTTGCAGATCTTCCAGCAGCACGTCACCCGCCCCGGCAGCGAAAAGCTGCTGGACTGGATGGACAAGAAAACCGATTTTTTCTCCGCTCCGGCCTCCACCCGGTTCCACGGTGCCTGCGAGGGCGGGCTGTGTATGCACAGCCTGAACGTCTACCATGCACTCCACGACAGCTTTTTCACCGAGGGCGAAAGCGAAGAGAGCTTTGCCATCAGTGCCCTGCTGCACGACCTGTGCAAGGCCAACTACTATAAGCTGGGCACCCGCAATGTGAAAAACGAGGCCACCGGCCAGTGGGAAAAAGTGCCTTCGTACAGCGTGGAGGATCTGTTCCCCTACGGCCACGGCGAGAAAAGCGTCTTCCTCATCGAGCGGTTCATGAAGCTGAAAGTGGAAGAAGCCGTCGCCATCCGCTGGCACATGGGCGGCTTTGACGATGCGGCCAAGGGCGGGTGCTTTGCCATCTCGGAAGCCTACGACAAGTATCCGCTGGCCGTCAAACTCCACATCGCCGACCTCGAAGCCACCTATCTGATGGAGCACCGCACCAGCTCTGTCCGGTGAATTTTTCGCAATATGCAAAAAAGCTGACGTTTGGTCATGGACTCCAAACGTCAGCTTTTTGTTTTGTTTATGTACCCGCCCCCATCATCCGGTCAAACTGCGCCAGCAGCTGGATTGACAGATGATCCAAGGGCGTGCGGGGTTCCTGCAGGGGATTCCACTGGGGCGGAGAGACTTCTTCATAAAAAGCATCCGCTTCGGCCTCCGGTGCCTCTTTTCCGTCGGGCGTGAACCGGATGACCGGCAGACCGGGCTGATCCAGCACCGGCTCCTGCGGTTTGGGTTCGGGCGGCAGCGGCTCGCCTTGGCGTGCCTGCCTGCAGAGGGCTTCCAGCTCCGCGTTTTCCTGTTTCAGCGCGTAGACCGTGCGCTCGTAGGCAAACATCCGGGTCTCATAGCGGCGCAGCTCCAGATTGGCCGCCGCCAGCTTGCGGTTGAGTGCGTCCAGCTGCGCCACGATGGTTCCCGGCAGCTGCGGTTCCGGCTGCGCCGCCGCAGGTGCTGTGGCGGGAACCGGCGGTGCAGCAGCGTTTTGTAGCGGTGCTTCCTCCGCTTTGCGCAGGGCGCGGCGGGACTGGCGGTATTCCATGTCGTTTTGGGCGCAAAGCCGCTCAATGCAGCGCAGAACGCTGCCCGCAAGACGGCCGCTTTCCACATCCTGTAAGTCCATGGTCTGCCTCCTCCCGCCTGCGCAAGCCCCCGCTCCCTCCCGGGCAGGGATCGCTTACTTGCGCTTGTTCAGGATCGCCAGCAGCTCGTCATAATAGCGGTTGTCGCTGCTCTCTTCCTCCACCGGCTTTTTGGCGGCATCGGCTGCAGGTGCAGCCTTGGCTGCGCTGCTGGCTGCCGACACATCCGAGCTGAACACCGCAGACGGCGTGGAAGAAGCCGCACCTGCCGCGTTGTTCAGGCTGTTGCGCAGACCCTCGGCGGTCTTGTTGTCAAAGCCGGTGGCCACAACGGTCACGCGCATTTCATCGGAAAGGTTCTCATCGAACGCAGTACCCCAGATGATGTTTGCATCCGGATGGGCACTCTGGGTGATGAGGCCGGCTGCGGTCTCGACATCTTCCAGACCGATATCGGGGCTGGAGGTGATGTTGATGATGACGCCGTGCGCACCGGCGATGCTGGTCTCCAGCAGCGGAGAAGAAATGGCAGCCTTGGCTGCGTTTTCCGCCTTGCCCGCGCCCTTTGCGCTGCCGACGCCCATGTGGGCATAACCGGCGTCCTTCATGATGGAGCGCACGTCGGCAAAGTCAAGGTTGATGAAGGCGGGTACATTGATCAGAGCCGAGATGGACTCAACGCCCTGCCGCAGCACATTGTCGGCGGCCTGGAATGCGTTCATCAGGGTGATCTTCTCCTGACTGATCATCTTCAGGCGTTCGTTGGGGATGACGATCAGGCTGTCCACGTGCATCAGCAGGTTTGCAATGCCCTGTTCGGCCAGACCCATCTTCCGCTTGCCCTCAAAGGAGAAGGGCTTGGTGACGATGCCGACGGTCAGGATGCCCAGATCGTGTGCGACCTCGGCCACCACGGGAGCCGCACCGGTGCCGGTGCCGCCGCCCATACCGGCGGTGATAAAGACCATCTGAGAGCCCTTGAGTGCGTTTGCGATCTCGTCCTTGCTTTCTTCGGCAGCGCGCTGGCCGATCTCCGGGTCTGCGCCTGCACCGCGACCCTTGGTCAGCTTCGAGCCCAGCTGCACCTTGGTCGCTGCGTGGTTTTTGGCCAGAGCCTGCTGGTCGGTGTTCATTGCAATGAACTCCACCCCCTGCAAGCCGTCGCTGACCATGCGGTTCACGGCGTTGCCGCCGCCGCCGCCAACGCCGATCACCTTGATCGTCGTAACATTTTCGTCCATTTCTTCGTCGAGCATCAATGCCATAACTTTGTCCTCCATCGGATGATATCGTAAACCCGCGCCGTTTCTTTTGCGCAGAATAGTCTCATAGTACAACTATATAACTGTATCGTATCATCTTTTGGCTCCGATTGCAAGACAAAATTACTTTTTTGAGGGTGTTTTTTTCACGGGGGTGCTTTTGGGCCGGGTTTCCCGCGCAATTCGTCCCCCAAGACGCGCCAAAATCTCTGTAAAATCTGCATATCCCCGGTCGATGTACGCGATTCCGGAGATTTCGCTTTGCCCCCGCGCTGCAAGTGCTGCCAGCACCAGCGCGGCCCCGCCCCGCAGATCCGGCGCGGCCAGCTGCGCCCCGTGCAGACCGGCGGCGGGATTTGTAGGTTCTGCATGAAAGATGCGGCCTTCCACTTTCACGTTTCCGCCCAAACGTAAAAAACCTTCGGCACAAGCGAACCGCCGCTCAAAGATCACATCCTCAATGCTGCTGCTCCCCTGTGCGCAGAGCATCACGGCCGCCAGCAGCGGTGCCGCGTCGGTGGCAAGCCCCGGATACACCCCGGTAAAGACCCGTCCCGCGCCGTACAGCCGGCCAAACCGGGCGATCTGCGCACGCTCTGCCCCCCGCTCGACCCAGCATCCCATTTGTTCCAGAATTTCCAGCACCGGGGCATAGAGTGCGGGCGGGCAGCCGGCCAGTTCCACCCGGCCTCCGGCTGCCGCCGCAGCGCAGGCCAGCGTAGCAGCAAAAATGCGATCCGGCAGGGGCGCAAAAACACACCCGGACAGCCCCCGCCGCCCCTCGATCCGCAGGGTCGCGCTGCCCGCCCCCTCGACCTGCCCGCCGCACCGGTTGAGGAAAGCGGCGAGATCGGCGATCTCCGGCTCCCGCGCCGCGCCCCGCAGGAGGGTGGTGCCCCGGGCGCAGGCGGCTGCCAGCAGCAGGGTCTCGGTGGCCCCTACGCTGGGGAAGCGCAGGGTGATCTCGGCCCCCTGCAATCCGGCAGGAGCCGTCAAAACCAGCCGATCCGCCCCCGCATCCAGCTCCTGAACGCCCATCTGCCGAAGCCCTTCCAGATGCAGGTCAATGGGGCGTGCCCCGATCCGGCATCCGCCGGGCAACACCGTCTCCGCCCGCCCCAGCCGCACCAGCAGCGGTGCGCAGAAGAGAATGGACGCCCGCATTTGTGCCGCTGTTTGGCCGGGCAGGGTGCTGTTCCGCGGTGTACCGGAGACCAGTACATCCCCGCCCTGCCACTGCGCATCCATCCCTGCCCCCCGCAGCAGGGTCAGGCAGCCGTCCACGTCCGACAACCGCGGCACGGCCCGCAGGCAGACCGGACTGCGGCAGAGGATCGCGGCAGCAAGAAGCGGCAGCACGCTGTTTTTCGCTGCCGGGATCTTCGCCGTGCCGTGCAGCGGCCTGCCGCCGATCACCTTGATGATGCTCTGCTGTTCTGCCATATCCGCAGCCCCCATTCCGCAAAAGATACCTCAGGCTATGCGAACGGTGCGCGAAATGTCCGTCGGACAGGCAGAAGGGAGTTTGTGGGGTCGTTTCTCCTGTTTTTTCAGGTCTCCCCCCGGGAGACCGCCAGTACGATCCCCATCTCGCCCAGCAGCATCATCAGGCTGGTGCCGCCGGAGGAGAAAAAGGGCAGGCTGATGCCGGTGTTGGGGATGGTGTTGGTGACGACGGCCACGTTCAGCACCGCCTGCAGTGCCACCTGCACCGTAAACCCCACCACCAGCAACGCCCCGAAGCGGTCGGGTGCCCGCGCCGCCAGCGTGATCCCCCGCCAGAGCAGCAGGACGAACAGCAGGATCACCATGCAGGCCCCCACGAAGCCCAGCTCCTCGCAGACGATGGAAAAGATGAAGTCGTTCTGCGGCTCGGGCACAAACAGATGCTTCTGGCGGCTGTTCCCGAGACCCAGCCCGGTGGCTCCGCCGGAGCCGATGGCATACAGGCTCTGGATGGTCTGGTGGCCGTCGCCCAGCGGATCCGCAAATGGGTCGAGCCACGCATTGAGCCGGTCGGCCGCATAGGGCACCAGATCGGGCAGGATGACGACGGCCGCGCCGATGGCCGCCGCGCCGCTGACCCCCGCCAGCACGAACCACCGCAGCCCCGTGCCGCCCACGAACATCAGCACCGCCCCGATGCCCAAAATGAGCAGCGTGCCGGAGAGGTGGGGTTCCAGCAGCATCAGAGCCGCCACCACCCCCAGCACCAGCACGAAGGGCAGCACCCCCACCGCAAACTGCTCCATCCGGTCGTGGTTGAGCGAAATGATGTGGGAAAACACCAGCACGACCGCAAATTTGGCGATCTCGCTGGGCTGCAGCGTGCCCAGCCCGGGCAGAACGAGCCACCGTTTGCATCCGTTGTACTCGGGCATGAAGAGCACCGCGGTCAGCAGCACCAGCGAGAGAGCCAGCAGCGGCCACGCCAGCTTATGGAACAGGTGATAATCCACCCGGCTGGCAAGCCCCATTCCGGTCAGCCCCAGTGCCGCATAGAGCAGCTGGGGCCGCAGGTAGGCAAAGGCATCGCCCCGCCGGTAGAGTGCCACCGCATGGGAGGCACTGTACAGCATCACCAGACCGAACCCCACAAGGACGAGCACCAGCACCAGAAAGGGCAGATCCATTGCGGGCAGCGGCCGGAGCAGCGGCCGACGCTTGGCGTGTTTGGTTGGCAGCATTGCGTGTTCCATGGACGGTTCCCTCCCAGACTTCTATTTTACGCATCCCGCAGGGGTTCCAGTCATCTTCCGGCCGGATTTCACATACAGTGCTGGGGGGAGGTGCCGCCATGTCCGAACTTCGCACCCTGCCGGAACAGGGGTTCCGCCGCCGTGCCCGGTGGATGACCGTCGTATTCTGCGCCCTTGCGCTGGGGCTGGCCACCCGGCTGGTTTTTCTGCAGCTTTGCAGCGAAGGCCGGTATGCCGACCGTGCGCTCGGCCAGCAGCTGCGGGATACCATCGTTCCCGCCGACCGGGGCAGGATCTACAGCGCGGACGGCGTTCTGCTGGCGGCCAACAGCAGCTGCTGGACCCTCCGCGCCTCGCCCCGGGAGATGCCGGAGGACAAACTCTCCTTGGCCGCGCACGGCCTCGCCGAAATTCTGGAGCTGGACGAGGCGGCTCTTCTCGAAAAATTCCGCGACCGCCGCTCCAACGACTGCCTGCTCCGCTACCGGGTGCAGCGGGAGATGGCCGACCGGGTGCGGGATTTCTGCGAATCGAACGGCATCACCGGCATCCGGATCCAGCAGGACTCGAAACGCTGGTACCCGCAGGGCGAATTTCTGGCGTCGGTCCTCGGGTTCACCAATGTGGACAACGCGGGCGTTTCCGGGCTGGAGCTGCGGTACGACGACCTGCTGACCGGCGAAAACGGCGTGGTGCGCACAGCCGTCAATGCGTGGGGCTACCCCCTCGCGCAGAGCTATGAGACCGAGCGTTTCCCCACCGAAGGCGACGGCTTGCGGCTGACCATCGACGCCAACATTCAACATTACCTCGAAAATGCGTTGAATTACGCGGTTCTGGAACATCACGTTGCAGCCCGGGCGGTGGGCATCGTGATGGATGTCAACACCGGGGCGGTGCTGGCCATGTCCACCACCCCCGCCTACGACCCCAACCAGCCCCGTGTCCTCTATGACAAGGCCGCCCGCGCAGCGGTCGAAGCTCTCTCCGGTGCTGCGCGTACCGCCGCCCTGCAGCAAGCGCAGCAGACCCAGTGGCGGAACAAGGCCGTCAGCGACCTGTACGAGCCGGGCAGCGTCTTCAAGCTCATCACCTGCGCCGCCGCGCTGGACGCCGGTGCCATCCAGAAAAACTCCAGCTTTTTCTGCGGCGAGTCGATCTCGGTCGCCGGTACCCGCTTCCACTGCGCCAACCACAAACGGCACGGTGCGCAGACCGTCACACAGGCTCTCGAAAACTCCTGCAACCAGAGCTTCATCCAGATCGGTGCCCGCCTCGGGAAAGAAGCCTTCTGCCGCTACTTTGCGGCCTTCGGCCTGCGCGAGGCCACCGGCATTGATCTGCCCGCCGAACCGAAAAAAAGCCTGTACTACACCGCCGACCGGATGGGGCCGGTGGAGCTGGCTTCCTGCGCGTTCGGGCAGAGCAGCAAGATTTCCTACCTCGAAATGGCCGCGGCCGTCTGCGCCGTCGTCAACGGCGGCAGGCTGATGAAGCCCTACGTCGTTTCCGACATCCTCGCGCCGGACGGCGAGGTGATCGACCACCTTGCGCCGGTCTGCGTCCGCCGGGTGCTCCAAGAGGACACCAGCCGGATCATGCGGGAGATGATGGAATCGGTGGTGCTGCACGGCGGCGGGCGGAACGCCCAGATCGCGGGCTACCGGGTGGGCGGCAAGAGCGGCACCAGCCAGAAACTGGACAGTGCGGACGAAACGGCCCGGATCGCCAGTTTCGTGGCCGTAGCCCCCATCGACGACCCGCAGTTTCTCTGTCTGGTCTGCCTCGATGAGCCCCACAGCTGGACCACCGCCGGCGGCAGCCTGTCGGCTCCGGTCTGCGCCGAGGTCTTGGAACAGACCCTTGTGCTGCGTGGCATCCCCCGCGCCAGCACCGCACCCCCTGCCTCTTCCGCCGCCGCAGCCGAGCTGCCGGAGGATGGCGACAGCTTCGATGGGGCATAAAAAAACCTCCCTGCCTTCGCAAAGCGATGACAGAGAGGCCGTTCTTCGGATTTTTCAGTGCTGCTGCGGCTGCTCACGGAAGGTGATCTCGCCGGTGGTGCTGTCCATGGCGTCCACGATGGCAAGGCTCTCCAGCGGATAGCCCTTGCTGCGGATCAGCTCGCCGCCCTGCTGGAAGCCCTTTTCGACGGCGATGCCGATGCCCTCCACTGTGGCACCCGCTTCATTTGCCAGCTCCAGCAGACCCATCAGGGCGCAGCCATTGGCAAGGAAATCGTCGATGATGAGGAGGTGATCCTCCGGGGTGAGGAACTTTTTGGAGACGATGACGTTGTAGATCTTTTTGTGGGTGAAGGACTCGATCTTGGTCTCGTAGTTGTTGTAGTCCAGATTGATGCTCATGGACTTTTTGGCAAAGACGACCGGTACATTGAATTCGCTGGCGACCACGGCGGCAATGCCGATGCCGCTGGCCTCGATGGTCAGCACCTTGTTGATCGGCTTATCCGCAAACAGCCGTTTCCACTCCCGTGCCATCTCCCGGAACAGGGGGATGTCCATCTGGTGGTTGATGAAGCTGTCCACCTTCAGCACGTTGCCCTCGCGGACAATGCCATCTTTTCGGATACGATCTTCCAGCAGTTTCATAATTTCTTGTCTCCTCCAAGCTCTTATGCCGTTTCATTTTCACCTAGTATACCGAATCCCGGCTCCTTTGGCAAGGCTTTTGCCGCCGAAAATCCACAAAAAATTCCCCTCGATTTTACGCCGTTCTTGTAAAAGTCCGACTCTTGTGAAAACCTCAAAAAGTCCGCCGCCGCAGCCGGGCAGATTTGGATTTTCCTCTCTTGTTTTCTTAAAAATTTTGAGTATACTGTAAACAAGCGGAGCGGAATGCTCCACCGCAAAGCGCAGCGGCTGCTGTGAGCCGATGCGCGTTGAGAGAAGAAGGAGTTTGTGTATGAAAACAGGATTGATCCTTGAAGGCGGTGCCATGCGCGGGATGTTCACCGCCGGCGTGCTGGATGTTCTGATGGAACACGGGATCGAGGCCGACGGTGCCATCGGCGTTTCGGCCGGTGCGGTGTTTGGCTGCAACTACAAGTCCCATCAGATCGGCCGGACCATCCGCTACAACACCGAATACTGCAACGACAAGCGGTACGCCAGTTTCAAAAACCTTGTGCGCACCGGCAACCTGTACAGCGAGCAGTTCTGCTACCACGATGTGCCCGAAAAGCTGGATCCCTTCAACGCCGAGGCGTTCCGCACCTCGCCCATGGATTTTTTTGTCGTCTGCACCGACGTCCGGACCGGCGACCCCATCTACCACAAATGCCGCACCGGTGACGCCGAGGACATCCAGTGGATGGAGGCTTCGGCGTCCATGCCGCTGGCAGCCAAGATCGTCAAGATCGGCCACTATTCCCTGCTGGACGGCGGCGTGGCTGACTCGATCCCCGTCCGCTTCTTCGAGTCCATCGGCTACAAGCGGAACCTGATCGTCCTGACCCAGCCCAAAGGCTTTGTCAAAAAGAAAAACCCGATGCTCCCGGCCATCCGCGCCAAGTATTTCCGGTATCCGGCCTTTGTGGAAGCCGTCGCCGACCGCCACGAGCGGTACAACGAGACGCTTTCCTACATTTCGATGCTGGAACAGTCCGGCAAGGATTACGTCATCCGCCCGCCGATCCCGCTGGAGATCGGTGCCATGGAGCGCGACCCCGCCCAGCTGCGCCGGGTCTACGAGACCGGCCGCGCTGTGGCCGAGATCCAGATCGACAAGATCAAGGCCTTCTTCGAGCAGGTCAAAGCCGAACCGGAGGCTTGACCCCATTTTCCGCCGCATACGCATAAAAACACAGAGCCGCTGCGTTCCAAGGAACTTGCAGCGGCTCTGTGTTTATTATAGGTTATACCATGTTAACTGGTAAAGATAATGCACCATTTACCATCACATAAGCCAACACCAATTGCTTTATATTTTTCACTCAATACTAAGTCTGGGTACCAATCGTCATTCTGCATTTTCACCAACTCACGATAAGCAAACGCTCCCCTCTTATATATCTTTGAACCGTATAGTTTATTCTGATTCATAGTCTCATATACATCGAACATTCCCGTACGGTCTTCGCTCTCCTGCTGTGCAATGTCATTCAGTTGTTTTACATTCATTCTGAAGGGCTTCAAGCCTGCCTTGGCACGGCGGATATTAAATGCTTTCAGAACATCCTGACGGAACGCGTAAAGCATCGCATCTGCATTTGGGTCGCCTGCATCATTCAAATCATCATCCGACGGTGTAACATTGATACTTGCCGAATTTTGGTTATATAGAATCACTGTACCGGCCTCAATACTGCTTTCTGCGATATCAATTTTAGCCCAATCCTCTTTTGTTCCTCCATAGTAGATATAATCCACACTGGTCATAAAAGTAAACGGGTTATTAATCTTTTTCAGCGTTTTCGGGAAATACACCTTCTTCAGTTTCTGACAATACTGAAATGCACAATGCTGCATAACCGTTTCCTGTCCTTTGGAATTTTCGGGAATCACAATTTGTTCCAAATTTTTACAAGTAGCAAATGCAAGCGTTTCAATATAATTCAGCGTTGAGGGCAGGTTGACCTCCGTCAAGCTTTCGCACCCTGAAAAAGCACAATTGCCAATTCGCTCCACACCCTCCTGCAGAGTAAGCGTTTTCAGATTCTTGCAGCCGCTGAACGTATGGTCGCCAATCTCCTTGACACTGCCGGGAATCGTCAGCGTTATAAGACTATCCTCGCAAAAAAACGCATAATTCCCGATATTAGTCAGCGTAGAAGGCAGCGTCACCCGCGCAAGCTGCCTACATTCCTGAAACGCTTCCATTCCGATCCTTGTTACCCCTTCCGGAATGGTGACCGACGTGATCTTCTCATTGCCCTTAAAGGCATTGTTTCCGATAGCAATGACCGTATAATCCCCGATCTTACTTGGGATCGTCACATCACCGGCCAGCTCGCCGTTATAGCCCGTGATCGTGACGCTGTCGCCGTATCTCTGATACTTCCACGGAGTCGTCTCCTCCGGTTTTGAGCTTGACGAACTGCTTGCACTGTTGGAGCTGCTTGTGCTGCTTGAACTGCCGGAGTTCCCATTCCCGGGGTTCGGACTGGTCGAGGTGCTGCTGCCGGCACCATTGGGGCGAGAGGACGGCGAAGAGGAAGAGGGATAATCCATTCCGCTGCAGCCGGTCAGCACACTCAAAGCCAGAACCGCAGCCGCTGCGGTCAACCATACACGTTTCATGATAATACCCCCTGTCTGTTGCTTTATTGTTTAACCGTTATTGATGTTCTCCGGTTTCTGTTCATACAGAATCTTCGTAAAAGAAGAAATTCCTGATTTTTCTACCATATCCCAATCTTCTTTCGTTCCGGCATAATAAATACAATCTACCGACGTCGAACCAGTAAACGGTGTATCAATCTTCGTCAATGTTTTCGGGAGATAAATTTTCTTCAATCTCGGGCAATCATGAAAAGCTCCCTGTTCCAGCACAGTCTCGTATCCACCTGAACTTTCTGGAATCACGATCTGCTCGAGACTCGTACAGCCGTTGAACGCACGGTTTTCAATATAGAAATGATCTTTTGAAGACAGGTTGACCTGTTTCAGATTCTTGCATCCCACAAATGCGTTTTCATGTAAGACCATCACATCTGGTATCGTGATGCTTTTCAAATTCTCACACATCGCAAATGCACGAATATTCACAACAACATATGGCCCCGGAACCGTCACTTCCGTCAAACTTGTATCATTTTCAAATGCACTTTCTCCGATATGGCATATTGTTGACGGGAGGTCTATCGTTTCAAGACTCTTGCAATTCATAAAAGCTTTACTGAGGACACTCGAAGTTTTCTTCTGAAGCGTAACTTTTCTCAAATTTTTACAGTTTGCGAATGTGCCATCATCAATTCTCCATACACTTCCCGGAACTGTGACCGAGGTGATTTTATCATTTCCAGCAAAAAGTGTCGTACTGATGACTGTAATTTCACGTCCATCGACTTCAGCCGGAATTACAACATTACCCGATAACGTCTCACCATTTTTTCCTTCATAGCCAGTCAGTTTCACCAAATCCGTAATACAGGTCGAATATGTGATCCTCCACGGATCATAACTATCCTGCTGTGAATCGGAAGTTGAACTGCTGGAACTTGAAACATTGCTTGTACTGCCGGAACTCGACGAACCGCTGGTATTGTTCGAACTGCTGGAATTCGGCGAACTGCTTGCACTGCTGGAACTGCTCGTGCTGCTGCCATTGCTTCCCGTTGCAGAACTGGACGACGAAGTGCCGCCGTTGGGTCGGGATGCCGGCTGGGAATCGGGGAGCTCCCCTGTTCCGCTGCAGCCGGTCAGCACGCTCAGAGCCAGCACCGCAGCCGCTGCGGTCAACCATACACGTTTCATACCAAAGCCTCCTGTTGTTTTGATTCGTTTCCCCGGTCGTCCGGGGTGTGATACACTTCCAGATAGACTTTTTTGCGCGTCTCGTAGAGTTCTTCTTCCAGCTGCTTGCGGAACGCCGGGTCCTCGAACAGCTGCACCACATAGGGTGCGTAGCGGGTACCCCGCTGGGCATAGAACTCTTCGATCAGCGTTTCCAGCGGTTTTGCCACGGTGTAGCAGCGTCCCACATTGTCGGTGGCGGCATCCAGCGAGTCCGCCACATTCAGGATGTCCACGATGGCTTTCATCTCCGGGCGGCAGCTGCCATATTCCTTGGGGTAGCCGCCGCTTCCGTCGTAGAAACGGTGGTGGAACAAAGCCGCCTGCGCCAGATCCTTTTCGTGGCCGCAGACCGCCAGCAGATGGTAACCGAACGCCGGATGGAGCTGGATGCAGGCAAATTCCTCATCCAGCAGCCGCCGGGCGTTGATCCGGATGTACATGGTCGCCGAGTTCTTGCCGATGTCGTGATACAGGCCGCACTCGTAGGCCATGGTACAGAGGTCGGCGGCGTGCTGCTGCAGCTCTTCCACGGTCTGATACCCTGCAAGGCCGAGCAGCGTCTCGGGGCGGGTCTCCAGCAGCCGGGCAAGGCACACCTGCGTGAGGTGCGCCACCATCAGCGAGTGGACATAGGTCGGCTTGTGGCTTGCCAGCAGATACTGGAGCATTCCGGTCCGCGCCCAGTCGTTCAGATAGGGCTGCGCCTCGGCCAGATCCCAGACCGCTATGCTGACCGCCCGCGGATACCGGATCACCGGCATCCGATCCAGATACCGGATGCAGCTTTTCTGGATGCTCCGGATGCAGTCGCCCAGCTCTTCCATATCCTGCGGCGAAAGAAGCTGCATATAATGGAACACATGGCTTGGCAGACCAAGGTTGTTGTTTACACCGTCCGCCGAATAGTCGTCGGGATCCACCCGCGCGATCTGTTCCAGCATCTTTTCGACGGCTTCCCGGATGGTGCAGTGCCCGGCATGGTACTTTGCCGCCCAATAGAAATAGGTGGCGCGCCAGTTCTGGACACGTTCTTCTTCGCTCTTGTTCTCCTGCAGATAGCGTTCCACATACTCGGCCGATTCCCAGACCTTTCGGGCGATCTCCGGATCCGGATCTTCGCAGTGCCGCAGATAGGGCAGCAGGCTCAGCTGATCGATGTGCATGGTATAGATGAAACTCTTCCACGGGATCTCCGGATCGAGCTTCTGGTAGTAGGGGTCGTTCATGATCCCCAGTGCCTGCTCAAACACGCTCAGATAGATCCGGCTGTTTTTCGGATCGTTCCGGTTGATGGACATTTTGCAGTTGCCGAGGCAGCGGATCAGGTAGCCCCGCGTCTTGCTGTCGAACTCTTCGTAGCGGGGCAGATAATCCATCGCCTTCTCAAAATAGGCGCGTGCCTGATCGCCGAAGGCGTTGAGTTTATACTCCTCATCCCGGATGTTCAGGTAGTGCAGGGTCACCCCGCAGTTGTACAGCTCCCGGATGATGAAAGGCTCGTCCTGCCGCAGCAAAGCCGTGTGGAGCAGCAGCTCATGGATCTTATAGGCGATGCCGTTGTCTTCGCTGTTGGCATAGGCAAACAGCCGCCCGGAAAATGCTTCCAGCTCCTGAATGTCGGCGTCCGTCAGCTCCTCCGCCCTGCGGGAAAAGACGAGCTCCTGCAAAAGCCGGTTGTTTTCCTGCATCAGCTGGTAGGATCTGGCCGCGTTTTGCTGGATCCGATCCAGTACCTCCTGCGCCGTCATGCCCACTTCGATCTGGGGTTTCGCAAGTTCGCGCACCGTGTGCAGATTTTCGATATAACGATCCTGCTGCATCTGCTCCATGATGATCCTCATCCCCTTGTAATTGTCGAAATGTGTCGTGCATTCCGACGCCGCCGCATAAGTGGGTCGATTGCCGTCTTAAACGACTTTTTTCATAATTTTAATTATAACGATTTACCACAGTCTGTCAACGCCTATTTTGAAATCCATTTCACATTTCAGACACGATTTTTTCATTTTTTCGCACGAAAAGGTCATTTTATGCCGCAAAAAGCCGCTGGCGGATCCTTTTTTCTTTTTTTGCCGCCTGCCCCCTCCCGCACACAAAAAAGACCCGCAGAACGGGCCGGAGGATTCCGGTTTCCGCACTGCGGGTCGATCTCTTGGATTTCAGAAGCTGCGCTTCCGGCTTCTGCCGGAGCCTTACTCCACGATGATGCTCTTGCCGGTCATCTCGGCCGGAACGGGCAGGCCGATGTAGGGCAGCATGGTGGGGACAATGTCGGCGAGGCAGCCGCCCTCACGGAGCTTCACATCGCCGCAGCCGATGGCCACAAAGGGCACGACGTTGGTGGTGTGAGCCGTGAACGGAGTGCCGTCCGGGTTCTTCATCTTCTCGGCGTTGCCGTGGTCAGCGGTCAGGAACGCACAGCCGCCCGCGTTCAGGACAGCGGTGACGACTTCCTCAACAGCCTGATCAACGGCTTCCACTGCCTTGACCGCTGCCTCAAACACGCCGGTGTGACCGACCATGTCGCAGTTGGCGAAGTTCAGGATGATGACGTCGTACTTGCCGCTCTCAATGCGCGCCTTGCACTCTGCAGCGACTGCGGGGGCACTCATCTCGGGCTGCAGGTCGTAGGTGGCGACCTTCGGGCTGGGGATGACGCAGCGATCCTCGCCGGCATAGGGTGCCTCGACGCCGCCGTTGAAGAAGAAGGTGACATGGGCATACTTCTCGGTCTCGGCAATGCGCAGCTGGGTCTTGCCGTTCTCGGACAGGTACTGCCCCAGCACGTTCTTCAGCTCCACCGGGGGATACGCCACCTCACAGTTGGGCATGGTGGCATCGTACTCGGCCATGCAGACGTAGTGCACCTGCTTGCGGCCGCCGCGACGCTCGAAGCCGGTGAAGGCGTCATCGCAGAAGATGCGGGTCATCTGGCGGGCACGGTCGGGGCGGAAGTTCATGAAGATGACGGTGTCGCCATCCTGCACACGGCCGCCCTCGCAGGTGACGCAGGGCAGAACGAACTCGTCGGTCTTGTCGTCGGCATAGGAAGCCTCGATCGCCTCCTGTGCATTGGCGGCGTGGTTGCCCTCGCCGTAGACAAAGGCAGCGTATGCCTTTTCCTCACGATCCCAGTTGTTGTCGCGGTCCATGGCGTAGTAGCGGCCGCTGACGCTGGCGATTTTGCCGACGCCCAGCTCGTCCAGCTTGGCCTGCAGGTCGGCGAGGAAGCCCTTGCCGGAGTGCGGGTCGGTATCGCGGCCGTCGGTGATGCAGTGGAGGTAGACCTCTTTTGCACCCATGTGCTTGGCCATTTCCAGCACGCCGAACCAGTGGTCTGCGTGGCTGTGGACGCCGCCGGTGCCGACCAGACCCATCAGGTGGATGGCCTTGCCTGCGTCGATGGCAGCCTTCATGTTCTTGACCAGAACAGGGTTCTGGAGCATCTCGCCATCCCGGATGGACTTGGTGATAAGGGTGAGCTGCTGGTACACGATGCGGCCTGCGCCCATGTTGGTGTGGCCGACTTCCGAGTTGCCCATCTGACCATCGGGCAGGCCGACGGCCATGCCGGAGGCCTCGATGGTGGTCATGGGGTATTTTGCCATCAGCGAATCAAGGAACGGCTTCTTGGCGGCGGCAACGGCATTGCCGTAAGTCTCGTCCGGCGTCCAGCCGAAGCCATCCATAATGCACAGAAGAACAGGTTTTTTGGACATTGGTATTTACTCCTTAAAATTTCAACTTAGCCCTTGGTGGCTGCGTCAACGATGACGGCAAAATCCGGAGCCTTCAGGGATGCGCCGCCGATCAGACCGCCGTCCACATCCTTCTTGCTCAGCAGCTCCTCGCAGTTCTTGGCGTTCATGCTGCCGCCGTACTGGACGGTCGTTGCCTCTGCCACAGCCTCGCCGTAGACCTCGCCGATGACCTTGCGGATCTGTGCGCAGACTTCCTCGGCCTGCTCTGCGGTTGCGGTCTTGCCGGTGCCGATGGCCCAGATGGGCTCGTAAGCGATGACGACATTGGCCATCTGCTCTGCGGTCACGTCGCGCAGGGCGATCTTGGTCTGCATCCGGACCAGCTCTTCGGTCACGCCCTCTTCGCGCTGCTGCAGGCTCTCGCCCACGCAGATGATGACCTTCAGCCCGGCGTTCAGGGCAGCCAGAGCGCGCTTGTTGACGGTCTGATCGGTCTCTGCGAAGTACTGACGACGCTCGGAGTGGCCGACGATGACGTACTCCACGCCCAGATCGACCAGCATATCGGCACTGATCTCACCGGTGAATGCACCGGACTTCTCAAAGTGGACGTTCTCTGCGCCGACGTGGATGTTGGTGCCCTTGGTCTTTTCCACAGCCGTCACCAGATCGGTGTAGGGCGTGCAGATGACGACCTCGCAGCCTGCGTCCTTGACGGCAGGAATCAGCTCATCGACCAGCTTTGCAGCCTCGGTCGCGGTCTTGTTCATTTTCCAGTTGCCAGCAATAATGGCCTTACGCTTTGCTTTATCCATTGTCGTGATCTCCTTTTTATGTCTACTTTCTTCAAAAATCTCAATCAAACCCTAAATTGTCTCTGCCGCCAGAATAACCCTCTCCGTCATTGCTTCGCAATGCCACCTTGTCCTCCCTCTGTCGCTTACGCGACATCTCCCTCCGGCCGGAGGGCGTCTTTCAGAGTGAGAGGCAAGTCTTGGCTCCCCCTTTGGGGGAGCTGTCACCGAAGGTGACTGAGAGGGCGAAAAAACCAACAAAAAAGTGCGGCGGCGAAACTGCCGCCGCACCTGTCAGGATGCTACTGGAAATCTTATGCCTTCTGGATGACAGCGATGCCGGGCAGCTCCTTGCCCTCCAGATACTCCAGAGATGCGCCGCCGCCGGTGGAGATGTGGGTCATCTTGTCGCCCAGACCCATCTGCTGCACGGCTGCTGCGCTGTCGCCGCCGCCGATGACGGTGGTTGCATCGCTCTCAGCCATTGCCTTTGCAACGGCCAGCGTGCCAGCGGCCAGAGTCGGGTTCTCAAACACGCCCATGGGTCCGTTCCAGACAACAGTCTTGGAAGCCTTGACTGCGTCTGCGAACAGCTTCATGGTCTCGGGGCCGATGTCACAGCCCTCCATGTCTGCCGGGATCGCAGTGACCGGAACAATGGTGGTCTCGACGGGAGCGTCGATGGGGTCAGGGAAGTTTGCCACGCAAGCGGTGTCCACGGGCAGCAGCAGCTTGACGCCCTTCTCCTTAGCCTTGGCCATCATCTCCTTGCAGTAATCCAGCTTGGAGTCGTCGCACAGGCTCTTGCCGACCTCATAGCCCTGTGCCTTGACGAAGGTATAGGCCATGCCGCCGCCGATGATCAGGGTATCGACCTTCTCGAGCAGGTTGGAGATGACATTCAGCTTGTCCGCGACCTTTGCGCCGCCCAGAATGGCGGTGAAGGGACGGACAGGATCGTTGACTGCATTGCCCAGATACTTGATCTCCTTCTCCATCAAGTAGCCAACGGCGGTATCCTTGATGTAGTCGGTGACGCCTGCGGTGGAGCAGTGTGCGCGGTGGCAGCTGCCGAATGCGTCGTCCACATAAGCGTCTGCCAGAGAAGCCAGATCCTGAGAGAACTCGGGCATATTCTTGGTCTCTTCCTTGCGGAAACGGGTGTTCTGCAGCAGGACAACGTCGCCGTTGTTCATGGCAGCAACCGCAGCCTTTGCGTTCTCGCCCACAACATTGTCGTCGTCAGCAAAAACAACATTCTTGCCCAGCTTTGCGCTCAGCGCAACGGCAACGGGTGCGAGGCTGAACTTTGCCTCAGGGCCGTTTTTGGGCTTACCCAGATGGCTGCACAGGATGACCTTTGCGCCGTCGTTGATGAGCTTCTGGATGGTGGGCAGAGCCGCGTTGATGCGGTTCTCGTTGGTGATGACGCCGTCCTTCATCGGAACATTGAAATCGCAGCGGACAAGCACCTTCTTGCCGCAGTAATTCTGATCGTCGATCGTCTTCTTACCTAAACCCATGGTAGTTATCTCCTCTCAATTCTGTTCTCGGAATCGAATTTCGCTCGCTCTCGGGGTTCTGCACCCCTATGACACTATTATAAACAAAAAGTGTGTGCTTTGCAAGGACGCAGGATAGATAATTTATTAACAAACATTTCCTGTACTTGCCCGGAAATGTGTCTATTCTGACAGATTTCACTACTTTTACCAAAAAACAAAGGCTGCTGCGTCACAAACCTCTCCGTCATCCCTTCGGGATGCCACCTCCCCTACAGAGGGGAGGCCTTGGCATTTCGTAGGGCTTCACCCCTTTGCCAAAGGCTCTCCTACTAGGAGAGCTGGCGAGCAAAGCTCGCCTGAGAGGTTGTACTTTGCAGCAACCTTCGTATTTTTATTGGATATCCAGTTCCGGCGGCACGTCGATCTGGTCAGAAACGTATTTTCCGTTTTTCTTCCGCTGACGGACACACTCCGTCAGCAGGTATTCGATCTGGCCGTTCACCGAGCGAAAATCATCTTCGGCCCAGGCAGCAAGGGCGTCGTAGAGCTTTGCATTCAGGCGAAGCGGCACCTGTTTCTTCGGCTCTGCCATCAGTAGAGGCTGCCGCTGTTCACGATGGGCTGTGCGTCACGGTTGCCGCAGAGCACCACCAGAAGATTCGAGACCATTGCTGCCTTCCGCTCGTCGTCCAGCTCGACTACCTTGTTCTCGCTGAGGCGGTCCAGAGCCATCTCCACCATGCCGACCGCACCATCCACGATCATCTTGCGGGCGTCGATGATGGCACTTGCCTGCTGCCGCTGGAGCATGACCGCCGCGATCTCCGGCGCGTAGGCCAGATAGGTGATCCGTGCTTCCACGATCTCGATGCCGGCGTCGGTCACTTTTTTTTGGATCTCGTCCTGGATCCGCTTTGCCACGATCTCGGACGAACCGCGCAGGCTGCCCTCGTCGGCCACACCGTCGCCGGTGGTGTCCACATTGGGAGCCACATCGTAGGGATAGATGCGGACGACATTGCGCAGTGCGCTGTCGCACTGCAGCGAGAGATATTCCTTGTAGTTGTCCACATTGAAGACGGCCTTCGCGGTATCGGTCACCCGCCAGATGACCGCGATGCCAATCTCCACCGGATTGCCGAGGCAGTCGTTGATCTTCTGCCGGGAGTTGTTCAGGGTCATTCTCTTCAGCGAGATCTTTTTGCTGTTGGATTCCGCCGCCGCCTGCGCATTCTGGGCACTGCCGCCCTTGAACATGGCCGCCATCGCATTGTCGCCGCTGTTGACGTCTCCGCTCTGGCTCAGCTTGGTGCCCGCGGCCGGATTGACCGCCGTGCAGAACGGGTTGACCCAGTAGAAACCCTGCCCTTTCAGGGTACCGATGTAGTCACCGAACAGGGTAAGTACCAATGCTTCCTGCGGCTTCAGGACTTTCAGGCCGCAGAACAGGAAAATACCGATGATTGCATAAATAATCGATGCGACAATCAAAATGACGCCCAGCACAGTGCTGTCCTGTACGATGCCGTAAATAAATGCGGCAATTGCGACAACGTAGCCCAGCAGGGTCAGTAAAAGCATTGCCATGCCGTTCTTCTTGGTTTGCAGGATTTTCTCTTCCATAATGATCCCTCCTTATCGGGTCGGAAGTGTTTCTTTGTGATATCAAAATCATATCACTTTATTCCGAGATTGTCAAGAAGCTAAAAAGGTTCTGCCTGTCAAAACTTTTCTCGTTACATAACATTTTTGAGAATGCGCTTGATTTCCCGACTCATTTTCGGCCAATGTGCTTTCAAGATTCTATAATAGTTTCGATCTTTTTTCAAAAAATTCGTTGGTGTCAAGGTGTTGTCACTGTCCTTTGCCACCGAAAAATACGACGTTCCCTCATCGATCATCAGATAAAACAGCTGATCCAGAATCTCCTCATAGCGGTTCTTATCCTGAAACACTTCTGCTGGAAACAGATATACCAGATCGTCCAGATCGGAAAACACATTGTAAATCCGATTTTCCGAGTCGCTTTCATGGCTCACCTCGTCAAAAACAATCTGCATTGCCTGATCCGTAATGTTTTGCTGATAATAGCGCGAAGCAAGCGTCACAAATGCAATGCAAACCGTTCGGGCGTTGTGAGTAAAGGAAATATAGTCACTCGCTGCAGTCGCTCTATTTTCCCGATCAAATTTTTTCAGAAACGCGTTCCGGAAGTAGAAGTCGATGTAAAGAAGTTCTTGGCAGATCCGAGCTATTTGCAACTGACTTTCTGCGAAGATCTTATCGTAATATCCCGGCTGATATAGGGTCGATGGCTTTGTCCGGCTTGCACATGGCATCTGAAAAACCGCAGCCAGCATCAGTTTTCCCACCGGAAGAAGGGAGCTGTTCAAAAAGCTTTCCTTGTATCGGCTGGGAACTTCCTCACCCCGTTTTGTCTGGTAGAAAATCCCCACTTCACGCATTGCCTGTGCAAAGCGGATCTGTTCCGGCGCGTTGGCTTTCAGATCTACCGCCTTGATCGGTTTCTGCGTATTCGCTGCCTTCGCAATTGCCAGACTGAATGCGTTTTTCTGATCCTCGGTCTCGCCCTCGCTTTTTATGATTTTGCAAGGAAGAAAAATATCATGTTCCTCATCAATGTGTGGATTTTTGTGAATCATATAGGTAGTTTGCCCGCCATTGATGATCGAGAAATTTTTCAGCTTTACTTCTTTTCCATCAATCCAGAATTCATCGCAGATAATGGTAATACCGTTATTCTTCATCCAGAATGTTTCCGGAGAATTCTGAATTGTCTCGTTGATACCCTTGTCAATTTCGCGTCCTGCAATGTGATACCGGAGGTTCTTCGAGAGCAGTTGAATATTATACTGTGCATACAATGCTTTAATCGAAAACGCCGATGCGTTTACAATCGCCGCTTCCTCTCCGTACAGCAGACAGTTGCCAGCTTGATCCATCCGGATCTTCCCCTGTTCCACCGTTGGGCGGCGCGATTCTGACTCTTTTATTTCCTCTTCAATGTCTTTACCAAAGAACAGCTCCACATCAATCTTGCCAGCGTCTTCAAACTGATCTTTAAAATGCTGGATCAGCGATGTTCTCCGAATGCCGCCTTGTGGAGCACTGGTATAAAAGACAAATCGGATCTTTGCCTCTTCTGCCTGCTCTCCGTCCAAGGTGATAAAACGCCGCTGAACCTTGGTGTTCACTTGTTCATAACGCCCTGCCCGCATCGTTTTATAGAAGAGTGCCATTTTGTTCAGCGCATCCGCAACATCGTCTTTCGTAATTGTGGTATAATACTTTGATTGCGCAATCACCAGATCACTGTTCTCCGATTCCGGGTCTGTCAGTAAAATGTCAACACCGCCGTCTCCATGGCCATCTACAATCATCTCATTCAAGTCGGCTTCGCTTAACGATATTGCCGGATTCTTGTAGAAATGTCCTTTCACACACACGGCAGAAAATATGTATTCGTCTGCTTTATCGTGAAACGATGGATACGCATCTTTCAACGCACGGATTTTACTTTGGATATACTGGTACGAAGTGTTATTGGTAGGCATACGCATTCCCCTTTGCCCTTTCTTGTATTTTTATCCAGATTTCCATTATCATAGTATCCTAATTTATGAGCATTTACAAGGTTTTTGTTGAAAGTATCGAAAAAAGGCACCCCCGCCTTACGACGGGGGTGCCTCATTTTCAAGAATTCAGAATTCAAGAAAGAACGTTCAGGGGGATCAAATTACTTGATCTCGACCTTTGCGCCAGCCTCTTCCAGCTTCTTCTTGATGTCCTCAGCCTCAGCCTTGGAAGCCTTCTCCTTGACAGCCTTGGGTGCGCCGTCAACGATAGCCTTAGCTTCCTTCAGGCCCAGACCGGTGATCTCCTTGACCAGCTTGATGACCTGCATCTTGGTTGCGCCAGCCTCAGCGAGGATGACGTCGAACTCGGTCTTCTCTTCCTCAGCGGCAGCAGCAGCACCAGCAGCAGCGGGAGCAGCAGCAGCAACAGCAGAAACACCGAACTCCTCGCAGTAGGTGTCGATCAGCTCTTTCAGCTCCAGAACGGTCAGGCCCTTAACGGACTCGATGATGGCAGTAATCTTCTCAGAAGCCATGGTAATAACCCTCCAATATCAATGGTTTTTGTTTGTTTCAGTTTTTTGTTAAGCGGCGGTCACGCGGCCATCAGGCAGCGGGCTCCTCCTGCTTGTCGGCATAAGCCTGCATTGCAACGGCCAGACCAGACAGAGTGCTGGTGAGGGCGCCTGCAAACATGGACAGCATACCTTCGCGGTTGGGCAGCTTTGCGATGGCGTTGGTCTCGGCAGCGTCCATGACCTTGCCTTCCATGAAGCCAGCCTTCACGACGAACTTCTTGGACTTATCGCCATCCTGGTACTTGCACAGGATGCGGGCAGCGGACATGGGGTCCTCTTCGTGAGCAAAAGCGATAGCGGTATCGCCCTTGAACTTCTCAGCCAGGCCCTCCAGGGAGGTACCCTTGACAGCCAGACGCAGCATGGTGTTCTTCACGACCATGTAATCGACGCCTGCCTCACGCAGCTCCTTACGGAGCTTGGTGTCGTTCTCGACGTTAATGCCGCCGTAAGCGACGACGCAGCCGGAAACCGCACTCTCAAACTTTGCCTTCAGATCAGCGACATAAGCCTGCTTTTCAGAAAGAATCTTTGCACTGGGCATTCGGTTTCACCTCATTTCAAAAACTTGTATCGAACACTGCGTTCAGCATGAAAAAAGCCTCTTTCCCGCACTTGGTCGAGAAAGAGGCATAAAACAACTTTTACGCACGTTTCTCGGCAGGCGGTAGAACCTTACGCTGAACATCAGCACCTGCTGTCTCAAAAACAGCATAATTATTTTACCGCAAACGTGCGGAGTTGTCAATAGGTTTTCTGAATTTTTTTAAATTCCTCGATCAGGCTCCCCTACTAGGGGAGCGGACTGCGCCAGAGCGCAGACTGAGAGGTTTTTTTCAATCAGAAATCAGACACCGTACTTCAGGGTGTTGAGACGGATGCCAGGGCCCATGGTGGTGGCGATGGTTGCGCTCTTGAAGTAGGTACCCTTTGCAGCAGCGGGCTTTGCCTTGGCAATCGCGCTCATCACGGTATCCAGGTTGGTGTACAGCTTCTCAGCACCGAAAGATGCCTTGCCGACAGGAACATGGATGATGTTCTGCTTGTCCAGACGGTACTCGATCTTACCAGCCTTAGCCTCGGTGACAGCCTTGCCCAGATCCGGAGCAACGGTGCCAGCCTTGGGGTTCGGCATCAGACCACGGGGGCCCAGGACCTTACCGAGGCGACCAACGCGACCCATCATGTCGGGGGTGGTCACAACGACGTCAAAGTCCATGAAGCCGCCGGCGATGCGTGCGATCAGCTCGTCATCACCAACGATGTCAGCACCAGCTGCCTCAGCAGCGGCGGCAGCTGCGCCCTTTGCGATGGCGCAGACGCGGACGGTCTTGCCGGTGCCGTTGGGCAGGACAACTGCACCACGGACCTGCTGGTCAGCGTGACGGCCATCAACGCCCAGACGGACGTGCAGCTCAACGGTCTCGTCGAACTTGGCAGAAGCGGTCTTGCAGGCCAGCTCCAGAGCCTCGTTCATATCGTACAGCTTAGAAAAATCGACCTGCTTAGCAGCATCGACATAGTGCTTGCCATGTTTCATTGTATATCCTCCTGTGTGGTCATGCGGGCAGTGTTATGCCCTCCCACGATTTATCTCTCAGCCCTCGACGGTGACGCCCATGCTGCGGCAGGTGCCACGGACCATGCTGCAGGCAGCTTCCAGAGAAGCAGCGTTCAGGTCGGGCATCTT
>CAKTBG010000008.1 GCA_934533135.1 uncultured Faecalibacterium sp.
CTGACCAGTCTGGATGTGAGCCAGAATACCAAATTGGAGGAGCTGCTTTGCGGCAAGAACCAGCTGACGGAACTGGATGTGCGAAACAATACGGCGTTGTGGTGCCTGTCTTGCTACGAAAACAAGCTGACCAGTCTGGATGTGAGCCATAATACCCAATTGGAACAGCTGGATTGCGGCAGGAACCAGCTGACGGAACTGGATGTGCACAACAATACGAAGTTGTGGTACCTGTCTTGCTACGAAAACAATCTGACCAGTCTGGATGTGAGCCAGAATCCGGCATTGCAGGAGCTGTATTGCGGCAAGAATCGGCTGACCAGCCTGGATGTGAGCCAAACGGTTGTTGCGACACTGAAAGCAAGCGGCAACCAAATCGACATCAATGTGGAAACGACCCCCCGCACCTTTGACCTGAGCACCCTCCCCGGGTTTGATGCGAGCAAGGCCAGCGGATGGGTTGGCGGCACCGTGGACGGCAGCACCCTGAAAGTGGATGAGGGCGCGACCCAAGTGACCTACACCTACGACTGCGGCAAGGGCCTCAGCAGAGACTTTACCCTGAACGTGAATGTCGTCCCGGACAGCACGGTAACGCCTCCCTCCGGCGGTGACGGAACCGGTACAACGACGCCTCCTTCCGGCGGTGACGGCACCGGCACAACGACACCTCCTTCGGGCGGCGGTGGCGGCGGCGCAGGCCTTGCAGTGCTGGCCGTCGGCGGCACGGCACTGGTGGGTCTGGCCGGTTACGGCATCTACAGCTATGTGACGGAACAGCAGCTGAAAGCCATCCTGCCGGAAGGCACAGCTGTGCCCGAGAACCGCGCACAGACCGCTCTGCTGCTGTGGAACACCGCAGGCCGCCCCGAGCCAGCCGCGGCTCCGGCCTTTGCGGACGTGGCAGACCCGGATACCGCCAAGGCAGCCCAGTGGTGCGTGGAGCAGAACCTGCTGCAGACCCGCCGCGACGGAGCCTTTGCCCCGGACAGCACCCTCCCGGCCTATAAGACCCTGAACGCCTACCGGCAGCTCACCGGAAAGTGAGCCTGCCGCGGGCAGCCCCACATCCGATCAAACGAAAGGAGCGACCTATGAGACAACGATTCACAAAACGAACGCGCCTTGTCAGCGGCCTGCTGACACTGGCCATGGTGTTTACCTTCCTGCCCTTCAGCGCGTTGGCGGCAGAGGGCGATATAGCAATCGATGATACCAGTGTTTTTCCGGATGCGGGGTTCAGAGAGTATCTCTCGATTGGATATCATTATGTCGATGGCACAAAGATACAGATAGACACAGATGAGAATGGCATTCTCAGCCAAGATGAGCGGATGGCAGTTAAAAACATGGATGTCCGTGGGTATGCAGTCTACGGCTTGAAAGGCATCGAATATTTTACTGAGCTGCGCGAATTGAATTGCACGAACAGACAAATTGGGAGCTTGGATCTGAGTAAGAATACAAAGCTTGAGCAGTTGCGCTGTAAAAACAGCGGGCTGACCCAGCTTGACCTGAGCAACAACCCCGAGATCGCTGTTTTGGACTGCTCCGACAATAATAGTTTGGGGAAGTTGGATTTGTCAAAGAATACGAAATTGGAAAATCTGAACTGCTCCTACGATAATCTGAATGAGCTGGACGTCAAAAAGAATACAGAGCTGCGAGAGCTTATCTGCATTGGAAATTATCTGAAGGAACTGGACGTAGATGTGGCCCATAAGAAAAAACTGGAGATATTAAAATGCAGCAGTAATCAGCTGGAATCGTTGATCGTTGGAGAAAACAGGTTATTGAAAGAACTGCGGTGTGATCAAAACCAGCTGTCCCAACTGAACCTGAGCAATCTGGAAAGACTTGAAACGCTGTTCTGTTCCGATAATAAGCTGACTATATTGAATGTCAGCTATAGCCCTGAACTGAAGGCATTGCGGTATATGAATAACCAACTCACCAGTTTGAATCTGGAACAGAGTCCGCTGCTCACCCCATCGAATACTGACGCATGGATGAACAATAATGTTTACACCGTTACCCTGACCCCTGACCGTACTTTTAACCTGAGCACCCTCTCCGGCGGTGCGTTTGATGTGAGCAAGGTCATCAACTTGAACGGCGGCACCGTGAATGACAACATTCTGACGGTGAATGAAGGTGTTAACAAAGTAACCTATAGTTACCGCTGTAGTGATAATATGGCCTCAGTCTTCGCGCTGGATGTGACTGGTACGGGCGGCATCCCCGGCGGCGGTGACGGAACCGGTACAACGACACCTCCTTCGGGCGGTGACGGCACCGGTACAACGACGCCTCCTTCCGGCGGTGACGGCACCGGCACAACGACGCCTCCTTCGGGCGGTGACGGCACTGGTACCACGACGCCTCCTTCCGGCGGTGACGGCACCGGTACGACGACACCTCCTTCGGGCGGCGGCACCGGCACAACGACGCCTCCTTCGGGCGGCGGCACCGGCACAACGACGCCTCCTTCCGGCGGTGACGGCACCGGCACAACGACACCTCCTTCGGGCGGCGGCACCGGTACAACAACGCCTCCTTCGGGCGGCGGCACCGGTACGACGACACCTCCTTCGGGCGGCGGCACCGGTACGACGACGCCTCCTTCGGGCGGCGGCACCGGCACAACGACGCCTCCTTCGGGCGGTGGCACCGGCACGACAACGCCTCCTTCGGGCGGCGGCACGGGTACCACGACGCCTCCTTCGGGCGGCGGCACCGGCACGACGACGCCTCCCTCCGGCGGCGGCACCGGTACGACGACGCCTCCTTCGGGCGGCGGCACCGGCACGACGACACCTCCTTCGGGCGGTGATGGCACTGGTACGACAACGCCTCCTTCGGGCGGCGGCACCGGTACAACAACGCCTCCTTCGGGCGGCGGCACCGGCACAACGACGCCTCCTTCGGGCGGCACCGGCACAACGACGCCTCCTTCGGGCGGTGACGGCACCGGCACAACGACGCCTCCTTCGGGCGGCGGTGGCGGCGGCGCGGCCATCCTGCTGGTGGGCGGAGCAGCCGTGGCCGGTCTGGCCGGTTACGGCGTGTACAACTATGTGTCTGAGCAGCAGCTGAAAGCCATCCTGCCGGAGGGCGTGGCTGTGCCCGAGAACCGCGCACAGACCGCTCTGCTGCTGTGGAACACCGCAGGCCGCCCCGAGCCTGCAGCGGCCCCGGCCTTTGCAGACGTGGCAGACCCGGATACCGCCAAGGCAGCCCAGTGGTGCGTGGAGCAGAACCTGCTGCAGACCCGCCGCGACGGTGCCTTTGCCCCGGACAGCACCCTCCCGGTCTATAAGACCCTCAACGTCTACCGGCAGCTCACCGGAAAGTGAGCCTGCCGCGCCTGTCTGCTCTCCGGATCGGAGACCCCTTGGCAGAGCGGAACGGCTGACAGCTTCGCAAAAAGCCCCCCTTCGGCAGAAGCACGCGCTTCTCCCCCGAAGGGGGGCTTTGCGTCGAAGAAAAGCAAACGCGCGGCGGGAACAAAAAATTTTTCGCCCATGCAATAACCCGATGAAAAAAGGTCACTTGCGCAGAGGGGTGGAATTTGATACCATAGAAGCACAGAAAGCGGTACACCGCTGAAAAATCCCTCTTCCGGGAGGGAATACAGGAGGATAATTCCATGAAAATGAATCATAAAAATTCTGCCCGCAAACTGATCGCCGCCGCCGTGATGCTGGCTGCGGTTGCGACCCTCTCCGTGGGTGCCTTTGCCGCCGGGGATGCGGATGCAGCCGCTCCGCAGACCGGCAGCGAGCAGGCATCCACCGTGCCCGACGACTATGTGGTGGCCGGGTACCTGCCCCCGATGCCTATGGATCAGATGATCCAGGGCGATATCATGATGATCGGGATCGAGGGCGAGACGCCCGTGGAAGCTGCGCCCGAAACGGCCGCGACCACCGAACAGGTTCCGCTGGCTGCGGGTCTGACCATGACCGGCCTGCCTTGGAAGGAAGTGCTCTTCACCGCCCGTCAGGAGGGTTCGGTGCTGACGCTGGACGCACCCGAGGACATTGTGACGGTGCGGGGAACCATCGGCGACCTGCGCAAGCAGATGGCGCAGGGCATTGGCACCCTGTCTGTGGTGAGCAACAAGAATTCCACCACCCTCAACCTGACCCTGCTGTGTGAGGGCTACGCCGACAATGCCCGCTTCACCCTGCGGCAGATCGGCAGCCGCACCTTCCTGACCATCGGCGGCCGCTGCCGCCGCGATCTGCTGATCGGCCGCTGAGTGCCGCCTTTCCGCGATCCGCAACAGAGAATACAAAACAGCGTCTCCCCCTCCGCAGCAACACTGGCGGAAGGGGAGACGCTGCTTTGGGTAGCTTGAGCGAGCGACAACCACCAGCTCTGCTGGTGGAGTAGAAAATGCTTTAGCTATAAGATTCAAGCGAAGCGAGATGACAGAGAAATTGTCATCTTAGAAGATGCACTTTGCAACATAGCTCGTTAGAGCGGTAGGGCAGGTAATGCAGATGAAAGATGCTTGCTCGTGGCCCCTTAAGGGGCTTTGCCAGTAAGGTGCCCTTCTAGGGCTTACTCAAGCCACCGGCTCAGCCGGTGGTTTTGACTTTGCCCTGCCTGCGGCAGTGCCGTGCTTTCGAGTCCTGTACCGTCCGAGACTCCAACGGAAGTTGGCGGCAGACGCAACAAAAAAGCCCCTGACCTAAGTCAGAGGCTTCTATTTGGTGGACGGTACAGGACTCGAACCTGTGACCTCCTGCACGTCAAGCAGATGCTCTACCAGCTGAGCTAACCGTCCATGTGTCGTATCGACTTGGATATATTACCACAGATCCGGTGCAAATGCAAGTGTTTTTTGAAAAAAGTTGATTTTTTTGGAATTGCCCTCTCAGTCTCGCGATCGCTCGACAGCTTATCCTCCCTTTGTCACTAACGCGACATCTCCCTCCGACCGGAGGGAGTCTTTCAAAGGGAGAGCCAAGACTTGCCTCCCACTTTGCGACAAAGGGAGGCTGGCGGCAGTGCGAAGCACGGACGGAGAGGGCTTACAATGCCTTCCGGATGATGTCATACAGCACCGGCTTCATCCGCTCGATGTCGTCGGGCTTGCCTTCGAGGATGCTGGAATAGCACACCGACATACACATACTGCCGAGGGCGGTGATCCGCTGGTAGATCTCCCGCTCGGTGCGGCCGGCCATTTCGGGGCTGGTGAGGATCGCGTCCAGCAGCTTGCGCATCAGCGGCTCGGCTTCGGTGCTGGCTTCCAGCTGGTCGAGGCCGGGCCAGACGAAGCTCCGCTCGAGGAACTTGAGCATCAGCACATCCTTGCGGAAGGCCTCGATGATATGGTCGATGACAAAGATCATCTTGTCCGGGAAGGTCACGGCATCGCTCTGGTGCTCCACGGCGTCGCAGGCATCGTTCAGCAGCTGGTAGCTCACTTTGCCCAGCAGAGCCTGCGTCACGGCGTTCTTGTCCGGGAAGTAGAGATAAAACGTTCCCTTGGCGACCTTGGCGAGGGAGGTGATGTCCGCCACGCTGGTCTTGGCCGGGCCGCGTTCGAGAAACAGCTCGTAGGCTGCGTCCAACAAGGCTCTGCGCTTTTCCTGTTTCTTTCCTTCCACGATGCTCATTCTGGTTTCTGGATCCTCTTTTCTGCGATGTTCTGTACTGTCTCAATTAGTTTAGCAGTCCTTCCGCCCCAGCGCAAGCCCCAAATGCGGGGGAAGGGTTAGACAATTTTCGGGCTTTGATAAGAAAACTGACTTTTGGTCATTTTTTGCCTTGACACCCGCGGCGGATTGGCTATAATAGTGCTTGCTCAGAAATGACTGCGAGTCATTTTTGAGGCGTTTCCATCAATTCAACTTTCTATGGAGGGTTCTCATGAAAAAGATCGCACAGGGCATTGTGCGGCTGCGTAAGTTGATCCTAACAGTGGCGATCCTGCTGTTGATCCCTTCCGCAGTCGGCGCAATTGCCACCCGCATCAACTATGACATCCTCACCTACCTGCCTCAGGATCTGGATTCCATGATCGGTGAGGTGGTATTGGAGGATGACTTCCATCTGGCCTCCACCGGCATGATCACGGTCGAGGGCCTGCCAACCAATGAGCTGATCGCCATGAAGAAGGACATCGAGGCCGTGCCCGGTGTCACCCAGACCTTCTGGCTCAGCGATGTCATCGACCCGAGCATCCCCACCGAGATGCTGCCGGCGGACATCCAGCAGTTCATGTTCGGCAAAAACGATTCGACCATGATGATCGTCCGGTTCGACGGCCCCAGTGCCAGCGACGAGACGATGAACGCGGTCGCCCAGATCAAGAAGGTCCTGCGCAAGGATTGCTTCTTCGGCGGCATGAGCGTCATCCTGCAGGATACCAAAGCCCTGATCAATCAGGAGATGCCGTTCTACATCCTCTGCGCCGTCGGTGCCAGTCTGGTGGTGCTGTTCCTCTCGCTGGAAAGCACCGTCACCCCGCTGCTGTTCATGCTGGGGCTGCTGTTCCCCATTGTGTACAACTTCGGCACCAACATCTTCCTCGGCCAGATCAGCTACATCACCGAGGCTCTGGCCACCGTCCTGCAGCTGGGCGTCACGATGGACTTCTCCATCTTCCTGCTGCACCGGTATCAGGAGGAAAAGGAGCTGCGCTCCAACAACGAAGAGGCGATGGTCTCCGCCATCTGCAAGACCATGACCTCCATCTCGGCTTCCAGCCTGACCACCATCGCGGGCTTCCTCGCCCTGTGCGCCATGCGCCTGACGCTGGGCCGCGATATCGGCATCGTCATGGCCAAGGGCGTTGCGCTGGGCGTTGTCTGCACCGTTGTCATCCTGCCCGCGCTGATCCTGACCTTTGACCGTCAGGTGGAAAAATACAAGCACCGCACCGTCATCCCCCGGCTGACCAAGCTGAGTTACTTTGTTTCCGGCCACGCCAAGACCATCGTGGCCGTCTTCCTCGTGCTGCTGGTGCCGTTTGCCATTGCACAGCAGAAGACGGAAGTGTACTACACCCTCTTCGATTCGCTGCCGCAGGATCTGACCGGCATCGTCGGCACCAACAAGCTGGGCGAGGACTTCGGCATGACCACCTCCCACTTCATTCTGGTACACGATGATCTGACCGCGTCGCAGGTCTCCGACCTCTGCGACGCGCTGGACGACGTGGACGGCATCACGCAGGTCGTCAGCCTCGATTCCATCACCGGCCCGGGCTTTGACACCGAGCTGCTGCCCGACAGCGTGATGGAGATCCTGCAGTCCGGCGGCTACAAGCTGATCCTTGCCAACAGCTCTTACAAGACCGGCACCGACGCCATCAACAACCAGCTGACCGAGATGAACGACTGCATCAAGGCCGTCGATCCCGCGGGCGTCATCACCGGCGAGGGAGCCATGACCAAAGACCTGATCGAGGTCGCGGATGTGGACTTTGCCCACGTCAACGTCTGGTCCATTCTGGCCGTCCTGCTCATCATCGCCCTCTCCTTCAAGAGCATTTCGATCCCCGTCCTGCTGGTCGCCAGCATCGAGGCGGCCATCGCCATCAACATGGGCATCCCGTACTTCACCGGCACCCAGCTGCCCTTCATCGCCAGCATCGTCATCGGCACCATCCAGCTGGGCGCGACCGTGGATTACTCCATCCTGATGACCACCCGTTACCACGAGGAGCGTGCCTTTGGCCGCACGCCCAAGCAGGCCGCGCAGCAGTCGCTGGAGCACTGCAGCCAGAGCATTCTGACCAGCGGCCTGACCTTCTTTGCCGCCACCGTCGGCGTGGCAGCCATCAGCAAGATGGAACTGCTGCAGAGCATCTGCCTGCTGATCTCCCGCGGCGCACTGATCTCCATGGCTGTCATCCTGATCGTCCTGCCCGCAGCCCTGATGCTGACGGACGGCCTCATCCGCCGCACTACCCTCCATTGGCTGGTGCCTGAAACCACCGAGAAGTCTGAAAAGGAGTAATCACTATGAAGAAATCGCTTCGTTTTGCAAGTGCGGCACTGGCTCTGACTCTCGCCGCCGGCATGACCATGCCTGCCTTTGCTGCATCCAAGGCGACCTTTGAGAAATCCGAGACCGTGTACACGGTGATGAACGCCGACGGCTCTGCCAAGAGCACCACCGTCAGCGAGCATCTGTACAGCGCAAACGGCCTGTCCAGCGTGACCGACCGCAGCACCCTGACCAACATCCAGAATACCGAGAGCAGCGCGGAGTTTACGCAGGACGGCGAGAAGCTGGTCTGGAACACCGACGACACGGACGTGTACTATAAAGGCGAGACGACCCGTCCGCTGCCCATCACCGCCAAAGTGACCTATCAAATGGACGGCGTGGAGACCCCGCTGGAAAATCTGATCGGCAAGAGCGGCCACCTGACCGTGACCGTGGATCTGACCAACAACGAGACCGGCACCGTCGAGGTGAACGGCAAGACCCGCACCATCGTCACCCCGCTGATCACCGCCGTGGGCGTGGTCTTTGGCGAGGATGCCTCCAATGTCACCGCAGAGCACGGTGTGCTGGAGAGTGCAGCCAAGAGCTCCGTGGCCGCCTTCGTTACCCTGCCGGGCGTCAAGGATTCGCTGGACGGCCTGCTGCCCAGCGACCTGTCCACCATCGAGGACTATCTGCAGGATCGTGTGACCGTTGAGGCCGATGTGACCGAGCTGACCGCACCCCAGATCATGCTGGCCTGCGCCACCAGCGCGGACGCTCTGGGAAAGGACAATGTGTTCGACCTGAGCAGCATCAACGAGCTGACCGACGGCATCAAGCAGCTGAACGACGCCATGAGCCAGCTCATGGACGGCGCATCCCAGCTGGTGGACGGTGCTTCCCAGCTGGCCACCGGCGGTCTGGCTCTGCTGGACGGCGCAAGCCAGCTCAAGACCGGTGCCAACGCCCTGAATGACGGCCTCGGCCAGCTGACCGACGGTCTGGACACCCTGACCGCCAACAACGCCGCCCTGAATGCCGGTGCCCAGCAGGTGGCCGACGGCGTTCTGGCTTCGGCCAACAGCACTCTGATGGAGGGCGGTCTGATCGACCAGCCCATGACGTGGGAAAACTACGCCTCTGTCATCGACGACATCCTGACGCTCGGCGACAAGACGCTGGCTGCCGGCCGCAAGAAGATGATCCGCACCATCTGGGAGCAGGCTCCGAACTTCAAGGCCAGCCAGCTGGACACTGCCCTGTATCTGGCCGCCACCAAGACCAACGATGACCTCGAAGCAGCTCTGAAGCTGATGCAGAATCTCGACCCGTCCTTCCTGAGCGGCCTTGTTGAAAAGCTGACCGACGCCGACGCCCAGCAGAAGATCCACGACGAGCTGTACCTGCAGGTCAAGAACAGCGACGATATGGCCAGCGTTGCGGCCCTGAAGACCAGCCTGAGCCAGATCCAGTACTTCGTCTCCAGCGTCAACCAGTACACCAACGGTGTGGCCACCGCTGCCGACGGCGCACACTCGGCCAAGGAGGGCAGTGCGCAGCTGGCTTCCGGCACCAAGACCCTCTTCGACGGCGTGAACACCCTGAACGACGGTGTGGGGCAGCTGAGCGACGGCACCGTGCAGCTGAACGACGGCCTGAACCAGTTCAACGAGGAAGGCATCTCCAAGCTGACCGGCTCGCTGGACACCGACCAGATCCACGCCCTCAAGACCGTTCTGGACGAGATGACCGACCGCCTCGACGCCTACACCAGCTTTGCCGGTGCCCCCGAGGAGGCTTCCAGCAGCGTGAAATTCATCTATAAGACCGGCGAGACCGTCGCCGCCGTGGAGAACACCGCCGACACCGCGGCAACGGTGCAGGAAGGCAACTTCTTCACCCGCCTGTGGCAGCGGATCGTCAACCTGTTCAAGTTCTGAGCACTTCCCTGAGAACCCCTGCATAGAAAGATCTGCATAAAACCAAAGAGCGTCCCCGATCCGATGGGCATCCCATCGGCCGGGTGACGCTCTTTTTGTCGGTTTTTTGGAGAGGACACTGCGGTCAAGGCGGAGAGAATCGGCAAGAACCTGTCGTTTCGTGTTATTTTTCAGGAACACAATACGATATGGACGAATGAGAAAGCTCTGGTATAATACACTATCGCAAGGCAGGAAATGAGCGCAGCATCAAAAGTTGAATTGCTATAAAATTATAAAAAAGGTGGATGACAAAATGAAAAAACTGATTTCGATTGTTCTTACGGCTGTGCTGTGTGGAACGATGATGACGACTACATCTTTGGCCAACTGCTCTGCGGAAAAACAGCCTTCCGATGAGCGTCCTTCTTCCTCTTCTTCGGAGCAGGAAAACAAGGAGGAAAATAAAAAGGGTGCGGATTATCCAACAAATCCTGCCGATGCACAGAATCCGCAAGGAGAACTTACTTAATCAGAAAATTCTAATCCGAGATATTTTTTTGCTTCCTGTTTTGTGATCTCTAAATCTTTCTGCCATCCGATTGCTTGACAAATATAATAAGCTTGGCGATAGGCTTTTGCGCTTTCGGCATCGTTTCCCAAAAAATGATTGCACTCGGCATAGATCTCAATGCATCCGGAAAGAAGCTGAAAGTGTCCGTATTTGATGCAGGCGTCTTTCCCTTCAAGGGCAAGCTGCGCACCTTCCTCGTAGCGGCCACATAGATCCAATACCCGGGCGTAGTTGTATAAAATAAGAGGCAAAATTCCAGTAGATGTAATTGTTTCCTGATAGTGTTTGCGCACATATTTCAGCAGCTGATAAAAGATATCAGCTGCTTTTTTATTGTTTCCGGAAGCAGAATAGGCATTCGCAAGCTGATTTATTGTTTTGATTTCATCTCTGCTATAGATATGACCTTCAATTTCATCCAACGAAAAAGACGGAACAGTTAATTGAATTGCACGCATTAAAAGTTCGATTTGTTCGTCGGTAGAGTATTGACCATTTATACTGCCAAGGAGTGCTTTGGAGCGAAGGATGAATTGCTGTGTCAGGTGATCATCCGGCCGGGAAAGTTTCTCTAATTGAGTGAGTTTTTTAAGACACGCTTCTTGTTGTCGCGTTGCATTGCAGGCGACAATTTCTTTTTCCAAAGCTTCGATTTCCAGCTCGTCTTTGCTCAGTAAGGCGTAATAACGGTCGTCCGGCAGGTCAAGACGCTGTAAGATGGCGTTGATCCGGGAACGACTGGGCGTCTGCTTGCCATTTTCGATCCGGGAAAGGGTGATTGGCTCACAGATGCCGTTGCAGACTTCCTCTTGTGTCAGCCCAAGATCCAGCCTGCGCTGGCGGATAAACTCTCCAAGAAGGAAATTTTGCATGATGGGTACCGCCTTTCTGGTTTGATAGTTGTAGTATAGCATAACAAAATGGGGCTTTCCAGTGACGATGGGGGAAAAATAGGATGAATTATATCATTTTGTTTTTTTTTATAACACGAAACGATATGGTCGGCCAGGGATTTGTATGATAAGATATAGGCACCGAAAGACAAAATTGGGAATGAAGGGAAAGCATTATGAAATATTACCTCAAAAAATTCTGGAAGCCAGCTGCGGCGGCCGCCGCGCTCATGATTCTGGCGTATGGTCTGCAGGTGTACACGAGTTTGCTGCAGATCCAGATCATGCAGTCGCTGCTGGACGGAGATCTGAAAATGTTTCTGCTGAAAATCGTGCTGTCGCTGGCCGTATGGCTTGTGATTGTGCTGTGTCTGATCGGCGAAACCGTTTTTCAGGGGCGCACCGTCCGGCAGATCAATAACGCCCTGCGCCGGGATATGGCGGTCGGGCTGCTGCGCAAAACACATCAGGAGTATCACAAACTTGAGAGCGGAGAATATCTCTCCCAGTTTACGAACGATGTCAATCAGATCAATCAGCTGGCATGGACGCCGTTTTTTGTTCTGATCGGAGCGGCTGCACAGGTGGCCTGCGGCATCGCTGCACTGGCGTCGATCCATTGGCTGCTGCTGGCGGCGTCGCTTGTGATCGCCGTCATCATGATCTTTGTACCAAGACTGTTCAACCAACAGCTGGGGCAGGTGGGTGCAGAATGTTCTGCAAATCAGTCGGATGGAATCAGCAAAATCAAAGACCTGCTGGCAGGCTACGATGTTCTGCGCTTTTTTGGGAAGGATGCCCGATTCACCACAGGGATCTATCGTGCCAGCGATCAGATCGAGGCGGCGGGCTACAAACTGAATGTGACGAAGGATTGCATCGGCAATGGGCTGGCTTATGTGAGCGCGCTTTGTCAGGTATCGGTTTCGGTGCTCCTTGGCGTGCTGATTTTCCATGGCAGGATCCCGCTGGCAGCCTTTATGGGAACCGGAAATATCTGTGCAGGCGTGTATAACGGACTGAATCAGATCTCGAAGCTGTCGGTGTCCTTTGCGGCAAGCAGACCGTATTTTGCCAAGATCACCTGCCATGTGGAGGACAGGCAGGCGGAGCAAAAGACGTTGCGGCCTTTTGCACACGCCATCTCGGTCGAAAATCTTTCCTTCTGCTACGGCGAAAAGCCTATTTTGGAAAATGTATCCTTCCGGTTTGAAAAAGGGAAAAAATATGCGCTGACCGGGCCTTCCGGCTGCGGAAAGTCTACATTGCTGAAACTTCTGCTGGGTTGGCTGCCCGATTATACGGGGCACATTTCTTTGGATGAAACCGACATCCGCACCGTTGCGCCGGAACAGCTGCAGCAGCAGATGAGCTATATCGAGCAGAATGTATTCCTGTTCAACACCACCATCCGGGAGAACATCACGCTGGGCGAGGAGTTCCCGGAGGAGCAGCTGCAAAAGGCAGTGCAGGACAGCGCACTGGCGGGGGATCTGGCGTGGATGCCGGACGGGTTGGATACCGTCGTCGGGGAAGAGGGCTGCAACGTCTCCGGCGGACAGAAGCAGCGCATCGCCATCGCCCGTGCGCTCATTCACAAGCGTTCCATCCTGCTGGTGGACGAAGGCACGAGTGCGCTGGACGCCAAGAATGCCGACCTTGTGGAAAAGAGCCTGCTGGCAAACCCTGACCTGACCCTCATCCTCATCAGCCACCATCTGACCCCGGAGCGGAAAGCGCAGTTCGACCGGGTCTATGCGATGGAAGCAGCAAGATGAGGACAAATGCACCCGAACGATTTCGCGGACTTCCGATCCTGCGATGCGTTCGGGTGTGTTTCGTTTGAGCGGGTTGCTCTGTTCTGGCGGACGCTGCGCGGGGCGGGCGAGGCCGTTTGGAAAGCCCGCACAGCCCATCTTGACCATTTTTCGGATTGGATGTATTATAAAACTTACGGCATAATTTTTGTGCGAAGAGACGAAGCCTGCCGCTGGTGTACGGTGGGAAACGAAAACGGAATAGAAAAGGAGAAGATCATGGCGCAGACCGCAGTGGAACCCGAGCAGAAAAAGACTCGGCTGATGACCGAGGGCAGCATCTGGAAAAACATCCTGCTGTTCTCGGTGCCGCTGATCCTTGGCAACCTGCTCCAGCAGCTTTACAATACCGCCGACTCCATCATCGTCGGCAATTTTCTGGGCAGCAACGCGCTGGCCGCCGTTGGCTCTAGCGGTTCGCCCATTTATCTTCTGATCGGTTTCAGTCAGGGCATCGCCGTCGGTGCGGGCGTGGTCGTGGCGCAATATCTGGGCGCAAAGGATCGCAAGGACGCGCAGGACGCCATCCATACGTCGCTGGCCATCGCCGCGCTCCTCGGCATTCTGCTGACGGTGGGCGGCATCCTGTTCAGCCGCAGCCTGCTGGTCTGGATGAACACCCCGGCCGAGGTTCTGGGCGACGCCGTGACCTATATGCAGATCTACTTCGGCGGCGTGCTGTTCAGCGTCCTGTACAATATGGCGGCGGGCATCCTGAACGCGGCCGGAAACTCCCAGCGGTCGCTGCTCTATTTGGGCATCGCGTCGGTGACCAACATCGTTCTCGACCTTGTGTTCATCGCCGGGTTCCGGATGGGCGTGGAGGGCGCGGCCATCGCCACCGACCTGAGCCAGCTGGTGTCCTGCGTGCTTTCGCTGGCGTTTTTGACCCGGGTGGAGGCGGACTACCGGGTGACCCTGCGCAAGATCCGCCCCCATGCAAAGATGGCATCCCGGATCATCCGGATCGGCCTGCCGACCGGCATCCAGAACATGGTCATCTCCTTCTCGAACGTGCTGGTGCAGTCCAGCGTCAACGGCTACGGTGCCGCAGCCATGGCCGGATTTGCCGCGTACATGAAGATCGACGGGTTCAACATCCTGCCGGTGACCAGCTTCAGCATGGCCGCCACCACCTTCGTGGGGCAGAACTACGGCGCGGGCAGGCTCGACCGGGTCAGGAAGGGCGTGTGGGTCACGCTGGCCATGAGCGTGGTGTATACGCTGGCCGCCGGTGCGCTGCTGCTGTTGTTCCAGAACCCCATCATGCACCTGTTCACCAGCGAAGACACCGTGGTGGCGTTCGGCGTGACGGCCATGCATTACTTCTGCCCCTTCTACTTCCTGCTGGGCATCCTGCATGGTCTGGCGGGCGCAGTGCGCGGCACCGGCAAGAGCGTACCGCCCATGGTGGTGCTGCTGGTCTCGCTCTGCCTGTTCCGGGTGGTGTGGATCCAGTTCGTTCTGCCCTTCTTCCACAGCATCGACGGGGTGTTCGTGCTTTACCCGGTGTCGTGGGCATTTGGCGCGGTGCTCATGATCCTTTACACATGGAAAGGCAAGTGGATGGAGCAGGAACCATAAAAAGCTTTTATGAATAGCCATACGGATTCGGTATTTGTCAAATCGGGAGGGGGTGTGATACTCTTATCCAGAGAAAAGGAGGAGGCAGTTATGGAATACAGCAAAGCAGCAACGGCAGAAAAAACCATGCGGGAACAGGAGACCGACCGTCCGTCCGGCCTGCGGATGGCGGCGTACCTGTTCGTTCAGTTCATCAAGATCGGTGCGTTCACCTTCGGCAGCGGGTGGAGCATTCTGGCGCAGATCGAGCAGGAGTTTGTGGATCGGCGGAAGTGGATCACCAAAAGCGACCTGATGGAGCTGATCGCGGTGGGCAAGTCGCTGCCGGGCATCATGGTGGCCAATATCACCCTGCTGTTCGGGTACCAGCTGGCCGGTGTTGCGGGCGGCGTGGCCTGCGCCATCGGCCTGTGCCTGCCGGCGGTGATCGTGCTGACCGCTGTGACTGCCATCTATGACCTCATCAAGTCGAACTACTGGGTCTTTGCGGCTCTGCGGGGCGTCCAGTGCGCAGTGGTGCCCATCATCGGCAGCGCGGCCATCAGCCTCGGCAAGGAGACCCTGAAAAGCAAGATGGCGATCGTCCTGTGCATTGGCGCGTTCTGCGTCTGTGCCTTTACCGGCATCAGCAACCTGACGCTGGTGCTCGGCGGCGTCATCGCCAGCCTGATCTGGATGGGGGTGAAAGAACATGGCCATGCTTGAGACACTGTTCCAGCTGTTCGTGGCTTTTACGAAGATCGGGTTTACCAGCTTCGGCGGCACCTCGATGATCCCCCTGATCATGGAGGAAATGTCCGCCCACGGGTGGATGAACGAGGCGGATCTGTCCAATCTGGTTGCCATCGCCGAGATGACCCCCGGTTCGCTGGGCGTCAACTGCGCCACCTTTGCGGGCACCAAGACCGCCGGCTTGATCGGCGGCGTGGCGGCCGTTCTGGGCGTCCTCTGCCCGACCCTGACCCTGACGCTGGCCGCGGCCATCTTCTTCCACAAGTTCCGGGAGAGCAAGGTCATGGGCTATATCATGCGCTTTGTCAAGCCCATCTGCATCGGCATGATCGCGCAGGTGCTGGTCAGCCTGAGTATGCAGAACTACGTCGCTGCTTCCGGTTGGCCCGACCCGCTGGCCATCGCCATCGGTGCCGTCTGCTTCTACCTGATCCGCTGGCGGAAGATGGCGGTTCCCAAAGTCATCGGCATCGCCGCCGTGCTGGGCTTGGTGAGCTTTGGCGTGCTGTGAAGAGATCATTCCGGATAAAAACGAACCCGCTCCTGAGAGATTTTCCACAGGAGTGGGTTTTGGCTTTTGAATTGAAATTTTGTGAAACTTATGATACACTGAGGGCGAAAGGTGCTGTCTGCACCACAGGTGGTCAGCCCCTCCCGGCGGAATGTCCGGGGGAGGTTTACTGAAGTTCTCCTCCGGACGGTATGAATGTTCAACGAGCAGGAAGCCCAAAGGAGGAGTTCCATCATGGAAGTTTTGAATATTGTTTTTAGCGCACTGAACCTTCTTGCGACAGTCGTCATTGGCGTCATTCAGGTGACGTGGATGATCTCGCGGGATGTCTTTCGGGACAAACCAAAGGCAAAACACTATTCTCACGACAAAAAGTAAACGACCGCCTCACAGTTCCCCAACTCGAGCGGTCGTTTGCTTAACAACTAATCGGGAGAGGTGCTGATCATCGCAGACAGCACCTTTCGTATCTTCATTATATCCGCTCTCTTGATTTTTGTCAAGGGAGCGTTTTTCTTTGGCAGTCTGTGTGCGGTTACGCCACCACTGCACCATCGCTCAGCGCGGCGGTGACGGCATCCATGAGGGCGACCATGGTGCAGTAGTTGGCACCGTAGTTGCTGGTGTAGGACGCATAGGCGTCGATCTGCTCCTGCGTGGGGGCGATGCCGGAGGCTTCGGCCACAGCCTGATAGAGCAGAGCTTCCTTGGCGTAGCTTTCGATGCTGTCGGCCAGTGCGGACAGCATGGCGTCGGCGTTCTCATAGCCCATCAGAGACTGCACGAAGCTGTCCAGATCATAGCCGTAGTAGCTGGCCATGGTGTAGTAGTAGTTGAGGCACTGGGTCACCTGATAATCACCAATCTCCTGCGGGATGGACTTGAAGGTGGAATGGTCCATCAGGTAGTTCATCAGGGCGGTGTGCAGGTTGTCCTCGTAGAGGATCTTCTGGTAAAGGGTGCGCAGATCCTCGACGGTGTGGACGTCGTCGGTGGAGCCGTAGGTCGCATCGACCCATGCGTCGGTCAGCTCGGGCAGGACTTCCTCGGTGATGGAGTTCAGGGTGACCGAGAACACGGCCTCCTTGTTGCTCAGGACGACGGTGTTGCCGTCGGCGTCGGTGGAGTCGCTGTAGCCTTCGGGGAAGGTCACGGTCACGTCAAAGGTCTCGCCGGGCTTGTGGCCGACGATCTGATCCTCGAACCCGTTGATGAAGGTGCCGCTGCCCAGTGTCAGGCTGTAGCCGCTGTAGGTGCCGCCGGTAAAGGCCACGCCGTCTACGGTGCCTGCGTAGTCGATGTTCACGGTGTCGCCGCTGGCGGCCGCGCGATCCACCTCCTGCGTGGTGGCGTTCTGGCTGAGGACGCTGTCGATCTGGGACTGCACCTGCTCGGCCGTCGGCTCCACATCGGCGCGGGCGATGGAGATGGATGCGTAGTCCTCGGGCAGGGTCACATAGTCCAGAGCTTTGATGCCGGACCAGTAGCCGTTTTCATCCAGACCGTCGCTGTACGTAAAGTTCTGGTAATCGTAATCGGCGGCATTGCCGATGGAGATCAGGCGGGTGCTCTCGCTGGAAGCCGCCTGCGAAGAAGCCGCAGAATTGCCGGAGCAGCCCGCCATGGACAAAGCCAGTGCGCCGGCACAGACCACGGAGAGTGCCTTGGTGATGATACGTTTCAAAAGAATACCTCCTGTTGCGGTGTGCATACAAATCGCTTCTATTATAAGGGGAAATCATGAAAAAGAAAAGTTTTTTGCAAAAATTCCACAAAACCGCGCCCTCTCTGCCGGAAAACGGTGGAAAAGGGCAGGGGGATTTGGTATTATAAAGTTATAGCAGTTTGCGTTTTGAATGCACAAGCAACATCCGCAAACTGCATATCGCAAATATGCCGTTTTGATCGGCACTCTTTTTGAAAATTGCGATAATTCAGACGTTACGATAGGAGGATCTCTCTATGGATTACAACAAAGCCGCTCTCGAGATGCACGAGAGCCATCAGGGAAAGGTCGGCATCGTGAGCAAGGTCGAGGTCAAGACCCGCGACGATCTGTCCACCGCCTATACCCCCGGCGTTGCCGAGCCTTGCCGGAAGATCAAAGCCGACCCCGACGATGTGTACAAATACACCTTCAAGGGCAACATGGTGGCCGTCGTCTCCAACGGCACGGCGGTGCTGGGTCTGGGCGACATCGGCCCCGAGGCGGGTCTGCCGGTCATGGAGGGCAAAGCCGTGCTGTTCAAGGAGTTCGGCGGGGTGGATGCCTTCCCCATCTGCATCGACGCCCCCGACGCAGCCAGCGTGATCGCAGCCTGCAAAGCCATTGCGCCCACCTTCGGCGGCATCAACCTCGAGGACATCAAAAGCCCCGAGTGCTTTGAGATCGAGGAGACGCTGGAGCGGGAGCTGGACATCCCGGTCTTCCACGATGACCAGCACGGCACCGCCATCGTCGTCACGGCGGCTCTCATCAACGCCCTGCGGGTGGTGGGCAAGAAGATGGAGGACGTCCACATCGTCCTGAATGGCCCCGGTGCGGCCGGTACCGCCATCATCAAGATGCTGATGACCGCCGGTGCCAAGGACATCATCGCGGTGGATCAGTTCGGCACCCTGTATAAGGGCTGCAACAGTGCCGAAGCGCACAAAAACTGGCTGGGCGAAGTCACCAACCCCCGCCAGATCAAGGGCGGCCTGCAGGAGGCTCTGGAAGGTGCGGATGTGTTCATCGGCGTGTCCAAGCCGGGCATCCTGACCACCGCGCTGTGCAAGACCATGAACAAGGACGCCATCGTGTTCGCCATGGCCAATCCGACCCCCGAGATCATGCCCGACGAGGCCAAGGCGGGCGGCGTCCGGGTCATGGCCACCGGCCGCAGCGATTTCCCCAATCAGGTCAACAACGTTCTCTGCTTCCCGGGTCTGTTCAAGGGCGCACTGAGCGTCCGCGCACGGGATATCAACAACGAGATGAAGCTGGCCGCGGCTTATGCCATCGCCGACCTCATCACCGACGCCGACCGCAGCGAGGAGAACATCATCCCCGGTGCCTTTGATCCCCGTGTGGCCGAGGCAGTGGCCGCTGCGGTGGCCAAAGCTGCCCGAGAGACCGGCGTGGCACGGCTGTAACGGAGGAAACGGCGATGAGGACGATTCCGGCACAGGAGATCACCGATACCGTTGCACGCCTCTGCATCGAGGCCAATACCCGCCTGCCGCAGGATGTGCAGGCCGCGCTGGACAAGGCGCGGCAGGAAGAGCCGTGGCCGCTGGCGAAGAATACCCTCGACCTGCTCTGGTCGAATCTCGCCGCCGCAAAAGAGGAAGCACTGCCCATCTGTCAGGACACCGGCATGGCCTGCGTCTTTGTGGAGCTGGGCACCGACGTCCACATCGACGGCAGCTTTGAAGCCGCCATCCACGAGGGCGTCCGGCGGGGATATACCGACGGGTACCTCCGCAAGAGCATCGTCGCCGACCCGCTCCGGCGGGGCAACACCGGCGACAACACCCCGGCTGCCATCACGGTCCATCTGGTGGACGGCGACGGCTGCACCATCACCGTAGCCCCCAAGGGCTTTGGCAGCGAGAACATGAGCCAGATCCGGATGCTCAAGCCCGCCGACGGCGTGGAAGGGTTCAAGCAGTTTGTGCTGGATACCGTGAAGCAGGCGGGCTCCAACCCCTGCCCGCCCATCGTGCTGGGCATCGGTGTGGGCGGCAGCTTTGATAAAGTGGCCTGCCTCGCCAAGAAAGCCCTGCTCCGCCCGCTGGATCAGCCCAACCCCGACCCGTATTATGCCGCTCTCGAGCAGGAGCTGCTGGCCGCGGTCAACGCGCTGGGCATCGGGCCGCAGGGCTTTGGCGGCAAGACGACCTGTCTGGGTCTCGCCATCGAGCAAATGCCGACCCATGTGGCGGGGCTGCCGGCGGCGGTCAATGTGTCCTGCCATGTCACCCGGCGGGCCTCGGCAACGCTGTAAGGAGGGATGCACGATGGAATATCATCTGACGACGCCCTGCACGGCGGAGGACTTGGCTCCGCTGAAAGCAGGCGATACGGTGCTGCTGTCCGGCGTGGTCTACACGGCGCGGGATCAGGCGCACAAACGAATGCTGGAAGCCCTTGACAAGGGCGAGCCGCTGCCCTTCGACCTGACCGGCAGCGCGATCTATTACGTCGGCCCCACACCGGAGCGTCCGGGCGAGGTGATCGGATCGGCCGGCCCCACCACCAGCGGCCGGATGGATGCCATGAGCCCCCGGCTGCTGGATCTTGGCAACAAGATCATGATCGGCAAGGGCAAGCGGAGCGAAGCAGTCAAAGCTGCGGTCGTTCGCAACGGGGCGGTCTATCTGGCGGCTCTGGGCGGAGCCGGTGCGCTGATGGCGCAGAGCGTGCAGACGCTGGAGGTGATCGCGTGGCCCGACCTCGGGTGCGAGGCGGTCCGCCGCCTGACCGTGAAGAATATGCCGCTGACGGTCATCCTCGACGCCCACGGCGGCGACCTGTATCTCTCCGGGCCGCAGGCATACTTGGACGCAGCAAAGTAACAAATTTCCGGGTCACGATTTGGTTTGAATAGACAAACTTTCTGTGAAACCTTGCATCCCCCGGCGAAATGTGATATCCTATAACTTACGAACCAGCCGGTTTTGCGCTGGGCGAAAAATCCCTTGTGGGAACAAGGCAGGAGGCCACCAAACCATGCAGATCCACCAGTCCGCGGAAGATTATCTCGAAACGATCCTCATGCTGACCCAGCGTATGGGCAAAGTGCGTTCCATTGATGTGGTGAACGAGCTGGGCTATACCAAGGCAAGCGTCAGCATCGCCATGAAAAAACTGCGGGAAAACGGCTATATCGCGGTGGACGGCGAAGGCAACCTGACCCTGCTGGAGCCGGGCCGCGAGATCGCAGAGCGCATTTACAGCCGCCACCGCCTGCTGACGCACTTTTTTGTGCAGCTGGGCGTGGACGAGGATGTTGCCGCCGAGGACGCCTGCAAAGCTGAGCATATCCTCAGCGAGCAGACCTTGGAGAAGATCCGGGAGTATGCGCTGCTCCATGACGCTGAGGGAAGCAATCTGAATTGACCGCAAACAAAAATCCCCTTCCGGAAGAGCCGGAGGGGGATTTTTTCGTGGCCGTGCGGCCGTGCGTGCTCAGTACGAATCCAGCCCGAGGCTGACGTCCAACGCCTGATTGACCCGTTTCTGATCCTCGGGGGTGATCTGGCCGGCCCGCTCCCGCAGGCGGTGTTTGTCCAGCGTGCGGATCTGCTCCAGCAGCACAACGCTGTCCTTGGCAAGGCCAGTGTCTGCCGCACGGATGTTGATGTGGGTGGGCAGACGCGCTTTGTCCAGCCGGGATGTAATGGCTGCGGCAATGACCGTTGGGCTGTGGCGGTTGCCGATCTCGTTCTGCACGATGAGAACAGGGCGGATGCCGCCCTGCTCGGAGCCGACCACGGGCGACAGGTCGGCGTAGAAAACTTCTCCTCTGTGTACCTCCATGGAATCTCCCTCCCTGATATCGGAATATCGGAGGCGGCATCCGCTATGTGGTGCATCCGGTGCGGCCTCGTGCTCTTAGTATGAGCCGATCTGCCGCGCGGTATGCAGGCTGCGGGTCTATTCCATTCTATGCGGGAGGAAGGCTCAGTTTTCCGTCTGTTCGAGGGTGCAGAACGCAAGTGCCATGCCGCATTCGTGGCTCAGGGAGAGCCGTGCCGTGAGCCGGTGACGGGCGACCCACGCGGCTGTCCGACCCGAGAAACGGTATTCCGGTGCGCCGGAGGGCAGGCGGACCGCTTCGATCTCGCAGAGGGAGAACGGCCCGGAAAGCCCCGTTCCGGCCGCTTTCAGAAAAGCTTCCTTTGCCGCGAAATCGGCCGCAGCGCGAGCGGCGATCCGCGTGCCGGCCCGCCCTTCCGGAAAGGCGAAATCCTCCGCCAGACCAAGGGTCTCCCGCTCTGCCGGGCCGAACACCCGCCGGGCAAAGGTGGCTCCGTGCCCTCCGGAAAGGCTTTTTTCCATCCGCGGGATGGCGCACAGGTCGCAGCCGATGCCAAACAGCATAAAATGCTCCTTTCTCTTTCGATAGATTGCACGATTTTATTCGGAAATTTTGTGGAAGATGCGCAAAATGGGCTGGGTTGTCTTGAAGTTTTGCCCCATTTCGTGTACAATAAAACAGAATTCAACGAAGGGGGTGTATAACGTGGGTGATTCTACCGCTATTTTTTCCATCCATGATAAAAAGGACTACGAGATCCACGAGATCGTACAACAGGTGTATGACGCCTTGAAGGAAAAAGGCTATAACCCGATCAACCAGCTGGTGGGTTATATCCTCTCCGAAGACCCCACCTACATTACGACCCACAATGGGGCACGTTCCCTGATCCGCAAGGTAGACCGCGACGATCTGCTGCAGGCCATGCTGCGGGATTATCTGAACGTCTGACAGAGTCTTGAAAAGACCCGCCGGTTGGCGGGTCTTTTTTATTTCATCTCCAGCGTAAAGATCTGATTCACCGTGACCTCATATTCCCACGGCTCCCGCAGTTTTTTGAGCTGTTTTTCCAGTTTGTCCGCACCCTCGAATGCGTGGATGAGGTAGAACCAGTGGCCTTTCATTCGGCTGATGGCGCAGCCTGCGCTGCCAAACAGCGCGGTATAGCCGTGATAGAGATCGTCGAGGTAGCCGCGCAGCTCTTCCTTGGAGGCCGGTGCGCCGCCCATGGCCTGCCGGAACAGGGCGGGGTCGGCGATGATGCCGCGCCCCACCATGATGCCCGACAGAGCCGGGAATGCGGCTTCCAGTGCGCGGAGCTGCTCTGGGGTGGTGATGTCGCCGTTGTAGCAGACCGGCATCTTGCAGTGGGGCAGGGCTTGGGCAAAGGCCTCCCGATCCGCCTGTCCGCGGTAGAGCTGCCGCATCACCCGGGGGTGGATGGTCAGCTCTGCGATGGGATACCGGTTGTAGATCGGGAGGATGGCGTCAAACTCTTCGGGCTTTTCCACGCCCAGCCGGGTCTTGACCGAGATGGGGCCTTCTGCCTGCGAGAACACCCCGTCCAGAAAGGCATCCAGCCGGTCGGGATCCCGGAGCATCCCGGAACCTTTGCCCTTGGCGGTGACGGTACCGGCCGGGCAGCCAAGGTTCAGGTTGACCTCGGTGTAGCCCAGCTGCCGCAGCTCGCCGATCATCCATGCGGCCAGCGCGCCGTCCTTGGCGAGAAGCTGGGGGATGACCGGTGCGCCGGGGTTGGCCTCCGGAGCCAGCTCTGCCATTTTCTTTCGGATGAGCACCCGGTTTTCCGGCGGGGAGAGAAAGGGCGCGTAATACCGGGCGGGGGCGTTGGCGGTGCCGCCGAACCATTTCTGGTGTGCCTGCCGCCAGACCCGGTCGGTCAGCCCCTCCATGGGGGCAACGTAATACTGCATCCGGGGTTACGCCTCAGCAATGGCTTCGATCTCGCAAAGCACGTTCTTGGGCAGGCTCTTGACGGCCACGCAGCTGCGTGCGGGCTTGGAGGTAAAGTACTTGGCGTACTCCTCGTTGAAGGCGGCAAAGTCCTCCATGTTGGCGAGGAAGCAGGTGGTCTTGACGACCTTTTCGGCACCGCTGCCGGCGGCCTCGAGGATGGCAAGGACGTTCTTGCAGCTCTGGGCGGCCTGTGCTGCGATGCCTTCGGGGATGCTGCCGTCGGCGGGGTTCACCGGGATCTGGCCGGAGGTGTAGACCAGATCTCCGACGATGAATCCCTGCGAGTAGGGGCCGATGGCACCGGGAGCGTTGTCTGTATGGATCATTTTCATCATCAAATACCTCGTTTTTTGGATTTGCGGCCGTGGTGCAGCCGGGATCTTTTGGGATGCCTTCAGTTTAACACCGGCAGACAGTGGATGTCAACCAAAACAAAAAACCTCCCATCCTGTGCCCGGAAAACGGGTGCGCAGGATGGGAGGCTTTTCACTTGCAGAGAAAAGACGGTGGAAAACTTACTTGGGCTGACGGCCAATGTAAGCGAGGATGCCGCCGTCGGCGTAGAGGATCTGGCCGTTCACGAAGTCGGAAGCGTGGGAGGCGAGGAAGACGCAGGGGCCGACCATGTCTTCCGGATCACCCCAGCGGCCTGCGGGGGTCTTGGCACAGATGAAGGTGTCGAAGGGGTGGCGGCTGCCGTCGGGCTGGATCTCGCGCAGGGGAGCGGTCTGGGCGGTGGCGATGTAGCCCGGGCCCATGCCGTTGCACTGGATGTTGTACTCGCCGTACTCGGAAGCGATGTTCTTGGTCAGCATCTTCAGGGCACCCTTGGCGGCTGCGTAGGCGGAGACCGTCTCGCGGCCCAGCTCGCTCATCATGGAGCAGATGTTGATGATCTTGCCCTCGCGCTTGGCGATCATGTCGGGCAGAACGGCCTTGGAGCAGTTGAAAGCACCGCCAACGTGGACGTCGATGACCCGCAGGAAATCGGTGTGGCTCATCTCGATCATGGGAACGCGCTTCATCAGACCGGCATTGTTGACCAGAATGTCCACGGGACCGACATCGGCCTTGATCTTTGCGACCATGGCGTTGACAGCGGCTTCATCGGTGACGTCGGCCACATAGCCGTGCGCCTCGACGCCGGCCTCTTTGTAGGCGGCAATGCCCTTTTCAAGGCTGCCCTCGTTGGAGCAGTTGAAGCAGACGGTAGCACCGCACTGAGCCATGCCGACCGCAATGGAGAAGCCGATGCCGTGGGCACCGCCGGTGACAAGGGCGACCTTGCCCTTCAGATCAAATGCAGAAAGATCCATGTTCGTAATCTCCTTCAATCATAATGGTGCAAACAGAGTTTCAAAAAACCCCATACCAGAGCTGCCCGGTATGGGGTTTGAGGTGCGTTTAGCGCAGATCGGTGGTAGCGATGTTGTCCATGTCGTCAAACTCCATGTTCTCGCCGCCCATTGCCCAAATAAAGGTGTAATTTGAGGTGCCGACGCCGCTGTGGATGCTCCAGGAAGGGCTGATGACCGCATCCTCGTTGTGCATCACGATGTGGCGGGTCTGTGTGGGCTCACCGCACATGTGGAACACCACCTGTCCCTCGGGCAGTTCAAAGTAGGTGTAGATCTCCATCCGCCGCTCGTGGGTGTGGCTGGGCATCGTGTTCCAGTTGGAACCCGGCTCCAGTGCCGTCATACCCATGCTCAGCTGGCAGGTCTTGAGGACATCCGGGTGAATGAACTGGTTGATGGTGCGCTTGTTGCAGGTCTCGACGCTGCCCAGAGGACGATGGTTTGCATCGGCCATCTTGATCAGACGGGTCTCGTAAGAGCAGTGTGCCGGGGCGGAGACCATGTAGAACTTGGCGGGATGCGCCGGATCAGCGGAAGCAAAGGTGACTTCCTTGGTGCCCTTGGTGATGTACAGGCAGTCCTTATAGCCCAGCTTGTACTCCACACCGTCGGCCACCACGATGCCGGTGGAATCCTTGCCGATGTTGAACATTCCGATCTCGCGGCGTTCGAGGAAGTAGTGGGTGCCGAAGTTGGCCCACACGTCGATGCCCTTGTCGATCGAGACCGTCTCATGCACAGGCATACAGCCCAGAGTCACCATGCGGTCCACATGGCTGTAGACCGCCACGACCTCATCGGCCTTGTACAGGCCGGTGATCAGCATTTCATCCCGCATTTCCTCGGTGGTGTAACGCTTGAAGTCTTTCTGGTTGCAGGAATAACGGATATCCATTTCGGAATCCTCCCGCGATTACCGCTGGATACGGCCGGAACCGTCGCCGCCAGCCAGCTTCTCGACCTCGGAAACGGTGACCATGTTGTAGTCGCCCTCGATGGAGTGCTTCAGAGCGGAAGCAGCCACGGCGAACTCAACAGCCTCCTGGGTGCTCTTGCCGTTCAGCAGAGCGTAGATCAGGCCGCCGCCGAAGGAGTCGCCGCCGCCAACGCGGTCGATGATCTTCAGCTCGTACTTCTTGGAGAAGCAGTACTCGTCGGAAGCGACGTCGTACAGCATGGCACTCCAGCCGTTCTCGGAAGCGTTGTGAGACTCGCGCAGGGTGATGGCGACCTTCTCGAAGTGGAACTTGTCCGCCAGCTGCTTGGCAACGCTCTTGTAGCCCTCAGCGTTCAGCTTGCCGCCGTAGATGTCGGTGGACTCAGCCTCGATGCCGAACACGTCCTTTGCGTCCTCCTCGTTGGAGATGCAGACGTCCACATACTGGCACAGCTCGGTCATAGCAGCACGAGCCTGCTCACGGGTCCACAGCTTGCCGCGGTAGTTCAGGTCGCAGCTGATCTTCACGCCGCGAGCCTTTGCAGCCTTGCAAGCCTCGAGGCAGATCTCAACGACGTTCTGACCCAGAGCCGGGGTGATGCCGGTGAAGTGGAACCAATCGACGCCCTCGAAGATCTTGTCCCAGTTGAAGTCAGCGGGCTGAGCCAGCTGGATCGCGCTGTTGGCACGGTCGTAGATGCAGACGGAACCACGCTGAGAAGCACCCTTCTCGTTGTAGTAGATGCCCACACGGTCGCCGCCGCGGACGATCATGCTGGTGTCCACACCGTAGCGGCGCAGGCTGTTGATGGCGGCCTGACCGATGGCGTGAGCGGGCAGCTTGGTGACGAAGGCAGCGTCAACGCCGTAGTTTGCCAGAGAGACAGCGACGTTTGCCTCGCCGCCGCCGAAGGTAAACTCCAGATTGTTGGCCTGAACGAAACGCTCGTAGTTGAACGGCTGCAGACGGACCATCAGTTCGCCAAAAGTAACGACTTTCATTGTGGTTTCTCCTTTTTTAAACAGTAAGTGTTGGGTATATCATCCCGCCGCAGGGTGCTCCCGGTGCGGCGGCAATATCGGATCTTTATAAGAGTTAGGCCTGAACGAGGTGGAACGCAAAGCCTGCGATCTCGTCTGCGAAGTAGCAGGCGACGGTCTTGCCGTTCTTGACGTTCTTGCTGTCGAGGTCAAACTTGACGCCGCGCTGGGTCAGGTGATAGATGGCGCGGTCCACGTTGTTGCAGCCGATGGCGATGTGGCCATTGGTGCCGCGGCCCGGCTTCTTCATGATCTCGAACTCCTTGTTGCCGACGAAGATGCTGGAGTTGCCCGGGGCGACCTTCATGTTCAGCAGACCGCCGATCAGGTTGGCGACCTTCATGGCCTCTTCCTCGTTGCCGGTGTTGATGCCGACGTGCATCAGCTTCAGACCCAGCATGGTATCAACGGCTTCCTTGCTCTGTGCGGTGATCTTGGCCCAATCGCCGGCCTTGATGACATCGCTCTTGCACATCCAGGTGCCGCCGACGGCGAAGATCTGGTCATAGCCCAGATAATCGTTGACGTTCTTGGCGTTGACGCCGCCGGTGCACATCCAGCGGGCACCCTTCAGGGCTGCGCCGATGTTCTTCAGCATACCGACGCCGCCGTTGGCCTCAGCCGGGAAGAACTTCAGAGCCTCGCAGCCGAGGTTCATGGCCTGCTGCATCTCGCCTGCAGAGGCGGTGCCGGGCATCATGATGCCGCCCTTGGCGATGACGTGCTTGCAGACTTCGGGGTCGAAGCCGGGAGCAACGATGAAGGAAGCACCGGCTGCCATGGCACGGTCAGCCTGCTCGCAGGTCAGGACGGTGCCTGCGCCCAGCAGCATCTCGGGCATCTCCTCGTGGATCTTGCGGATGCACTCCTCGGCACAAGCCGTGCGGAAGGTGACCTCAGCAGCGGGCAGACCACCCTCAGCCAGAGCCTTGCACAGGGGCAGAGCCTCGTCCACGCTGTTAAATGCAATAACAGGGATAATGCCGATCTGATAGACCTTTTCTACGATGGGATTCATAAACGCATTCTCCTTCTTAAATTTTAAAACTCTCCGAGTAGGCGGGAGCACCGATCCGGGCATACCAATCCCGCCGTACACTTGTAATATTAGTATAAACTACGGCGGGAAGTTTGGTAATGCTCAACAAGCACAATGTTTTGCATAAGAGCTTGTATACATTGCACAAAAATGCCGAAGGCTCAGAGGTTCAGCCGCCGGAACAGCTCGGCAATGCCGTCGTGATCGCAGTCGTTTTCGCTCACAAGGTCGGCCAGAGCCTTGATCTGGGGCATCCCGTTGGCCATGACTGCGGCGACGCCGGCCTTTTCCAGCATGGCGCGGTCATTCTCGCTGTCGCCGATGGCAACGGTGGCTTCACGGGGGATGCCCAGCTGGTCGGCCAGCATCAGCAGGGCAGAGCCTTTGTCGATGCCGCGGGGGGTGATCTCGATGTTTTCGGGGCAGCCCTGCACGACCTCCACATCCTGCAAAGCGAGGAAGTGGGGCAGGGCGGCCTGCGCCTTCTCCCGGGTCTCGAAGAACATACAGAACTTCTCCACCGCGTGGGCGTGGCGGCTCATCCATTCGGCGAGATCCCGCACCACCAGAAAGCGGCCGTCGTCGGGCTGGTTGGCCTCGGTGGACTTCCGCTTGGCGAAGCGGGCGGTCAGGCAGCGGATGCCGTGTTCGTCCTTGATGGAGTAGCCGTCCGAGAAAACGCTCATCTCGCCGTCGTATTCCTGAAAAAGCGCGAACACCTCCCGGGCTTTCTGCACCGGGAAAACATTCTGGATCAGGCAGATGGGGTCGCTGGTCTCCCGCTCGGCGGCATTGGAGTAGCGGCTGTACACGCAGCCCAGCGGATCGCTGCCCAGATCCCAGACCGAAGCTCCGTTGGAGGTGATGGCGTACCGGATGCCGGGCAGCTGCGCAACCACTGGCGGCAGGTTGGCCAGCGGACGGCCGGTGGCGGGCAGCACCACCACACCGTGGGATACGGCTGCGGCAATGGCCTGCCGGGTGAGGGGAGAGATCCCCGACTGATGGTTCAGAAGCGTGCCGTCGAGGTCGAGGGCGACCAGACGGAGCGAAACAGTGGATTGTGACATGAGAGCTCCTATTCTTTCCAATGAAAACGATACCTTTATTCTATACGATAATCTCCGATTGCGCAAGCCGTCCGGATGTGGTAAAATAAAGCGTCTCAGAATAAAATTATAGGAGAAATGCAATGGATCTGCATACGCTGCGGGCAAACTGCCGCCCGCACCTCTGGTTTCAGCTTTACTGGGTGATCTACCTGATCTGGTTCTTCTGGCTGGATCTGACCGTAAAAAACCCAAAATACATTATCCACAGCCCCATCGACGACCTCATCCCCTTCAACGAGTGGTTCGTCTTCCCCTATTGCAGCTGGTTTTTGCTGCTGGCGGGGGTCACGGCACTGCTGTGGTGGTGCGATACCGCCAGCTATGACAAACTCTGCCTGATGATGTTCTCCGGGATGACCTTCTGCCTGATCGTTTACATGGTGCTGCCGAATGGTCTGGACATCCGGCCGACCGCCGAAGCCGTCGGCCGGGATAACCTTGCCATGACGATCATGAAGATGCTCTGGAGCGCGGACGCCTCGGTCAATGTCTGCCCATCCATCCACTGCCAGAGTTCTGGCTGCATGGCACTGGCGTTCTCGCAGAGCAGGCTGGCGAAAGACCGCCCGGGCTGGAAGGTGCTGGCCTGGGTCTGGGCTGGCCTGATTTGCGCCTCCACCGTGTTTACCAAGCAGCACTCTATTATAGATGTAGTCTGCGGTCTGGCACTGGTAGCCGTCTGGGTGCCGGTGCTTTACCGCCCTGCAAAGGCAAAAACGTAATTTTCGCTTGCCGATCTTTGCAAAACCTCTTGACGCAAACGGGCAGCAGGCATACAATAAAATTGGGATTGATATATCACGTTTTTAGCAGAAAATCCGATTTTTGAACCCGTTTGGAGGAGAGGAACTGTATGGCAACGAAAAGTGCCCGGGAGGTCGCATACGAAACGGTCCGCAGCCGGATCATCACCATGGAGCTGAAACCCGGCGATGAGCTGAACGATCGTCTGCTGGCGCAGGAGCTTGGCATCAGCCGCACCCCGATGCGGGAAGCACTGATCATGCTCAACATTGCCCACATGGTCAACATCAAGCCCCAGAGCGGCACCCATGTGGCCCCCATCGACCTCAAGCTGATGGAGATGGAGCAGTTTGCTCGCTTTACCTTAGAAAAGGAGCTGCTGGATCGGATCCGCGGCAGGCTGACCCCGGAACAGGAGGCCGCCTACCGCCAGAACATCGAGCAGTACCGCGCGCTGGAACGCCAGCCCGACGCCGAAAACCGGGAGACCCGGATGCTGGATCTGGACAATGGTTTCCACCGGATGGCATTTGAGATCTGCGGGATGGAAGCACACTTCGACCATATGCTTTCCACCTTTCAGCACATCGAGCGGCTGCGCAAGTTCAGCCTCCAGACCGAAGAAAACAAATCGGTCTGCGCCGCCCACACCCGCATCCTTGAGGCGGTGCTCCACGGCTCGGAGGACGATGTCAGCCGGGCACTGAGCGACCACCTGAACCGGTATAAGCTGTCGGTGGAGCAGGCGAAGAAGCATCACCCGGAATATTTTATCGAGGGGTGACCCTCTCAGTCGCCTTCGGCGACAGCTGTCCTCCCTCTGTCGCTAACGCGACATCTCCCTCCGGCCGGAGGGAGTTTTTCCCAGAGTGGGAGCCCTTGGCAGGCCGGGAAAGTTTGTGCAGACCGCACAGAGTGCAACTGGACAGAAAATGCTGGGTCCTGCGGTGCAAATAAAACATCTTCTTTGTTAAAATAAAATCAAAAGACACTTTGAAAGACGGCTGCAAAGGCGGAAAAACCGATTTGCAGTCGTCTTTTTGTCTAAAGTATACAAGAAAAAACTCTAAAAAATGTCAAAACGCCAGTTGCAAAAATCAAACTGATATATTAGAATATAAATTGAGAATGCACCACAGCGGTTGCTGTGGGCCAAAGCGAAGGGAACACAACAAGGAGGACCCCACTATGCCTATGAAAATGGGTTGGCGTTGGTACGGTGAAGGCAACGATCCTGTCACCCTCAGCGACATCAAGCAGATCCCCGGCGTGACCAGCATCGTCTGGGCACTGCACGATAAGATGCCCGGCGAGATCTGGGAGATCGACGAGATCCAGAAGGTCGCAGATCAGATCCATGCCTATGGCTTTGATATGGACGTGGTCGAGTCGGTCAATGTCCACGATGACATCAAGATCGGCCTGCCCACCCGCGACAAATACATCGAGAATTACAAGCAGTGCATCCGCAATCTGTCCAAGTTCGGCGTCAAGGTCATCTGCTACAACTTCATGCCGATCTTCGACTGGACCCGCACCGACCTGTTCCACCCCGTAGGCGACGGCTCTACCGCCCTGTTCTACGAGAAGGCCAAGATCAAGGACGACTACAAGTCCATGGCCGAATATATCCTGAGCTTTACCGAGAAATACAATATGACCTTCCCCGGCTGGGAGCCGGAGCGTATGGCAAAGCTGGACGAGCTGTTCAAGGCATACGCCCCTGTCACCAAGGAGAAGCTGTGGGAGAACCTGAAGTACTTCCTCGAGGCTCTGATGCCGACCTGCCGCGAGTGCAACATCAAGATGGCCATCCACATGGACGATCCCCCTTGGGATATCTTCGGCCTGCCCCGCCTGCTGGTGGATGCCCAGAGCATCGACCGCTTCCTGAGCATGGTGGACGATGAGTACAACTGCCTGACCCTCTGCTCCGGCAGCCTGAACGCAAACCCCGACAACAATGTTGCTGAGATCGTCCGCAAGCACTGCGACCGCATTGCATTTGCCCACATCCGCAACATCCACCACTTCCCCAACGGCGACTTCTCCGAGGCTGCTCACCGCGACTGCTGCGGCGAAACCGGCATCATCGAGATCCTGCGCGCCTACCATGACGGCGGCTACGAGGGCTACATCCGTCCCGACCACGGCCGTCAGCTGTGGGAGGAAGGCCCCGGCAGCTGCCGCCCCGGTTACGGCAAGTATGACCGTGCCCTCGGCATCCAGTATATGCTGGGTGTCTGGGATCTGCTGGATCGTCTGGATGAAGAGAAAAAGAAAGGCTGAGCATTATGAAGCTGTCTGATATCAAGAACGGCAATCTGTCGGCTGCGTGGGCAGAAAAGGGCTATGAGCTGCCCAAATTCGACGTTGAGGCGGTCAAGGCCAAGACCCACGCCGAGCCCACTTGGGTCCACTTTGGCGCGGGCAACATCTTCCGCGCATTCCCGGCTGCCATCCTCAACGAGGCTCTGAACAGCGGCAAGTATGACCGCGGCGTGATCGTGGCCGAGAGCTTTGACTACGAGATCATCGACAAGGCATACCGCCCCTACGACAACATGAGCCTGCTGGTCTGCCTGAAGTCCACCGGCGACATCGAGAAGAAGGTCATCGCCTCCGTTACCGAGAGCCTGAAGGCCGATTATTCCTTCGGCGAGGACTGGGCACGTCTGGTGGAGATCTTCCAGAACCCCAGCCTGCAGATGATCTCCTTCACCATCACCGAGAAGGGCTACGGCGTTGCTCCGGCCGACCTCGAGCGCGGCCTGACCCCGGTTCTGGCCATGGGCAAGGTCACGGCTCTGCTGTACGAGCGTTTCAAGGCAGGCAAGCTGCCCCTGACCGTGCAGAGCATGGACAACTGCTCCCACAACGGCGATAAGGTCAAGAATGCCGTCCACACCTACGCATCCAAGTGGGTCGAGCAGGGTCTTGTTCCGGCCGAGTTCCTCGCTTATGTGCAGGATGAGACCAAGGTGACCTTCCCGTGGAGCATGATCGACAAGATCACCCCGCGCCCCGATGCCAAGGTCCAGCAGATGCTGGCCGATGACGGCTTTGAGGACAACTACACCATCGTCACCGAGAAGCACACCTTCACCGCGCCCTTCGTCAACGCCGAGGAGACCGAGTATTTGTGCATCGAGGATCACTACACCAACGGTCGTCCTCCGCTGGAGCTGGGCGGTGTGCTCTACTGCGACCGCGAGACCGTGGACAAGATCGAGAAGATGAAGGTTTGCACCTGCCTGAACCCCCTGCACACGGCCATGTCCATCTATGGCTGTATGCTGGATTACACCCTCATCTCGGCAGAGATGGCCGACGAGGATCTGCGTGCCTTCATCCAGAAGATCGGCTACATCGAGGCGATGCCGGTCGTGGTCGATCCGGGCGTTCTGAACCCCTATGAGTTCATCGGCGCGGTCATCAACCGCCGCCTGCCCAACCCCTTCATGCCCGACGCGCCCCAGCGCATCGCAACGGATACCTCCCAGAAGCTGGCCATCCGTTTTGGCGAGACCATCAAGGCTTATGAGGCACGCGGTCTGGACAAGTCGAACCTGATCCTGATCCCGCTGGTGCTGGCAGGCTATGCCCGTTACCTGAAGGGTGTGGACGACAACGGCAAGCCGTTTGAGATCTCTCCCGATCCGTTGCTGGCAGAGCTGCAGGCCATCGTCGCTCCGCTGGAAGTCAAGGAAGGCGAGCAGGACTTCAGCTGCCTGAAGAAGCTGTACAGCCGCGCCGATGTGTTCGGCGTTGATCTGTACGCCGTTGGTCTGGGCGAGAAGATCGAGGGCATGGTCAAGGAGCTGTACGCCGGCAACGGTGCCGTCCGCAAGACCCTGCACAAGTACACCGTCGCCCGCTGATCCGGACGCGCTGTCTGGAACCCCTGAAATAACTATCTACGTTCCCACGCTGCGTTTTGCTTTGCCGCAGCGTGGGTTTTTGTTTGCAAAAAGGGAGCGGCCCCCGGAAATACCGGAGACGGCTCCCTTTTTCAGGTGTGCTTTTCGGGTTGCTCAACTGAAGATCTTGCCCAGCAGCCAGAGCAGGAAGCTGGAAGAGGCCGAGGGGCCGAGGATCTTCATGAGCAGGGAAATCAGACAAGCCATTCGGGAAATTCTCCTTTGCATTCGTTCGGGCAGTCTTGGCAGGAAAACTGCTCCGTAAAGAATACGGCGGAGCGGGGAATGCGATTGCAGGGAATGATTTCCAGATACAGTAAGGCTTTAACCGGCAGCGAGAGGGTCATAGTAGAAGCCGCCCTTTTCATCATAGGATGATGCGGTCGATGTGGACTCCGAGAGTGCGTCGTTGTATTTCTGAACGACATAGGCTACATTGTCGGGCGTGCCGTTATAGAACAACTCGGCATTCTCAAGCGTCGGCGGCAGACCGTCATTGAGGTTGCTCCACTGCGCTTCACTGCCTCCGTAAATGAAAAACGGAACGACATTGGAATATTTCACCATAAAGGAAGCCTGATTTCCGCCCATCGAAGTAACACTGGTCGGGATATAAACGGCTTTCAGGTTGGAACAGAGATAAAAAGCATACGATGCAATGGATTCGACGCCGTCCGGAACGATGACGCCTTCCAGATTCCGGGCGGTAACTGCATCTTTTGCGATTCGCTTGGTACCTGTCGGAATAGAATATACTCCCCTCGCAGAGGGATCAAATTCCAGAAGCTCTGTTCCATCTTTGCTGTACACAGAGTTTGCGAGAATCGTATATTTGGGGTTCTGTGGATGGATCGTGATCTGCGTTAAATTGGGGCAGCCCAGAAAAACGGTTTCTCCATAGTTTGTCATAGTTGCCGGAAGGCTTACGGCAGTCAAAGCTTCGTTATAGGAAAATGCACTGTCCTGAATGGTCTGTACGCCTTCCGGAACAACGACGTGCGTCAGTTTGCACCATGAAAAAGCATCTTTTTCAATCGTTTTCACAGTTGCTGGAATGCCAATTCCTTCCAGACCGGTTGAAGAGAAGGCATACTCACCGATTCGGGTCAGTCCACCCGGAAGGGTAATGCTTTTCAGATTCTTGCACCCGGAAAATGCCGAATTGCCAATCTGTGTGACACTGGCCGGGATCTCAACGCGTGTCAGATTTTCGCAGTCTTTGAATGCGGCGGCACCGATTTTGGTGATGCCGTTTTCAATCCGGACTGCTTTGATCTCGGCAGACCAGTTTTTTCCGCCGACACCAAAATCCCAAGGGCGCATATAGGCGAGCTTTGACTTTTCGTCTTGATCCTCGGCATAGTTTTCCATCCTGCCGTTTCCGCGAAGGACAAGCAAGCCGTTGTCATACATCGTATAAGTGATGTTGTCTCCATCCACGCCGCAGTTTCCCTGATGCCGGATGGCATAATCTTCATAACCGTTTGTTTCGGAAAGCGCAAGCTGTGGTTTGGAAGATACTGCTGCAAATGCCGGAACGGTCATCGCTGCCGTCAGCCCGATGCTGATACAGGCCATCGTCACAATACGGAGAAATTTCGGAAGATAAGATACTCGTTTCATCCTGCCATTTCCTTTCTTTTTTGCTGTTTTACAGCTCTTTTGCCTATCTTACCACTTTGTGACGGACTTGTAAACTACAAAATGTAACACAATCTGTACTATATAAAAAGCACAATAAAACTTATATTATAGATACAGGTAGGTGATACAAGCCCATGAGCGAAACTGCAAAATTCGTTGTGCATCCCCGCAAACCGGCGGTGGGAAAGAGCAGCGTGATCTCTGTCCGAATTCCAGACGAGACCATCAAGAATCTCGATGAGCTGGCTTCTGCCACGGGCAGAACACGCAACGACCTGATTCTGAAATGCATTGACTATGCGCTCAGCAACCTTGAGATTGCGGAGCAGTAATTTGTCCGAAATAGTGAAAACCGCCCTGATTCCATTCCGGAATCGGGGCGGTTTTCGCGTTGGGTCGGATAAAAAGGAAAGAAAAAAGGAGAACGCAAACTTCAGATGCGATCAACGCTTGACGTTGAAGGCGGCCATGCCGGGATAGACGGCACTGGCACCCAGATCCTCCTCGATGCGGAGCAGCTGGTTGTACTTGGCTACGCGCTCGGTACGGCTGGGGGCACCGGTCTTGATCTGGCAGGTGTTCAGAGCCACGGCCAGATCTGCGATGGTGGTGTCCTCGGTCTCGCCGGAACGGTGCGAGCTGATGGCGGTGTAACCGGCCTTGTGTGCCATCTTGATGGCTTCCAGCGTCTCCGAAACCGAGCCGATCTGGTTCAGCTTGATGAGGATGGCGTTGCCGGCACCCAGTGCGATGCCCTTGGACAGACGCTCGGTATTGGTGACGAACAGATCGTCGCCCACCAGCTGGACTTTGCCGCCCAGCGCGCGGGTCATCTCCTGCCAGCCCTCCCAGTCCTCTTCGTCGAGGCCGTCCTCGATGGAAATGATGGGATACTTCTCCACGAGGCTCTTCCAGTGGGCGATCAGCTCGCTGGAGGTGTACTCGGTGCCCGCCTTGGGCAGCTTGTAGAAGCCCTTTCCCTTGGGGCTCTTCCACTCGGAGGAAGCCGCGTCCATGGCCAGCATGAAGTCCTTGCCGGGAACATAACCGGCCTTCTCGATGGCGGCCAGAATGGTCTCGATGGTCTCCTCGTCACTGGACAGGTTGGGCGCAAAGCCGCCCTCATCGCCCACGGAGGTGGCCAGCCCCTTGGCTTTCAGGATGGCGGCCAGCGCGTGAAAGACTTCGGCGCACCAGCGCAGAGCTTCTTTAAAGGAAGGAGCCCCCACGGGCATGATCATGAACTCCTGCGTATCCACGGTGTTGGTGGCGTGTGCGCCGCCGTTCAGGATGTTCATCATGGGAACCGGCAGGCGGTTGCCGTTTACGCCGCCGAGGAAGCGGTAGAGCGGCATTTCCAGAGAAGCAGCGGCTGCGCGGCAGGCTGCGATGGAAACGGCCAGAATCGCGTTGGCACCCAGATGGGACTTGTCCTTGGTGCCGTCGGCACGGATCATGGCGGCGTCGATGGCGTAAATGTCGGAAGCATCCATGCCCACCACCGCGTCGGCAATGAGGGTGTTGATGTTCTCCACGGCCTTGGTCACGCCCTTGCCGAGGTAACGGCTCTTGTCGCCGTCGCGCAGCTCCAATGCCTCAAACTCGCCCGTGGAAGCACCGGAAGGCGCACAGCCGCGTGCGACGGTGCCGTCTGCCAAAGTGACTTCTGCTTCCACGGTGGGGTTGCCGCGGGAGTCCAGGATCTCACGGCCGATCACGGATTCGATTTCCAGATAGTTCATAAAATTTACCCTCCTGAATTCGTTCCCTGCGAAACGCAGGTAGTATTCACTAACTAACTGCCTTTATCCTACCACGCATCGTTCCCATGTGCAAGAGCAAAACACAATGTTAGCGGATCAGAACTTTGCGCCGGGCGTGCGGGAGCATACCTTAAAAAGAGACCGGCGATCCGGCAGGAAACTATCCGATAGAATGGGCTGAAAGGGAGCGGCTTATACCGATTTCCTACGGCGGTGTAACTTTTTTGCAACTTGTGAAATGCTTTCATTTTGGCGTGAAACGAAATGAACGAAATGAAAAAGTAAACAAAATACATGGTTTGTTTTTGTGTAAAATAGCAACTTTTGCCGGAAATGCCTCCAAAACTATGGACGGTTTGTGAATTGCGCACCGGGGGAGACGTGACTATAATAAGGGTAACAAAGCAGAGCCGCTTTGAGGGAAAGGGTTCTGCTTTCAATCATTTCAACACGAAACTTCCCATACAAGGAGGATATACAACATGAAAAAGATGATTTCTCGTCGTAACTTTCTGGCCGCTGCCGGTGTTGTGGCTGCTGCCGGTGTCCTGACCGCCTGCGGCGGTTCTTCCAGTAGCACGGCTGCTTCTTCTGCCTCCGGCTCTGCCGCTGCTTCCGGCGAGACCATCAAGGTCGGCGTCCTCGGACCCCTGACCGGCGATGTCTCGGTCTACGGCAAGGCAGTCGTCAACGGTGCTACCCTGTACCTGAAGCAGGTCAACGAGGCAGGCGGCGTCAACGGCAAGCAGCTCGAGATCATCGCCATGGATGAGCAGGGCGACGAGACGCAGGCTGTCACCTGCTTCACCAAGATGGTGGATCAGGGCATCACCGCACTGGTGGGCGATGTGACCACCGCTCCGACGCTGGCCGTCGCAGCCGAGAGCGCAGAGTACAATATGCCGATGGTCACCGCTTCCGCAACGGCAGAGGCTGTCACCTACGATGCAGAGACCGACACCGTGAACGAGAATGTCTTCCGCGCCACCTTCACCGACCCGTTCCAGGGCATCAAGATGGCCGATTACGCTTACGAGAAGCTGGGCTACACCGAGGCTGCCGTCATCTTTGAAAAGGGCGCAGACTACAACGAGGGTCTGGCAGAGAACTTCGTCAACGAGTTCGAGTCCAAGGGCGGCACCATCGTCGATGACGAGAGTTACTCCAAGGGCGATGTGGACTTCAAGACCCAGCTGACCAGCATCATGGGCAAGAACCCGCAGGTCGTCTTCTGCCCCAACTACTATGAGGACGTCAGCAAGATCCTGAAGCAGGCACGCGATATCGGCATGACCTGCCCGTTCCTCGGCGGCGACGGCTGGGATGGCCTGGAAGGCTACGCAACCGCTGACCAGCTGAAGGATGCTTACTTCTGCGCCAACTACGCAAAGGGCTCCAGCACCGAATTCGAGGATGCTTACAAGGCAGAGTACGGCGAGGAGTATCCCAACGGCTTCGCTCCGCTGGGCTACGATGCGGCCATGACCGTTGTCTACGGCCTGAAGGCTGCGGAGGAAGCTGGCCTCGAGGCTGGCTCCGATGAGTACAAGCAGGCCGTCATCGACGCCATCGCAGGCGGCACCATCGAGGGCATCACCGGCACCTTCACCTTCGACGAGCATCATGACCCGGTCAAGCAGACCGCGATCCTCTGCTTCGAGGAGGATAAGCCGGTCCTGAAGGAAATGTTCTAAGCTCCGTCTGCGGCTCCGGTGCCGCGTCACGGGGATGGAGACGTAGAATTGGATAGGGTCCATTGCGGAGACCGCCGGAACAGGTTTGCCCCGACTGTCTCCGCATTTTTTATTTTGGAAAGGAAGTATCAACCCATGACAGTGTTTTTCAGCCAGCTGATCAACGGTCTTTCCCTTGGCAGTATCTATGCACTGATCGCGTTGGGCTACAGCATGGTTTATGGCATCATTCTGCTGCTGAACTTTGCCCACGGCGATATCATTATGGTGGGCGCGTATATGTCCTGGTTCGTGATGAACCAGCTGGGTCTCGGGCCGGTCACGGCGATCTGTGCGACCATCCTCACCTGCACGGTGCTGGGCGTCGTGATCGAGAAGATCGCCTATACCCCGCTGCGGTCGGCTCCCCGCATCTCCCTGCTGATCACCGCCATCGGCGTCTCCTTCTTTCTGGAGTACACGGCGGAGCTGATTCTGGGATCGGGCGCAAAAGTCATCCCGTCCTATTATGAGTCCAAGACATTCTTGATCGGCAAGGTGCCGCTGAGCCTGACCTCGATCATCACGCTGGCCGTCACGGTGCTGTCCATGATCGTTCTGACCTTCCTTGTCCAGAAGACCAAGCTTGGCAAGGCCATGCGCGCAGTCTCCGAGGATATGGATGCGGCGCGTCTGATGGGCATCAACGTCAACAGCACCATCTCCTTCACCTTTGCAGTCGGCTCCGCGCTGGCCGGCATCGGTGCGGTGCTGTACTGCTGCTCTTACCCGCAGGCAACGCCGACCATGGGCTCGATGCTGGGTCTGAAAGCCTTCGTCGCAGCCGTTCTGGGCGGCATTGGCTCCATCCCGGGTGCCATGATCGGCGGCATCGCCATCGGCCTGTGCGAGTGCTTTGTCTCGGCCATCGGCCTCTCCGCTTGGAAGGATGCCGTCACGTTCGCCATTCTGATCATCGTGCTGCTGGTCAAGCCCACCGGTTTCCTTGGCCGTCAGGTACAGGAAAAGGTGTAAAGGGGGATCCTGAAAATGAATGCAGTCAAACGCAAGACCCTGAAAATGCCGGTGCGCTACCTGATGAACGTGGTTCTGGTGGCTCTGCTCTTTGTGGCACTTTCGTTCGTTACCCAGAATATGCTCTCGACCTACCAGAACAAAGTTCTGCTGACCGTCGGCATCAACATCATTCTGGCCGTCTCGCTGAACGTGGCCACCGGTTATCTGGGGCAGCTGCCGCTGGGTCATGCCGGTTTCATGGCCGTGGGTGCGTACACCTGCGCCCTGTTTACCAAATACAGCAATCTGCCCTCCGGCGTCGCCTTTGCCGTCGGTCTGGCACTGGCCTGCGTGGTGGCCGGGATCTTCGGCATCCTCATCGGCATCCCGGCACTCCGTCTGACCGGTGACTACCTTGCCATCCTGACGCTGGGCTTTGGCGAGATCATCCGCATCACCCTGAACAACATCGACGATGTGCTGGGCTTCAAGCTGTTTTACGGCGCAAAGGGTCTGAAGAACATCCCGAAATACTCCAACTACTGGAACGTCTTCCTCTGCGTGGTCATCGCCTGCTTTGCCATCCACGCCATGATGAAATCCCGCCACGGCCGCGCGATCCTCGCCGTCCGCGATAACGAGATCGCCGCCGAGAGCTGCGGCATCCAGACAACCTATTATAAGGTCATGGCCTTTGCGTTTTCCGCAGCCTTTGCGGGAATGGCCGGCGGCCTGTATGCCTGCTACATCGGCGTCCTGACGCCCTCGACCTTCGGCTTCATGAAGTCCATCGAGATCCTCGTCATGGTGGTGCTGGGCGGCATGGGCTCCATGCTCGGCTCCATCCTGTCGGCCACCGTCCTGACCATCCTGCCCGAGGCGACCCGCAGCTTCGAGAGCTACCGCATGGTGGTCTACTCGCTGGTGCTGATCCTGATGATGATCTTCCGCCCGGGCGGATTGCTGGGCAGCTACGATTTCTCGATGAGCCGCATCGTGGAAAAAGTCCTGAACGGCGAGCTGTTCCGGAAGAACAAGGAGGGCGCAGACCATGAGTGAGTTTAAAACATCCCTGAACAGTGTCCCTTCGGGCGGCTTCCTGACCGACCGCGACAAGGACAAAAAACCGATCCTTGACGTCCGGGAGCTGGGCATCGACTTTGGCGGTCTGACCGCTGTGGACGGGTTCAACCTGATGATCGGCCGCAACGAGATCACCGGCCTGATCGGACCCAACGGTGCCGGCAAGACCACGGTGTTCAATCTGTTGACCAATGTGTACCAGCCTACTCGCGGTTCCATCCTGATCGACGGAATGCCGACCGCCGGCAAAAAGACCTATCAAGTCAACCGGATGGGCGTGGCACGCACCTTCCAGAACATCCGCCTGTTCAAGGATCTGTCCGTCATCGACAACGTGAAGGTCGGCCTGCACGAGTCCATGAAGTACAATCTGGCGGCTTCCGTCTTCCGTCTGCCGAACTACTGGAAAGAGGAAAAGCAGACCACCGAGCGTGCAATGGAGCTGCTGGACATCTTCCACATGACCAGCCTTGCCAATACAACGGCGGGCAGCCTGCCCTACGGCGCACAGCGTCGTCTGGAGATCATCCGCGCACTGGCCACCAACCCGAAGCTGCTGCTTCTGGACGAGCCTGCCGCTGGTATGAACCCCTCCGAGACCGCGGAGCTGACCGATACCATCCGCCGCATCCGCGACGAGTTCAACATTGCCGTGCTGCTGATCGAGCATGACATGAGCCTTGTCATGGGCATCTGCGAGGGCATCGCCGTGCTGAACTTCGGCCGCATCATCGCCAAGGGCACGCCCGAGGAGATCCGCAACAATCCGCAGGTCATTGAAGCCTATCTGGGCAAGAAGGAGGGCTGAGCGATGGCAGATTCCATGCTGAAGGTCGATCATATCAACGTCTTTTACGGCAACATCCACGCCGTGAAGGACATTTCGTTTGAAGTCCACGAGGGAGAGATCGTTACCCTGATCGGTGCCAACGGTGCAGGCAAATCCACCACCCTGAAAACGGTGTCGGGTCTGCTCCACCCCAAGACCGGCGATGTGCTGTACAAGGGCAAGAGCATCAAGGGAATGCGCGCCCACAAGATCGTCGAGGCCGGGCTTGCACAGGTGCCGGAAGGCCGCCATGTGTTCCTGCACATGACCGTTGAGGAAAATCTGGACATGGGCGGCTACACCCAGCCCGCGTCCACCATCGCCCCCAACAAGGAGAAAGTCTTTGCGCTGTTCCCCCGCCTGAAGGAACGCCGCCGCCAGCTGGCCGGTACCATGTCCGGCGGCGAGCAGCAGATGCTGGCCATGGGGCGCGCCCTGATGAGCAACGCCTCCATGCTGATGCTGGACGAGCCGTCGATGGGTCTGTCGCCCCTGCTGGTGCAGGAGATCTTCGACATCATCAAGAACATCCACAACGAGGGCATGACCATCCTGCTGGTCGAGCAGAACGCACAGATGGCTCTCTCGGTGGCTGACCGCGCCTATGTCCTCGAGACCGGCCGCGTCGTCATGAACGGCACCGGTGCCGAGCTGTTGACCAACGAGCGCGTCCGCAGCGCGTATCTGGGCGGGTAAGCCCTCTCTCTGCCGAAGGCCCTTGGCTCCCCCTTTGGGGGAGCTGTCACCGAAGGTGACTGAGAGGGTGAGGATGTAAACAAATAGAACTTACACAGCGATACGAAGCTTTTTGAAAAGAGCCATTGTATCGCTGTGTTTTTTGCTCAATTTTTGCCGGGCTTGCCCTCTCCGTCATCGCTGGCGCGATGCCACCTCTCCCAAGGTGAGAGGCCTTGGCATATCGGTTCAGCCTGAGCTGACTGCACAAAGTCTTAGATAACGCAAAATACCGGGCCCTGTTGTCCAGATTCACAGTTGCGATGCCGTGAATCCAGACCGCAGGGCCCGGTATTTATTGTAATTGTAAGCTTTTATCAATCAGCGTGGGCTTATCCGGCCTGCCAAGGGCTCCCCCTTTGAAAGACTCCCTCCGGCCGGAGGGAGATGTCGCAAAGCGACAGAGGGAGGATAAGCTGGCAGCGCGAATGCGCTGACTGAGAGGGCATGACGCTTTGGGGGAGCTGTCGCCGAAGGCGACTGAGAGGGCAAGCCCGGCAGAGGAGAACAGCAAAACAGCGATACGATCGCTCTTTGAGAGAGAAATCATATCGCTGTTTCTTTAACGATATTTGCCAACTTCCAGCAGCTCCTCCGCTCGCCGGATCTGTTCCGCGGTGGGCGGAACGGCGTCCGGCAGGGGGTAAGGGATGCCGAGTTTCTGCCACTTGAAAAGCCCCAGCGTGTGGTACGGCAGCACCTCCACCCGCTCCACCGTCTTGAGCGACGCGATGAACGCTGCGGTCCTGCGCAGCCCCTCTTCGTCGTCGGTCAGGCCGGGAACCAGCACATGACGGATCCAGAGCGGGATGCCCCGGTCAGAGATGTGCTGTGCCATGGCAAGAATGTTGGCGTTGTCCTTCCCGGTGAGCTGGCGGTGCTTTTCCGGGTCGATCTCCTTGAGGTCCAGGATCACGAGGCTGGTCACGTCCATCAGGCGGTCGAACTGAGACAGATACTCCGGGTCTGTCCGAAACGGCTGACCGGCCGTGTCGAGCGCGGTGTGAACGCCTTTTTTGCGTGCCAGCGTGAAGAACTGGGTCGAAAACTCCATCTGACGGAGCGGCTCGCCGCCGCTGACCGTGATGCCGCCCTTTTTGCCCCAGTAGTTGCGGTAGCGGTAGACGCGCTGGAACAGCTGTTCCGCCGTCCACGGCTCGCCGCAGTCGGTCGCCCATGTCTCGGGGTTATGGCAGTATTTGCACCGCAGGGCGCAGCCCTGCAAAAACACCACGAACCGGACGCCCGGCCCATCCACCGAGCCGAAGGACTCCAGCGAATGGACGTAGCCGATGGGATCAGAGAGCTGCATGGCAGGTACGGGAGATGACGTCCATCTGCTGCTCACGGGTCAGGTCGATGAACTTGACCGCGTAGCCGGAGACACGGATGGTGAAGTTTGCGTACTCTTCCTTCTCAGGATGCTCCATGGCGTCGATCAGCTTTTCCTTGCCAAAGACATTGACGTTCAGGTGGTGGGCACCCTGATCGAAGTAGCCGTCCATGACCTGCACCAGATTCTCGATGCGCTCGCCCTCGCTGTGACCCAGTGCATCGGGGTTGATGGTCTGGGTGTTGGAGATGCCGTCCAGAGCCCAGTGGTAGGGCAGCTTGGCGACCGAGTTCAGGGAGGCCAGCAGACCGTTCTGCTCGGCACCGTAGCTCGGGTTGGCACCGGGAGCAAACGGGGTGAAGGCGGCACGGCCGTCCGGCAGAGCACCGGTGTACTTGCCGTAGACGACGTTGGAGGTGATGGTCAGGATGGAGGTGGTGGCCTCGGAGTTGCGGTAGGTGTGACGCTTCTTGATCATCTCAAGGAAGGTGCGCAGCAGCCACACGCCGATCTCGTCGGCACGGTCATCGTCGTTGCCGTATTTCGGGAAGTCGCCCTCGATCTCAAAGCCGGTGGCCAGGCCGGTGTCGTCGCGGACGACCTTGACTTTGGCGTACTTGATGGCACTCAGAGAGTCGATGACGTGGGAGAAGCCTGCGATGCCGGTGGCAAAGGTGCGGCGCACATCGGTGTCGATCAGAGCCATCTCTGCCTCTTCGTAGTAGTACTTGTCGTGCATATACTGGATCAGGTTCAGCACGTTGACGTACAGGCCGGCCAGCCAATCCAGCATCTGGACGTACTTGGGCAGGACTTCGTCGTAGTTCAGGTACTCGCTGGTGATGGGGGCGTAGTTGGGGCCGCACTGCTCGTGGCTCTTCTCGTCCACGCCGCCGTTGATGGCGTACAGCAGGCACTTGGCGAGGTTGGCGCGTGCGCCGAAGAACTGCATCTCCTTGCCGGTCTGGGTCGCAGACACGCAGCAGCAGATGGAGTAATCGTCGCCCCAGACCGGCTTCATCACGTCATCGTTCTCGTACTGGACGGAGCTGGTGTTGATGGAGACCTTGGCGGCGTACTTCTTGAAGCTTTCGGGCAGGGCAGAGGAGTACAGAACGGTCAGGTTCGGCTCGGGGGCGGGGCCCATGTTTTCCAGCGTGTGCAGGAAACGGTAGCAGTTCTTGGTGACCATGCTGCGGCCGTCCATGCCGATGCCACCCACTTCCAGCGTTGCCCAGACCGGGTCGCCGGAGAACAGCTGGTTGTAGCTGGGGATGCGGGCAAATTTGACCATGCGGAACTTCATGACCATGTGGTCGATCAGCTCCTGCGCCTGTGCCTCGGTCAGGGTGCCGTTGTCCAGATCGCGCTGGATGTAGATGTCGAGGAAGGTGGAGATGCGGCCCACGCTCATGGCTGCGCCGTTCTGGGTCTTGATGGCGGCCAGATAGCCGAAGTACAGCCACTGGCAGGCCTCTTTTGCGTTCTTTGCGGGCTGCGAGATGTCGTAGCCGTAGGCCTCGGCCATCTTCTTCATGCCCTTCAGGGCGTTGATCTGGCGGGCGATCTCCTCGCGCAGGCGGATGACGTCATCGGTCATGGTGCCGTCGCCGCAGTTGGCAAGGTCTTCCTGCTTGAACTGGATCAGCGCGTCGATGCCGTACAGAGCCACACGGCGGTAGTCGCCGACGATGCGGCCGCGGCCGTAGGTGTCGGGCAGACCGGTGACGATGTGGGTGTGGCGGGCCTTCTTCATCTCGGGGGTGTATGCGTCAAAGACGGCCTGATTGTGGGTGCGGGTGTAGTCGGTGAAGATCTTGTGCAGCTCTGCGCTGGGCTCGTAGCCGTAGGTGGTGCAGGCCTGCTCTGCCATCTTGATGCCGCCGTAGGGCATGAAGGCACGCTTCAGGGGCTTGTCGGTCTGCAGGCCGACGATCTGCTCCAGATCCTTCAGGCTCTCGTCGATGTAGCCGGGGCCGTAAGAGGTCAGGCTGCTGACAACTTCGGTCTCCATATCCAGCACGCCGCCCTTGGCACGCTCGGCCTTCTGCAGCTGCTGCAGGGCACCCCACAGCTTGTTGGTCGCTTCGGTCGGGTCGGCGAGGAACGACTCGTCGCCGTCGTACGGGGTGTAGTTCTTCTGGATGAAGTCGCGGACATTGACTTCCTCTTTCCAGATGCGGCCCTCAAAGCCTTCCCACTGTTCAAAATTGATCATTGGAACCTCCTTGTTCCTTTCACCTTTGAGTTAGAATATGCTAACTACCTTGTCTATAAAAAACCGCAGAATGCGGCCTTTCGGGGAGTTCGGTGGGCTGTCAGATGCGGACGAAGTGCATCTGCCCCGGCAGCCTTGTACTTATAATAGCAACAGTTTGGCAAAAAAGCAAGCCCATTTTGCTGGAAATTTTGCTCCATTCCAAAACGGAAGGTTGAGATCGGGAGGGGCGCAGCCGCCCAGCAATTTTTTTGAAAAAATCGAAAATCGGGGGTTGACAGTCGTGACAAACTATGGTATCCTTTTGTCACGGCAAGGTTAGTCAAATCTAACCAAGGCTGCGGAGGTTCCTGCAAGACCTCTGAAGAAACCCCAAATTCCTCCATTCCATTCTCTTTTTTCCAAACGGAAGCGGCAGCATGGTTTGCTCTGCCGGTTTCCGGCGCGGCACAAGATGCTTTTGGTACGGCACCTTGGGCGAAAGAAAACAAAAACGGGACGTACAGCTTGACCACCTGTGCGCCCCGATTTTTGTTTTTGCGGAGAAGAATGTTCAAAGCAGACGGCTCAGAAATCGGAGCCATCCGGCAGCTCTTCCAGCGTGCGTTCAAACAGAATGCGCAGATAATCCCGCCCGCCGTAAAGGACACGGTCAATTGTGACCGCATTTTCGTTATAAGCGATATGATAGAAAATCAGGTACTTTCCGCTGACCAGAAAACGTTCATCCCGACCAGCATCGGAAATGGAGGAAAGCGGCGCGCCGCTTTCTGCAAATAGTTCCAGCTGGTCGATCGCATCCAGAATGCGGGTAATGGTGTGCTCTGCGCCTTCCGGATTTTGAAGATCAAAAAAGATGGAATCCCAGATGGCATCCAGATCACGGCGGGATTGCGAAGTATAATTGATCTTATTTTTCATTGGCTCTTGCGCGGAAATGCGCCCTCATCTCTTCGGGAGAAAACAGTTTTTCTGTTTCGGCGGAGCGGCGGCCTTTGGCGATCTCGTTCATCAGCCGGATGGTGGCCTGCGCTTTTTCGTAATCCTGCATATCCACGATGGCGTATTTCCCGCGGCCGTTCTTGGTCAGAAAGACCGGCGAACCGGCTTCTACGTCGCGGAGAACTTCGGTGTAGTTCCGTAAATCCGAAATCGGTTTGATGTTTGGCATAAGCTCAACTCCCTTCTGTGTATAGTATACAGAATTTTGCTGTAAAATTCAACAGCAAATTTGCAGCGAATGGACATAAAAATAAGCCGCACAGCGTTCACTGTACGGCGCAACGATCAGAGAATTTAATTTTTGATATGCTGCTCTGCCACAAAGAAGCCGACCGCACTGACGAGGAAGACGACATAGTAGCTTGCGATGCGGTAGAGCATCAGGGTACACATGACCTCGCCCTGCGGCATGAAGCTGCCGAACACCAGCAGGAAGGCCGTCTCGATGGAGCCCATGCCGGCGACATTCGGCAGGGCGTTGGAGAGGAAGAGCATCAGGCTGGTCAGCAGCTGCACCTGCCAGAAGGTCAGCGGGGCAGACAGCCCCATGAACCGGATGCAGAGGTAGGGGATGGTGAAGAGCAGGAAGAGCTTGAAGGTATGCACGGCGAAGATTCGGATGCAGCGACCCTTGTCGGCCAGCAGATTCCGGCTTTCGGCGGCAAGGGTGTCAAGCTGCTCCAGCCAGCGGCTCCGGCGGGTCTGCCACGTCTCGGTCTTGGGCAGGTAGCCCAGCAGCCAGCGTGCCAGCCGCTGCACCAGCGGGGAAACGCAGAGCAGCACCAGCCCCACGATGATGAGGGCGACCACCGCGTAGGCGGCGGGCAGATAGTGCAGGACGCCGGAGGTGTGGGCGGAGAACCACGAATGCTGGAGCAGCAGCATGACCGTGGCGTAGAGCAGGACGGCACTCTTGTGGAACACATATTGCAGGGTCATCAGGCCGACGCCCGGGCCGATGGGCAGCCCCCAGTGGTAGAGATAATAGGTCTGCATCGGCACGGCACCGGTGCCAAGGCAGACCACATTGCCGAAGGTGCCCATAAAGGCATTCTCGATGCCCTCCCGCAAACCGAAATGCGGGATGCGGCTGCGGACGATCCGCCAGCTGGCCACACCCTCCAGCACCGGGTAGCTGACGCCGAGCAGCAGCACCAGCACCACCTGCCCCCATGAGAGCTGCGCCAGTGCGGTGGAGATCTCGACCCAGTGATCCTTGAAGATGCAAACGACCACGCCGGTCAGTACCAGCAGGATCAGCAGGGAGATCACGGTCTTTTTGCGGGTGGGCTGCTGTGAGGATGCGGGTTGGTTCATGCTGCGGGGCTCCTTTCGGTCGGGATTCATCGGATCTGCGATTGCCCCTAGTATAACACGATTTTCGCCCGGTTTTGTGAACATGAGCCAAATTTTTTACCTCAGATTTGGCAGAATGATTAAAAGCCCGGGCGAAAACTTTTCTTTGACAGCGGCGGAAAAGCAGGCTATACTAACCGTGAACGATCCGGCGAAATTTCCGGACAGAGAGGGGAAAGGGCATTATGGTACAGGTCGATCTCATCACAGGCTTCCTCGGCGCAGGCAAAACGACGTTTCTGCGCCGGTACGCGGCGTATCTGGCAAAGCAGGGGTGCAGGATCTGCATCTTGGAAAACGATTTCGGCGCAGTGAATGTGGACGCGATGCTGGTGCAGGATCTGCTGGCCGAAGGCTGCGAGGTCGAGACCATCAGCGGCGGCTGCGACTGCGACACCCACCAGCGGCGGCTGCGCACCAAGCTGATCTCGATGGCGATGCGGGGGTTCGACCGGGTGCTGGTGGAGCCGAGCGGCATTTTTGATGTGGACGAGTTCTTTGACGTTTTGCGGGAGGATCCGCTGGATCGGTGGTACACCATCGGGAACATCCTTGCCATTGTGGACGCGCTGCTGCCGGAGACGCTTTCGCCGCAGGCCGATTATATCCTCGCCTCCGAAACGGCCAACGCCGGGCTTGTCCTGCTCAGCCGGAGCCAGCTGGCGACCGAGGCGCAGTGCAGCGCGGCCAGAGCGCATCTGACCCGGGCACTGGCGGCCTGCAAGTGCTCCCGTACCCTTCGGGAGGAGGAGATCTGGGCGAAGGACTGGAACCGCCTGACCGACGCAGAAATGGCGCGGATCGCCGCCTGCGGCCACCGGCAGGCCAGCTGCGAAAAGCTCCACTTCGATGAGCACAAGGCGTTCACATCGGCCTACTTCCTCGAGAGCGGCCTTGGCCGGGAGCGGCTTTCCCGGAATATCCCCAAACTCTTTTCCGATCCGGCCTGCGGTCAGGTGCTCCGGGTCAAGGGCTTTGTGCCGGAGGACGGCCGGTGGTATGAGCTGAATGCCACCGCCGATGGCCTGACGGCCTCGCCGATCCTGCAGGGGCAGGAGGTGCTCATCGTCATCGGTGAGGGGCTGCAGAAAGACCGGATCGAAGCACTGCTCCGGCAGGAATGAATCAATTTTTCGTAAAAGATTTGGAAAACCGGCCAAGAAAACATTGCGTCTCGATTTCGCAGGGTGTACAATAAGGAGTATGAACGCTTTCCCCCTCCGGAACGAGGGGGATTTTTTGAGAACTGCCGCAGACAAGGCGGTGGAAAGAAAAGAGGTGGGCGGAGATGCCGAAAACAGAGCACACGAAACGCGAAGGCGATGCGGTATACATCCACCCGAAAGCGGCGTGGGAAAAACTGCGTATGGCAGGGAAGACGCGCCAGAACGTTTACATTTACGGTGCCACCGGATACGGCAAGACAGAGCTGCTCCGCCGTTATCTGCGCCGCAGAAAGCATACATGGTTGAATGCAGGGGAGCTGACGGCACAGCAGCTGCAGGAATTGGAACTGCCGCGGGGGGTGATCGTGGTCATCGATGATCTGGCTCTGGTCCATGCGCCGGATGTGCAGGCAGAGATCCTCCGGCTGGTCGAGACCCCGAACGTCTGGCTGCTGATGGCCGGGCGGTGTCCGCTTCCGCATTGGCTCAGCCCGATGTATATGAACTGTCGGCTGACCATCATCCCGGAAGAGGATCTGGCCCTGACCAAGGAGACGATGAGCGAACTCTATCTGGCATGGGGCATCCAGATGCCCCAGAAGATCCTTGAGGAGATCCTCTACCCGCTGACCGAAGGCAACCCGGTGGGGGCGCGCATTCTGGCGATGGAGATGTCCCACGGCGCACGGTATACGCCGGAGCTGCTGGAAAAACTGGTGGACAACTTCTGGGCCTATCTCGACCGTACCGTTTACAACAAGTGGGATGACAGCATCCGGGATCTGGCCGTCCAGATGGCGGTCATGGGCAGCTTTACCATCCCGCAGGCCGAGGAGCTGACCGGAGCCGAAAATGTGGTGCAGGTGCTGCAGCAGGCGCGGGAGACCGGCAACCTGTTCCAGATCCGCGGCGGTGTGTACACCATGCGCCCCAGTTTTCAGAACAGTATGATCTGGCGGCTGAAGCATACCTACAGCCGGGAGCAGCGAAACGCCCTGTACGACCGTGCCGGCCACATCTACACCCGGGCGGGGGATATCCCCCGGGCACTGGCGATGTTTGAGGCCAGCGGCAACCGGCAGAAGATCCGGGATCTGCTGGCCCGCAATGTCCAGCAGGCGAACGGCGGCTACTATTACGAGCTGAGCCGGTACTATCTGGCACTGCCGGAAGAAGAAGTGCTGGCCTCGCCCGACCTGATGGCCGCGCTGAGCATGGTCTGCTCGGTGCGGCTGGATGCCGCCGGGAGCGAACGCTGGTATCAGGCATTGGTGCGGTATGCAGAGCAGGCCGAAGGCGATGCAAAAAAGCGCGCCATGGAAAATCTGATCTACCTCGACATCAAACTGCCGCACCGCGGCAGCAGCAAGATGGTGGAGATCCTGCAGCGTTCGGCAAAGACGGCGGAACAGGAGCATCTGAACCTTGGCAATATGCGGGTCACCGACGGGATCCCCAGCCTGCTGAACGGCGGCAAGGATTTCTGTCTCTGGGTCAAAGACGGCCGGGAGGTGATCGGGCAGATCGCACGGCCGCTGGAGATCCTGCTGGGCAGCAAGAGCCGGGGGATGCTGGAGCTGGCGCGGGCGGAGTGTATGTTTGAGCAGGCCGAGGACGACACCAAAGCGTTGGAGCTGGCCAACCGCGGCATGATGGAGACCATGGCCAGCGGCAAATTTGAGCTGCAGTTCGTGGGTGCGGCGGTCGTCGCCCGGCTGTATCTGGTCGGCGGCCACATCGACGACGCCTACCGCACGCTGGAAGAGATCGAGCTGCGGGCGCGGCAGCTGTCGGCGCATCGGATCGAGCGGAACGTTCACGCTATGCAGTGCCGGGTCATGCTCTGGCAGGGTCGGCTGGAAGAGGCCGAACGCTGGATGGATCAGGAGCCTGCGGACGATCTGACCTTCAACAGTCTGGATCGCTATTGCTACCTGACCCGGGTGCGGGTCTATATGGCGAAGGAACGGTATGACCGTGCCACCACGCTGCTGACCCGGCTGGCGCAGTACGCCGACCACACAGACCGGTTGTGGATCCAGATGGAGTGCAGCCTGCTGTGGGCGATCGTGCGGTACCGCACCGGCGACGAGGCATGGCAGCCGCAGCTGCTTGCGGTGCTGCAGCGTGCCGAGGCATACCACTTTGTCCGGCTGTTCAGCAGGGAGGGCAGCGCATTGCTGGAGCTGCTGCGGGAGCTGCAGGACACCGGAAAGGCGGGCGGAGCTTTCTTTGCGGAAGTGCTGGCCAAGACCAGCCGTCTGGCCGAGGCGTACCCCGGCTACCTGCGGCGGTCAGCGGGGGCAGAACAGGCCCGCCTGACCGACCGCTGTCTGCAGGTGCTCCGGATGCAGTCCATGGGGCTGTCCCGCGGCGAGATCGCCCAGCAGCTCAACCTGAGCGAGCGGAGCGTCAAGTACCAGAGCGAGCAGGCTTACCGCAAACTCGGGGTCAACAACAAGATCGAAGCCATTGAGACGGCCCGGCGGATGCACCTGCTGTAATATTTGTCAGAAAATATACAAGAAAGAGCCCGGAAGCACGCAGCTTCCGGGCTCTTTGGATGCGGTGGGAAAGATCAGCCCTCGAACTTGATCATCGGGGTGCCTGCGGTCACGGGGCCGTCGGCGACGACCTTCATGCCGTTCAGGTCATCGCCATTGGTCACGATGATGGCAGTGGTGGTGGGGTGATTGGCGGCGCGGATGGCGTCCAGATCGACCTTCAGCAGAGCGGTGCCGGCCTTGACCTTCTGCTCTTCCTTGACCAGAGCAGTGAAGCCCTTGCCCTGCATCTCGACGGTGTCCATGCCGACATGGATCAGCAGCTCGATGCCGTCGTCGCTGGTGAGGCCGACGGCGTGCAGGGTGGAAGCCACCTGCGTGATGGTGCCGTCAAACGGGGCGTACACGGTGTCGCCGGTGGGCTCAATGCCGCAGCCGGGGCCCAGAATGGCGGTGGCGAACGTCTCGTCGGGGATCTGCTCCAGCGGGATCACCTTGCCGTCGATGGGAGCCATGACGGTCATCTTTTCGCCTGCAAATTTCGGGGCGGCATCGTGCTTGCCGCCAAACAGTTTATCAAAAAAGCCCATTGTGAAAACCCTTCCTTCCTATCATCCGGAAAAATAATAGCGCAGAAGATCATAAATCCCAAAAGGGGCAAGGATACACGAACTGGTGTATGCTTGCCCTTTTCTCGCATTCTGCGTTGTTCTTTTTAAACCATACCATACCCGGCCGAAAAATTCAATCAGCATCCTGCACAAATAGAATATGGAAACTTCGTCAAAACGCCAAAGGAAATCCGGGAATGGAGCTTACAGCAGCGCGATCAGCTGCATCACTTCCTCCATCTGGGTGGCCCAGCTGGTGGCGATGCGGACGACGGTGTGGGCATCGTCGTATTTTTCCCAGAAGCCGAACTTCGCCTTGCCCTCGAGGGCGGAGAGCTGCTGGTTCGACAGGATGACGAAGATCTGGTTGGTGGGCGAATCCAGGAAGAAACGATAGCCCTTGTCGGCCAGTGCCCGCTTGAGGACATTGGCGGTGGTGATGGCGTTTTTGCTGATCGCGGTATACAGCCCGTCGGTGAACAGCACATCGAACTGGATGCCCAGCAGACGCCCCTTGGCCAGCAGCGCACCCTGCTGCTTGACCATGGTCATGAAGTGCGCCGGTGCGCCGTGGGGGAAGACCACAGCCTCGCCGCAGAGCGCACCCACCTTGGTGCCGCCGATGTAGAACACGTCCGTCAACTGGGCAAGGTCGGCCAGCGTCACGTCGGTGCCCTCGCTGACCAGACCGTAGCCCAGCCGCGCACCATCGAGGAAGAGCGGCAGTTTGAATTCACGGCAGACGGCGGACAGAGCTTCCAGCTCCGCTTTGGTGTAGAGCGTGCCGTACTCGGTGGGGTGGGAGATGTAGACCATGCCCGGGAACACCATGTGGTCGTGGTTGCCGTCGGCAAAGAAGGTCTGGCAGAACTCCCGCACCGTCGCGGCAGCCAGCTTGCCGTTTTCGTGGGGGAGCCCCAGCACCTTGTGGCCGGTGTACTCGATGGCACCGGCCTCGTGCCCGGCCACATGGCCGGTAGAGGCTGCGATGACGCCCTCCCAGCGGTGCAGCATCGACGCAATGACGATGGCGTTGGTCTGGGTGCCGCCCGAAATGAAGGAGACATCGGCCTCCGGGCAGGCGCAGGCGGCGCGGATCTTCTCCTTTGCGCTTGCGCAGTACGGGTCGGTGCCGTAACCGGAGACTTTCTCAAAGTTGGTTTCCATCAGTTTCTGCAGGATGGCGGGATGCGCCCCTTCGCAGTAGTCGTTTTCAAAGTATAACATAGCGTTTTCCCTCTGTTTCACAAGATGGTTTTATTATCCCCCCGGAAACGCCGTTTGTCAATCGCACAACGCCGCCCACAACACAATACGAGGCCCGACCGCGCCCGGTCAGACCCCGTATTGTTCTTATGATGAAGTTGTGAATGACGTTTTGGATGGTTCTATTATAGAGCATCCGGCCCTCCAAAGCTATCCGGTTCATGCCGGATACTCTCAAGATCCTGCCATTTGTGCCGGTAGGCGGTGGGCGTGCAGCCGAATGCCGCCCGGAACTGGGTGCCGAAATAGCTGCTGCTGCCAAGGCCGCAGTCCTGCGCGATGGCAGTGATCGGGCGGTCGGTCTCGGTCAGCAGCTTGCAGGCCGCCTGCAGCCGGACAGTCTGTAAATACTCCGAAGGCGAGGTGCGCAGGCACTCCCGGAAGGCACGGTAGCACTCCCGCTCGCTGCAAAAGCCCGCCGCCGCAATGTCCGCCACCGACAGCTTTTCGGGATAGTGATCGTGGAGGTAGAGCATCATTGCCTTGACCTTTTCGCTGGAGGCCGACCGGGGTGGCGCGGGCAGCTCCAACGCCGGGCGCACCTGTTCCAGCAGCCGGAGCCAGACTTGAGCCAGCAGCGTTTCCAGCCGCAGTTCGTACCCAAAGGCGGTCTCGTCCAACGCGAGGCTGTCCCGCAGCAGCCGGAGGGTTTTGGCCTGCGCCGGATCTTCGGGTGAGAGGGTCAGCAGTTCCAGTCCGGGTGCCTGCAAAAGAGGAAGGATGTATTTCTGCTCGATGGTGCCGCCCGGGATGCCCGCAATGAGGGACGGCTCGAACAGGTGGAGCCGGAGGATCGTTTCCTGTGCGGGCTGGATCAGCGCGGTGTGATGGAGCACATTGCTGTTGACCATGCCGCCCATCCCGGCCTGAAACACTTGCTGCTGACCGGGGGTATAGTAAGTGAGTGCGCCGCTCTGGACGTAGAACAGCTCAACACTCTTGTGCCAGTGCCACGGGGCACCGCCGACGGGATACCGATGGAGGAAGGATAGACTGGACAGGTGGGGGAACTGGGGCGAGAATTCAGGCAGACGCTCTTCCTGACTGCCGGGGTAGAGGTCGAGGGATGAGACAACGAGCATAAAAACACCTCCTGACTCCTATTCAGTATATCGCGGCGTCAAAATACGGTCAAGCCGGGTCGTTTTTACTGTATCTTTAATCCATTTATGCTATACTATTATATTGAGAATCCAGTCCTCCGCGCAGGCGGAAACAAAAGGGAGGGAGCAGCTCCGGATGAAAGAAAAAGCATGGTGGCAGAATGCCCTGATCCTGATCGGGATCCTCTGCCTTTCCTTTGTGGTAGTCACGGGCAGTCAGGTCATCACCGGCCGGATCGACGGCGTGGCGTCCATGGTGTTTGTGCTGGCAGTATTTCTTACGTCGGTCTATACAGATGGGTATGCGTGGGGCGTGGCGGCATCGCTGATCGGTGTGCTGGCGGTCAACTTTGCGTTCCGCGCACCCTACTTTGCGTTCAACTTTACCCTGCCGGAAAACCTGTTTTCGGGCGTGGTGATGCTGGTGGTCTCGATCATGACCAGCACCCTGACCACCCGGAACAAGAAACAGGAGCAGCTCCGGATGGAGAGCGAGGCCGAAAAGACCCGTGCGAACCTCCTGCGGGCAGTCTCCCACGACCTGCGCACCCCGCTGACGTCGATCTACGGAGCCTGCTCGACGGTCATCGAAAATTATGACTCGCTGGAAAAAGAACAGACCTTAAAACTTCTTGGCGAAGCGTGCTCGGATGCACAGTGGCTCAACCGGATGGTGGAGAACCTGCTGTCGGTCACCCGGATCGACAGCGAGAAGGTCTCGGTGCAGAAAGTGCCCACCGTGCTGGAAGAGCTGATCGACAGCGTGCTGGTCCGCTTCCGGAAGCTGCACCCCGGCGTGGACGTCACGGTGGAGCTGCCGGAGGACTTCATCGTGATCCCCATGGACTCGATGCTGATCCAGCAGGTGCTGACCAATCTGCTGGAAAACGCCGTCCACCACGCCAAGGGGATGACCCGGCTGACGCTCCGGGTCTTTACGCTGGGGAAACGTGCCGTGTTTGAAGTGACCGACAACGGCTGCGGCATCCCCAAAGACCGGCTCAAGACCCTGTTCAGCGGGATGCTGCCCTCGGATACCTCCGAGAGCGGCACCGGCGGCAAACACGGCATGGGGATCGGGCTTTCGGTCTGTGCCGCCATCATCAAAGCCCACGGCGGCGAGATCGGGGCCGAGAGCAAGGTGGGCGAAGGAACGACCATCCGCTTCTGGCTGGAAACGGAAGAGATCGAGACGGAGGAGACGGACGATGAGTAACAACAAATACAAGATCCTTGTGGTGGAAGACGAAGCGAACATCTGCAGCTTCATTGAGACGCTGCTTGAGACCAACGGCTATCAGGCACTGGTGGCAAACACCTGCACCATGGGTCTGACCCTGTTTGCCTCCCACAACCCCGACCTGATCATTCTGGATCTGGGTCTGCCCGACCGGGATGGCATCGAGCTGATCCGCACCGTCCGCCAGAAGAGCATGACCCCCGTCATGGTGCTGTCGGCCCGCACCACCGAGCAGGACAAGATCGAGGCACTGGATCTGGGAGCCAACGATTACATCACCAAGCCCTTCAGCACCGGCGAGCTGCTGGCCCGGGTCCGCGCCGCCCTCCGGCTGAACCGGTACAGCAGTGCTGCGGCCGGAATGCCCAGCGGCACCTTTACGGCGCAGGACATGACCATCAACTACGAGCGTCGAAAAGTTTTTGTGGCCGGGCAGGAGGTCAAGCTGACCCAGACCGAATATAATATTGTAGCGTTCCTTTCGGAGCACGCCGGACGGGTGATGACCTACGCATCCATCGTCAAGGCCATCTGGGGCGACACCGACTGCGGAAGCACCAAAAAGCTGCAGGTCAACATGGCAAACATCCGCAAGAAGATGGGCAGCCGACCCGGCAGCAACAACTACATCCTCAACGAGCTGGGCGTCGGCTACCGGATGATCGACGAGGACACCGACGCAAAGCCGCTGACCGACCCGGAGGGGTGATCTATGCTTCTGGCTCTGTGCCTCTTCGTCTGCACATACCTCCTGATGCTGGGGCTGCCGCAGTACCGCCCGTGGATCGCATTGGGCGGGGCGGCGGGGTTTCTGGCGTTGGGCGGGGCAGGGTTCTGGGAGTTTTCCCTCCTCGACGCGGCCCGTGCCATCGACTTCAATGTGCTGCTCATGCTGGCCGGTACGATGGGCACCGTCGCCCTCTTCATCGAGAGCCGGATGCCGCTTCGTCTGGCCGAAGAGCTGATCGCCCGGGTGCCGAATGTCAAATGGGCGGTCTCGATGCTCGCGCTCTTTGCAGGCGTCATCAGTGCCTTTGTGGACAATGTGGCTACGGTCTTGATGGTGGCACCGGTGGGGCTGGCGATCGCCCGGAAGCTGAAGATCTCGCCGGTGCCGGTGCTCATCGCCATTGCGGTGTCCTCCAACCTGCAGGGTGCAGCGACGCTGGTCGGCGACACCACCAGCATCCTGCTGGGCGGTTTTGCCGAGATGAATTTCTTCGATTTCTTCTGGATGCAGGGCAGGCCGGGCATTTTCTGGGGCGTGGAGCTGGGTGCGCTGGCCTCGCTGGGGGTGCTGTTCTTCCTCTTCCGGAAGGAGACGCAGCCCATCCGCGCCGCCGTGGAGACCACGGTGGAAGATCCTCTGCCGACGGTGCTGATGCTTTTGACGATCCTGCTGCTGATCGCCGCATCGTTTCTGCCCCAACCGGCAGCGGGCGGCGTGCCCGGCCGCCTGTACGAGCTGCGCAGCGGCCTGCTCTGCGGGGGCGTCAGCCTGTTCGGGATGGTCTGCACCTGTCTGCGGCAGCGGTCGCTCCGCCCGGCGCAAACCGTCTGCCGGGGGCTGGATCTGGATACCCTGCTGCTCCTGCTGGGGCTGTTCGTCCTGATCGAGGGCGTCAAAAAGGCCGGGCTGATCGATGCGGCTGCGCAGCTCTTTTGCGAAGCGGTGGACGACAATGCTTTCCGGCTCTACACCCTGATCGTGCTGGTCTCGGTGGTGCTGTCGGCCTTTGTGGACAACATCCCCTACGTTGCCACCATGCTTCCGGTGGTGCAGGAGATCGCCGCGCGGATGAACGGCGGGCTCGGGATGCCGCCGGAGCTGTTTTACTTCGGGCTGCTCACCGGTGCGACCCTCGGCGGCAACCTGACGCCAATCGGGGCCTCGGCCAACATTGCGGCCATCGGCATCCTGCGCAGGAATGGCGAGGCGGTGCGCACCCGGGATTTCCTCCGGATCGGCGTGCCCTTTACGCTGGCGGCAGTTCTGAGCGGATATGGCTACCTCTGGCTGGTCTGGGGCAGCTGAAAAACCAAAAAGCAAACGATCCGAACCCTTGGCCGGATGCCCGGCGGAAAGGGTTCGGATCGTTTTTTATGGAGGAAGGCGGTTATTCGTCTACTTCGTCGTCCTCGTCCGGAGCCGCCGCAAAGCGGATCAGGGTGCTGTGGCCGGTCTCGAGCAGCTGCTCGGCCAGCTCATGCACGTTTTTGTCCTCCCGGTCCATGCAGGCCTCGATCAGGACGGGCAGGCTGATGCCGGCCAGAACCTCGACGTCGCGGTTCAATGCAGGCAGCAGCTTGACCGTCTCATTGAAGGGGGTGCCGCCTGCCATGTCGCAGAGGATCAGCACGCCCTCGTCGCCGGTGGTCTCCGCCGCCGCCCGGAGTTTGGTCGAAAGTTCTTCGGGCGTGATGTCCGGGGTGAACTCGATGGCGGCAAAGGCTTCCTGCTCGCCCATGGTCAGAAAGAGGCTGTCGGCCATGCCGTAGGCGTACCGGCCATGGCCGGTGAGCACGACGCCGATCACAGCAGTTCCATCAGCGATGCCGATGCCTCCGCGGGAACGCGCTGGATGCCGAGCTGAACACCCTTGTCGGCCAGATAGCGGAAGTCCTCGATGTCCTTGGGGGTGACGCTGACGCTGGGGCTGATCTGCTTGCTGTCGGCTTTCTTTGCCATGTTGCCGACGTTGACGGCCTCAAAGGGATAACCGGCGTCGTACAGGGCACGCAGGGTGGCGGGGCTGCGGACGATCATGAAGATCCGGTCGCCCTCATACTTGCGGATGCGCAGGTTGTTGGCGGCAGAAGCCACCGACAGGATGGACAGCTTGCACCCGGCGGGGCAGGCCATTTTCAGCACGGATTTCTGGGTGGGGTTCTTCACGGCGTCTTCGTCCACCACCATGATGCGGTTGACGTTCAGAGCCTTGCTCCAGACGGCGGCGACCTGCCCGTGAATGAGACGTTCATCAATGCGGATGTTAGCGATTTCCATGTGTTTTACACTCCTAAGCTGATGTAATCGTCCGGATCTTTGGAGCTTGCCATCTCGCAATCCGGTTTGTTGACCTTCCACGTTTTCTGCACCGGGATCGGCCCGTGCAGAAGCGGATCGTTCGTCCGCTCCATTTCGGCGCGGAGACGGCTGCGAAGCTCTTCGGCAAGGGCGGCGTGCGCGGGGGATGCGATCAGATTGTTTCGCTCGCCGGTGTCGTAGATCAGATCGTACAGGGCTTCGCGGGGCTTCTCTTGCTCCCGGAAGCCGTATCCGGTGAAGAAGGCCTTGGTCGGGGATTCATCGGTGTTGGACGAGTTGGTGCAAAGATGACTCTCGTCAAAGTAGCGGATGTACTTGTAGCGGTCGGTGCGGATGCAGCGGGCCGGTTCGTATGAGGTGTGGAAGTTGACCTCGGCGTAGACGGCATCCCGGATCTTGGCCGCAGGATCGTCCAGACAGGGGCGGAACGACACGCCCTCGAGATAGCTGGGTCTTGGCAGATCCAGCAGATCGCAGAGGGTCGGGAAGACGTCCAGCTGGGAGATCAGGCTGTCGCAGACCCTGCCGTTGGCTTTGGCACCGGGGAAGCGGAAGAGCAGGGCGACGCCGATGCCGCTGTCAAACAGCGAACATTTGGCGTAGGGGTCTGCGATGCCGTGGTCGGTGGTGAAGAATACGAGGGTGTCCTCTTCCAGCCCGGCGTCTTTCAGCGCGGTGAGCACCACGCCGATGCAGTCATCCGCCCACTTTGCACTGGTCAGATAGTGGGCAAAATCTTCCCGCGTTTCGGGTGCATTGGGGATCGGCGGGGGCGGCACGGCGGCATTTTCGTTCACCGCCGGGTCGATCTCCGTCGGGAAGGGGCGGTGGGTGCAGTGCATCCCATACGAAAGGAAGAAGGGGTGCTGCCCGTCCTGCGCCTTGAGCCACGCGGCGGCGGTCTTGGCGTTTTCCAGATCCCACTGGTTCAGATCGGTCTTTTCGTATCCCAAGGTGGAGTGGGTCAGATCCTCCTGATACCCGATGGTCTTGCTGTGCGCCTTCTCGATGTCCAGATACCAGCCGGCTTCGTGCTGGATGCCGCACAGGGCGGTGCGGTATCCGTTCCGCCCCAGAAACTGCGCCAAGTGCTTGGTGTAGTCGAGGGAGAACCCCCGCTGCGCCAGCCCCAGCATCCCGTTCTGATGGGGATACTGGCCGGTCAGCAGGGCGGCCCGGCTGGGGGAACATGTGGGGCCGACACAATAGCAGTGCGCAAAGGTGACGGCAGTTTTCGCAAACGCCTCGAGGTGCGGGGTCGGGACCTTGTACCCATAGGGCGAAAGGATCCGGCCGCTGTCGTGGGTGTGGATGTAGAGAACGTTCATGAGAGATCAACCCTTTCGGAGAAAAATCGGCGAAGTCCATGCGATGTGGCCGTTGCGCTGCCAGACCCGCAGGCGGTATTGGCAGTCGCCCTCGACCGGGTAGGTGCCTTCGTGGTGGAAGGTGTAGGCACTCTCGGGAACTGCCTGACCGATCTTGATCTTGTAGCAGTTGTGCCACCACGGATCGTCGCGGTAATGCTCCACCTCGCCCCAGCGTTCCTTCGTCAGCTCTTCGACTTCCTTGTACAGGGGGATGAGGCGGGAGGTGTGCAGCAGGTCGCGGGGCATCAGCGGGTACTCCACGCCGTCCACCGTCAGCAGGATGGGGGCGTCCAGACGGGTCTCGACTTCAAAGATGAAGCCTTCGGTGACCACATTGCTGGGGCCCATCCACTTGCCGGTGGCGGTGGATTTGTAGGTGGTCAGCTCGAAATCGCACCGCTGGTCGGAGGTGTTGGTCAGGCTCTGGCCGAAGGAGTTCCAGACTTTTTCGACCGAGAGCAGCTTGCCGGAAGTCTCGAGGCTGCCGACCCAGTGGCGGGAGGTGATGTCCGGGTAGAGCCGGGTGTCCGGACCCCAGCCAAACTGGATGTCGAACTTGATCCGGACGGTGTCGCCCAGCGGCTTGCGCTCCCACGAACCGGAGTGGACGAGGGTGGCCTCCGGGATGTTATCCCGCAGGATCTCGACCCGGTCGATGGCGTCGGTGCCGCGGATGTCGAGTGCAAGGTCGATCTTGTCCTCGCTCACCGGCAGGATGCTGCCCATGGGCTGGCCGTTGATGGCAAAATCCACGTCGATCCGGCTCTGGCTCACACCGTATGTGCGGCGGGCGAGCATGGCGGCCCAGATCTCTTCCTTGGAGCTGCCCTCGGCCAGCACGCACATCGAGCCGTGCTCGGCCACGCCGGGCACGCTGTGGTTGTCGCCGGATGCGATGATGCCGATGGGGATGCCCCGCTCGAGCCCCCGCTCAAAGCAGGTCTCGCCGGTGCGGGGCCCCATGTGGACATGGCGGTTCATCGGGATGGGGCCGTAATCGTTCTCACTGCTGCCGTGGGAAGAATAGATCTCCCCAAAGGGCGAAAACGCCGGGTCGTGGGTATCCCAGTTTTTGCCGCGGCTGCCCAGCTGATAGGCAAGGTGGTGCGGGATGCCGATGACGTCCTGCCCCTTGTAAGCATCCCGCAGCTCTTCGTACCGCATGGGATGGAGCATGGGAGCGTCGTTGTGCAGGAAGAACACGTTGTGGTCGCCGTCCTTGCCGGAACCCTGCCACTCATAGCCCATGAACATGGGAAAACCCTCGGCATTGGCGTTCCGGGTGAACTCCCGCAGCATTTCCCAATCGGCGTTGCGCACGGATTCTTCATACACATCCTCCAGATCCAGTCCGGAAGGGTGCTTCCGCATATGGAACGGATAATAGGCGATGGGCCAGAAATCCATGAGCTGGGTGATGTGGGCGTACCAGCGGGGCAGATCACTGAAATTCTCATGGTGGATATTCGAGTGCATATCCGTCCACAACTTGCGATATTTCATGGCAATGTTCTCCATTTGTAATAGTATCGGTTACATGATGCCCAGAGGCACGCAGACCGCAGCGATGGCGAGGATGAGGAGGATGATCTTGTTGGCAGACCAGCCCTTCTTGTCGATCAGCCAGTAGCACAGCAGGGTCAGCAGCATGGGAACAAGACCCGGCAGGATCTTATCGAGGATGCTGGCCTGAATCTCGACGTTCATCTCACCGGCAACGAAGGCCAGCTTGATGGGGGCAGCCACTGTGGTCGAGGCGACGCCGCCGATGACGATCAGGCCGATGATGTTCAACGCCGTAACGATCTTATCCTTCAGGCTGCTGTGCAGCAGGTTGGTGACGGCGTCCATGCCCATGGAGTAGCCCTTGATGAAGCCAAAGTACTTCAGAGCCACCACCGAGATGGTCCAGGTCAGGAAGAAGAAGATCGCGCCGATGGGCGAGCCGCCTGCCGACAGGCCGATGCCGATGGACAGCAGGATGGGGTTGTAGGTGCCGACCAGAATGGAGTCGCCGATGCCGGCAAAGGGACCCATCAGGGCACTCTTGGTGCTGGTGATGACCTCAGGATCCACGGGCTCGCCGTTGGCCTTGGCTTCTTCCAGTGCCAGCGTCATGCCGGGGATCAGAGAGCCCAGCTGCGGCTCGGTGTTGAAGAAGGCCATGTTGCGGGTCAGAGCGTCCGACAGACCCTCTTTGTCGCTGCCGTAGAGCTTCTTCAGGGGCTTGGCCAGCGTTGCGCAGAAGGCCAGACCCATCATACGTTCGTAGTTCTGGGTGCAGTGGTGGAAGAAGGTCCAGTACCACGCAGCCTTGGAAACGTCTTTCTTGGTCAGTTTACTCATCGTAGTCGCCCTCCTCATCCAGAGCCGGTGCAGCCGTTGCGGGGGCTGCCACTGCGTTATTGTTGTTGTTCATGACGAACAGCAGGGCCACAGCCACTGCAATGATGACCAGAGAAGTGGTGGTCATGGAGATGGTCTTGTTCAGGACCCAGCCCAGCAGGAACAGGGCAATCATCCACTTGCCGCTGACGATCTGCTTGAGCAGCAGGGCAAAGCCCAGAGCCGGGAGCATCTTGCCGCCGACGGCGAGGAAGCTCAGGATCACAGCGGGGATCGCAGCCAGAATGCCCTCGGCGAACTGAGAGCCGAAGTAGCAGGCCAGCGTGACGACGGTGACGCGCTCGATGAAGTGGACCACGGTGCCCATCAGGTTCATCACAGGGATCTTGTCGGCGTTGCCCTCGGCAGCGTACTTGTCGGCACGGTGCGCGAAGACGGAGTTGAAGGTCATGGTAAAGTTGTGCATGGCCACGCCCAGCGTGCCCAGAGGCACGGCCAGAGCCACGGCCACCTCAGCACCGCCGCCGGCGGCCATCGCCAGAGGAATGCCGATGTAGGCGGCGTAGTTCAGGTCGCTGGGCATTGCACCGCCCGGAACGATCTGACCGATGAACAATGCCTGCACCGCGACGCCGCAGAGCACACCGGTCTGCACATCGCCCATGATGAGGCCGATGATGGCACCCGCCACCAGCGGACGGCCGACCGCATAGAAGCCGCCGGTGGTACCGAACAGCCAGGGTACCTGATTTCGACCAAGGTACGCGAAGATGCCAATGAGTAACGCTTGAACAAATGACATGGAAAATACCCTCCTTTTAATGGAAATATCCGATACCCGGAGTATAGCATCCATGTCGATATTTGTAAATACATTTCGAACAAATTGTATCTACAAATGGAACGATTTGTAGATACTTATAAAGCCGAGCGTGTTTTCTTGTGCGCCTTGCACAACGGCTGGATGCGGCCTGCTACTTGCGTTGGAACGAAATTTTCTATATAATGGTATCATAGGCTGAAGAAGGTGGGAGAACATGGAAAAGAAACGTATGCCGCAGTATAAGATCATCGAGCAGGATCTCCGCGAAAGCATTGCCATAGGACATTACAAACCGGGGGATATGATCCCTGCAGAGGCAGAGCTGGTGGAAACGTACGGGGTATCCCGGGTCACGGTCCGAAAGGCGTTGGACAATCTGACCGCGCAGGGGCTGCTGCAGCGGGTCGTCGGCGTCGGCACCTTTGTCAAAAGCCAGATGGTGAAGGAAAAGCAGCCCAAGCTGGTGGGCTTTACCGACGAGATCACCCAGATGGGGATGACGCCCAGCACCCGGGTGCTGGCCTTTGAGCTGATCCGGGTGCCCGATTCGCTGTATCAGACCCTCCACATTGAAAAGGACGAGATGGTATACTACATCCAGCGTGTCCGCTGCGCCGACGGCGTGCCCTTCTCCTTTGAAACGACCTATATGTCGGCGCGGCTCTACCCGGATGTGTCGCTCAAGATCCTCAACGGCTCCAAGTACCACTATGTGGAGGATACGCTGGGGCTGAAGATCGCTTACAGTGCTCATACCGTCACCCCCATCCTGCCCTCGGCGGAGGTGGCCAAGCTCTTTGATCTGAAGGACGATCAGCCCATCGTCAAGATCGCCAACACCACCTACCTCGAAAATGGTCAGGTGCTGGATTTCACCGAGCTGCTGTACAACTCGCCCAAGTATCAGCTGCGGTATATCAAGCAGTGATGCCCGAAAACACAACACCCCCCTCCGGATCTTCCCGGCGCAATGCCGGAGATCCGGAGGGGGGTGTTTGTGCTTGAAACTTCAGGCAGATGCTCAGCCCATCATCTGGATGGCAGACTCGAGGACTTCCTTGCCCTTCATCATGCCGTACAGACGCATATCAATGACCGCCACCGGCTTCTCGGGGAAGGCAGAGGTGACCTTGTCCTTCTGGTAGCGGACCTGAGGTCCCAGCAGGATGCAGTCCGCAGCAGCACCCTTCTCGTTCAGCTCGCTCAGGCCGTAAGCATTGATGCTGCAATCAAAGTTCATTTCCTTGGCGGCAGCGCGCATCTTTTCGACCAGCAGGCTGGTGGACATCCCGGCGGCACAGAACAAAACGATGTTTTTCATAGAAGTCTCTCCTTCATTTATTTTCCTTCACCCGGCAGAATCACTTCTGCGGAGCCATAGTACGATACAGTTCTACAAATTCAACGGCCATATCCTTGACGACCATAGCATCCATCAGGTGATCCTGTGCGTGGACCATCAGCAGCATGACCGGGATATGGTCGCCGCGGATCTCCGACTGGATCATCTCCGTCTGGGTGTTGTGGGCGTTGTTCAGTGCTTCTTCGCACTCCTTGAGGCGGTTGTCGGCCTCCTCAAAGTTGCCCTTTTTGGCTTCCTGAATGGCTTCCATGGCGAGGCTGCGGGCATTGCCGCCCTCGACTACGAGGTTCATGACCAGCTCATCGTATTGATCCTGATTCAACTGCATACAGTATATATCCTCCTTTATCGTTTGTCCATCTTGGTGGGTACAAAATCAGCCGTTTCCATATAGAAACGCAGCATTCGTTGCCGCATTTCCCCCAGAGCATCGGCGTAGGCCGGATCGTCGATCCGGTTCACCCGTTCCTGCGGGTCTTTTTCCAGATCGTAGAGCTGATCGCCCTCGTACAGGTGCATGATGTACTTCAGGCTGCCCATCCGGATCATGCAGCCCTTGTTATGAGCCAAATCGCTCTCATGCTGGGTGGAAATGCGAGGCCAGTAGGTCGATTCGGGGCCGTGCTCCGGCTCCATGGCCTGTACCTCGCCCTTCAATCGACCACCCTCGCAGAACACGGCATCCCGGTGCGCACCGCCGGTGGCGATGGTCTGGCAGAGGGACTTGCCGAACTGAATGTAATCGGGGGTCACGCCGGTCATCTCGTAGACGGTAGCCGGCAGGTCGTTCAGCTGTACCAATGCAGTACTGTGGCCGGTGCGGACGGCGATATTGGCAGCGGGTTTGACCACCAGAGGCACGTTGGTCAGCGGTTCCTCAAAACTGTTCTGGCACTTCTCGGTGATGCCGTAATCGCCGGTCAGATCACCGTGGTCGCTGAACACGAAGATGTTGGTGTTGTCGTATTCGCCGATCTCGCGCAGCTTGTCGGTCAGCAGACCCAGCTGGTGGTCGAAGCGAGCCACCATGCCAAGGTAGACGGCGCGCAGTTCCGCATATTGCGCTTCAGTCCAATCCTGCAGACCCTGTTTGACGCGGATGCCTTTCAGGATCGCGCTTTTGCCCTCCAGCGTTTCCACATCGGGGCGGCGCGGCGGGATCTTGGAACGGTCGATCAGGGAGTACCACGGCTCCTCACAGCCGTAAGGCGGATGCGGGAAACTCAGGGTACAATAGATGAAAAATGGCTTTTCGTGGGGCTGTCTGCTCCGCTCGTCGAGGTAGTTCAACGCGGCGTGGACGCAGTTCCAGTCAAAGGTGCGATCCAGCGAGTGTTCGGGGAATTTGCCGAGGTAGAACGAATACTTGAGCTGTGCGTCCTGCATCACCGGCGCAATCTCCGGCTTTGCGTCGCCCCGCATTCCCGGGTGGAAGGCACCGCCCTCAATGGCACTCTTTTCTATTAGATCGGTGCCGTCGTAGAACTGGTCGCAGTAATCGGTCTTGGCCCACGAAGAGGGGATAAAGTCGTTGCGGCCGATCCAGATGACCTCATAGCCGTTGGCCTTCATGGTCTTCATGATGTTGGGATCATCCTTGCGCATCATGAAGTGCATGGTGCGGTGACCCAGTGTGTGGGGATACAGGCCGGTCAAAAAGCTGCACCGGCTGGGAACACAGACCGGGTTTTGGCAGTAGGCGTGGTCAAAGGTCACACCCTCGGTGGCCAGCGCGTCCAGATTGGGGGTCGATGCGGCGGGGTTGCCCATGTGCGCCATGGAGTCGCACCGCATCTGATCGGCGACAAACCAGAGGATATTCGGTTTGCTGCTCATAGGATCACATCCTTCATCTTTTTCTTATCAATTCGTTTCAAAACGGGGGATCAGGCATTCTTCTCCTCTTCCAGTGCCTGCTTATCGACCATACGGAAAAACGGGAAATAGAGGACAGCTTGCAGAGCCACCAGAACGATCTGCCAGATGGCAGCGCGCCAGCCGCCTGCGAGGAAGCCCGCCAGAACGATCGGGGTGCCGGTAGAGAGCTGGATGCCGTTCAGGTAGGGCAGCACGCCGATGCTGGTCATCAGGTAAGAGGTCAGGAAGCAGCACAGAGGGCTGAGGATCATGGGAATCAGCATCATGACGTTCAACACCAGCGGCACACCAAAGACGATGGGCTCAGAGATGGAGCACAGAGCCGGAAGAATGGCAATCTTGCCGAGGGTCTTATAACGCTCGCTTTTGGAGAAGAGGAACATACAGACCGCCAGACCGATGATACCGCCGGAGCCGCCCAGCTGAGCGAAGGTGAACCACCAAGTGTTGGTCAGCATATTGGGCAGGGGCTGGCCGGCAGCCATAGCCTCGAGGTTTTCCAGAGCCGGTGCCATATACAGCATGGACAGGAAGGACATGGTGACCATGCCGCCGTGGATGCCGAAGAACCACAGGATGTTGCAGAACAGAAGCAGGACAACAAAGGTAATGGGGCTGTTGGTCAGGTGGCTCAGCGGGGTCTTCAGCAGGCCGTAAATCAGGCCGCTCAGGGTGGCGAAACTGGTCAGAGCGCAGAGCTGGCGGATGGCGGCGAAGATGGCAGTGATGCAGACCGCAGGAATAATGGCGGAGAAGCCGTTGGCGATCTGCGGGGGCACACCGTCGGGCATCTTGATGACGATGTGGTTTTTGACGAAGATGTTGTAGATCAGGGGCACGACGCAGCCGATGATCATGGCCGTGAACAGGCCGGGAGCACCAAAGTAAGTGGTAGAGATGGCGGCTGCGATGGTGACCTCATCCTTGGACACGCCCAGAGGAATGGTCAGCAGGAAGACCATCAGGGAGATGATGCCGACCAGAATGGACTGATCTTTGCATTCCAGCTGCTTTGCCATCGAGTTGCCGATACTAAACACGGCGTAGATGGCCATCATGTTGGTGGTGTAAGCGGAGATGTAACTGACAATGGCTTTCAGGCCGATGGAGGTGATGAAGTTCTGATAGACTTCAATGTTCAGGCCGGACAGCAGGGAAGCGATGGCACCCACCATGATGATAGGCAGCAGGGCGGAGAAGCCGCCGCTGATCGCTTTCAGAACTTTGTTCTGGGAGAGCTTGTTGGCAAATGGAATTAGCGTCTTTTCCATTGCTGTTTGAAATTTTTCCAGCATAGCTTTTTCCTCACTTCATGACAATTGTACGATGTTTTTTGCTTCCGATGCGCGCCGACAGAAGCATTCTGCTTTTTCACTATAACACTGCTTGGAAAAATTTTCAATAAAATTCCGGAAAAAGATTCAAGTTCAGCAAAGAGCCTAAATTGTGGAGCTTTCTCTTGTGAAAATTGCTAAAAGTATTGTGTAAAAGAACGAAACAATTGGCGATGAACGAAACACGAAAGAGAAGAAGAAGCGTCATCCGCCTTGCTTTTTCCGAGCCGATGCGGTATCATAATCGTAAGATTTGGAAAATTTTTCAGATGAAAAACCTTTGGAATGAGAATCGTGCAATACGAAAACAGAAAATGGAGGGAGCTGTATGGATCCGATCGCATTGCTCCGCAGTAGGTATGATACCTTGACCAATGCGGAACAGAAGCTGGCCGACTACATTATATCCAACCCTCGCTGTATGCTGGAAGGCAGGATGAGCCAGCTGTCCAAGAACGCTGGCTCGTCCAACGCGGCACTGGCGCGCTTGTGCCAGAAACTGGGCTACGACGGCTTTTCGGAGTTCCGCTTTTCGATGAACAATTATCTGCTCTCACAGGGCGGTGACCGGAACGGGGCCGGACAAAAAAGCGGCGATCCCATTGAGAATATTTTGGATACCTATACCCGCTACATCAAAATGATCCCGAACTATGTGCCTCGGGAGCAGCTGCAGGAGGCGGCTCGGCGGATCTGCTCAGCCAAGCGGATCTGCATCTGGGGCGTTAACCGGACATTCCAGTCGGCCAGCCAGCTTTCCAATCGTCTGGGGCGAATGGGCATCTTCAACAAATGTACCGACGACTGGATCGTGATGACCGACGACGCCGAGGTGCTGGACAAGGATGACCTGTGCATTGTGCTCAGCATGGCGGGCCGCGGCTTCCGGGAAAAAGAACATATCCTTGAAAATCTCAAGGCGCACAACTGCTCGCTGATGCTGATTACGATGAACAATAAGATGCACATCGCCCAGCTTGCCGATGAAGTGCTCCTGCTACCCCGCGTGACCGATGACAGTCAGGACAATTTTTTTGAGGATCAGATCGTTGTCTATGTCATGCTGGAGCTCCTGCTGTACGAAGTGGCCAGCCTGAAAGTAAACCAGCATAAGGAGGAACCCCAACGGTGAACAATCTGAATTTTCTCATCAAGCCCGCTTCCGGCCTGTGCAATATGCGCTGTCGGTACTGCTTTTACGAGGACGAAGCCGCCAATCGTTCCGAAGCCAACGCGGGTCGGATGACCGAGGCTACCGCCGACCGGCTGATCGAGGACGCCTTTGCCGCACTGGACGAGAGGGGGATGGTCACCTTTGCCTTTCAGGGCGGCGAACCGACCTTGGCCGGGCTGGACTACTTCCGCCATTTTGTGGCCAAGGCTGCGCAGTGCAACACCAAGCGGGTGCAGGTGAACTATGCCATCCAGACCAACGGCCTCGCCCTCAACGAGGAGTGGGCGGACTTCTTCGCCGCCCATCGCTTCCTCGTGGGCGTCAGTGTGGACGGTACCAAGGCCATCCACGAAGAGCTGCGCCCGGACGCCGCCGGAAAGTCTACGTGGAACCGGGTGACCAAAAATCTCGCTCTGCTGCAAAAAAAGCGGGTGGACACCAACATTCTCTGTGTCGTCACCCGCTTGTGTGCCAAAAGCCCGGTCAAAGTCTATCACGCCCTGCAAAAGTTGGGCGGGCAGTATCTGCAATTCATCCCCTGCCTCGACCCGCTGGGGGCGGAACGGGGCAGCATGGAATACTCGCTGACGCCCGAGCTGTACGCCAGCTTTCTCTGCGGCCTTTTCGACGCATGGTATCTCGACTGGAAAAACGGCCGCTACACCAGCATCCGCCTGTTTGACGATTACGTCCATCTGGCCATGGGAATGCCCGCCGGAACCTGCGCGACCAGCGGCAGCTGCGGTGCCTATCTGGTCGTGGAGGGGGATGGTACCCTGTATCCCTGCGATTTTTACTGCCTCGACGACTGGAAATTGGGCAAAGTCGGGGAGCAGCCCTTGGAAGCGTTTCTCCACGGAGAAAGAGAGCAGGAATTTCTGGCACAGGGCGAACGTCACCCGGAGGAATGTGCTATGTGTGCCTGCAGGGGGCTGTGCTTTGGCGGCTGCAAACGGGACTGGTACACCGACGAGACCGGGACCCACAATTATTTCTGCCCGGCGTTCCTTCGGTTCTTCGCTCATGCAGGCATCCGGCTGGCAGAGATCGCCCGCGCCGAACATACGATGCAGCGGTGAGGCTGCGAGGGAAATCAGATGGCGTCCTCCACAACGTCCAGCAGATGGCAGGGATGCAGCTGATACCGGGTGCAGAGGCTGGCCAGATCCTGCACCATGCGGCAGTCCAGTGAGACATCGGAGATGAAAGCAAGCTTTTGCCAGCGGCCGTTTGCGTATTTTAAGGCCATGATCCCAAACGTGGTGTAAGAGCCGATGTCCGGCAGCGATCCTTCCTCCCGTATACAACGATAGTAGTACATAAATGTCTCCTTTCCCTTTGAAATTCCGGTTTGACACACGGCACAAAACGGCGATCCGTCAGCGTATCCCGCAGGGGCTGTCGAAAAAATTTCGGCACATTTCGGTAAAAAAGAACGGCCTTACTGAGAAACTTTCCTATTGACAGACGCAGATCCACCGCGTATCCTTTTAGTAGAGTGGTTGTTTGGAATTGTTATAGCACAGAGCCATTTCAAAGTACACAACCAATGCGGCAAACTTTGGCGGTACAATCTGTATCGTCGATTCGCTTGACCGGTGCGGTGCATTCTGTGCCGCCAAAATCGGGTGGAAAAGCGGAATGAATTGTCTTAGGGGGGAGACGGCGTATGGCGGATTATCGAAAACGGATCGCAGAAGCCATTGCTTTTGCGCGGGAATCGGCGGGATTGTCACAGCGGGAGCTGGCCGATCGCTTGAAGCGTGACAAGCGCACCTTGCAGAAGTGGGAAAAGGGCGAGATGAAACTTTCGCTGGAAGATTTTTTCGAGATCTTTGAAGCACTGCGGGTGCCGGTAGAACCCTACTCCAAGTGGATCCGCCACCCGGAGCTGTTCCCGCGTGGGATGCCGGACATTGTGCGCACCAGCACCGACCGCAAACGAGACGCGCTGGTTACCTATTATAGGGAGCAGGCTTCGCCGGTAGAGATCGAGCAGGATTATTACATTTTCTTCGGCGACCATGGCAGCAACTTCTACGGAATGCGTCAGCAGCGGGTGGCAAACCTGCAGACGCCGCTGCGGGATCGCAAACGGATCTGCCGCCAGATCATCGACAACTACAATGAGGCGGTGGAGGCCGGCACCCTGACCGAGCCAAATGCGCCGCAGCCCAATATGGAGATCCTGATTGCCTGCTACGAGGCCAGCGTTGAGAGCATCCGCGAGGGCAGAAATCACTACGCTTTGGGCGACCTGCAGGATCGCAGAGCGTCGCAAAAAGAGACCGATGCAGAAAAATCAGAAAAATCAAAGTAAAAACAGCACAGCATCGCCTGAAAACGAGGGCTCAAAAATATTGTCAAAAAACGCTTGACAATTTCCGGATCCGTGGTATAATAACTAACGTTCCGAGTCGAACGGCTGGAGCGAAAACAAAATATGCGGATATGGCGGAATTGGCAGACGCGTTAGATTCAGGTTCTAATCGGGGCAACTCGGTGGAGGT
>CAKTBG010000009.1 GCA_934533135.1 uncultured Faecalibacterium sp.
ACACAGAAGTTAAGCTCACTCGTGCCCAAGATAGTTCGCTGGAAACGGCGCGTGAAAATAGGTAGTCGCCGACTCAAATGTCGGGATGTTTGAAACCGCATCTCGACAATATGCACCTCTAGCTCAGTTGGTAGAGCAACTGACTCTTAATCAGTGGGCCCAGGGTTCGAGTCCCTGGAGGTGCACCAAATTTTGAACGTCAAATCGTAAGATTTGGCGTTCTTTCTTTATGTAGGAAAGCGGCTGCACACTTTCTGCACACCGTTTGCACATTTGCCCGAATCGGGGGCTTTTCTGCGCATGGTTTGCACAGCCTGCTTTCCTTTGCATAAAAAGAAGAGACTTTAAGCGAACAAGGCTCTCGTCAACTCTCTGCGTTCGTCTGCGTCCATCAGCCGGATGGCTTCAAGAATCTCCTTACCGGAGATTTTTGTTGCCGCCGGCTTTTCGTTTTGCTGGGGCTGGGGCGCTGCCGGGGTCAGGTCTTGGGAGTAGAAGTTTGCTTCGATCTTCTCGGTCAACTCCAGCCGGGGTTTGTCCTGCGTAGGTGCCGTGGGTTCCGGCTCGTCCGTTGTGTTGTGTCAGTTTCAGATAGGCATCCCTCCGTTTCAGCAGCTTGCCAGGAGAGTGCGCAGCAACGGAGCTGCTAGATCTGACGCCGTTTTGCGCCAGATAATACCCAGTAGGATGACGCACAGCATCATATCACTGGGGCAAAGGACTGCGTCCTCTGCACTCTTGCTCCGGGCAAGCTATCCTGAACGGACAGCTCGTCCGGCTTTTTCAGTGGGCCGTTTTGACCAGTTGATGTTGGGTGCGCCGTTCTCCGGCTCTCCCTTACGGGGTCATCGCCGTGTGTCCCATGCTATTATAGAAAAGCTGCATAAAAACAACAAGATATGAGCAAATTTATGAGCAGCTTATCATTTTAAGAGTGACGCAAAACAAAAAACAGGGTGCTCCCTGCGGGCGCACCCTGAAAAATCCACATACGATAGCGATATCGCTGTTTGCGGCCTCCTTTTTGGTTTCAGATAAACCGGCAGAAGCCCAGCCAGCAGCCCAGCAGGAAAAACAGTGCGGCTTTCAGCAGCACCGGCAGCCACAGGTGCTTGCACAGAGCCATATCCCACCGGTGGATGTTCTGCTTGGGGCAGGTGCCCGCGCAGGCTTCGCAGGCGATGCACTCCCCGCTGCGCAGGCTGCTTTCTTCCAGCTTCAGGCACACCGGGCACTGCTGCCTGCAGGCATTGCAGCCCGGGATGCAGCCCTCGCTCTGCCGGTGCAGCCGCGCAAAGGGCAGCACCGGCAGCAAGGCGAACACCGCCCCCATGGGGCAGAGGAACTGACAGAAGAACCGGGGCTGCACCGCCATGCCCAGCAAAATGAGCACAAACAGCGCAATGCCCACGCCGAAGCCCTCCGGCGGCAGACGCAGAGCCGTCAGACGGGAAAACACCTCCCACGGGCTTGTGCCGGTCAGCAGCTTTTCCTGCCGGGTCACATACAGCACCACCAGCCCCGCCAGCAGCAGATATTTGACCTTCTGCCCCCAAAGCACCGCCCGCTCCGGCAGACGCAGCTGCTTTTTGCGGTGGAGCAGCTTTTTCTGGACAAGACCGGACAGCACCCAGACGGCATCGCCCAAGCTGCCGAAGGCGCAGGCGTACCCGCAGAAAAACCGGTCGAACAGCAGGGTGAAGCCGCACAGCCCCAGCAGGGAAAGCGTGAAGCTGTCCGCCGAGAGCACCTCGCCCGCACCGATGTGAAGAAAGAGCTGCTTTACCCCGGAAAACCCGGCCACGAATGCGCCCGGCATGGATACGAAGAAGAACAGCTGCACCCCGGCGCGCAGCCATGCACGGTGCTTTTGGCTCCGCTGACGCTGCTGCGCCGCGGTCAAGGGGTTTGCCTGTGTTTTTTCCATCATTCTGCCGCCTTTCCCAGTGCGTCCGCGACTGCACCGATCAGTCCCTCTGCCGTGAGGGTGGCACCGGAAACGGTATCCACCTCCGCGGACTGCACCTCCAGCATCTCGTCCAGCAGGGGCAGTGCCTGTTGATAGTAGGGCTTATCTTCGCCGGAAGCATCCAGCACCGCAATGTCGGTCATGTTTCCGTTCTGGATGGTCACCGACACCCGGATGACATCGCCAAAGCCAAAGGCACTGCCCTCGTAGGTGCCATCCCGGTAGCCGCTTTGGGGCTGCTCTGCCTGCGCTGCGCTCTGCGCCTGCAAAAGGGAGGCGTTGTAGGCCTCCACCGCGGCAATTTCCTGCTTGCGCTGGCTTACCGCCGCTGCCCGGACCAGTGCCACCTGCTGGTATTGCCACAGGACGCCCAGAATCAGCAGCAGGTTCACCGCCCGGAGGAGAAAATTTTTGTATTTCATTCTGCCGCTCCTTCCGTTTCAGGTTCCGCTTTGGCTTCTTCCGGCGGCAGCACCGCCTCGGATGCCGGCAGCATCTCCTCAGAGGATGCCGCTTCCGGTGCAGAGGAAGCCGGTGCATCTGCCGGGAAAAGCTGCCGCCACACTTCCTCGAACCACGCAGGAAGAGGGCTCTTTTCCTCCGGCTGCACCACCTCCACGGTGGGTGCCGTGACCGGCGTTTCCTCAGGCTCCGGCACTTCCGACGGTGCTGCTTCTTCCGGCCGTTCTTCCGATGCCGCCTGCTCCGGGGCGGCTTCCTCCACCGGGGTGACAGCGGCCTTTGCCAGTGCCAGCTTGACCGCGTTCAGGATGCCGGTGGAGGAGTAGGTCGCGCCGGAAACGGCATCCACGCTGGGGCTCTGGCTTTCCAGAATGGCGGGGATGACCTGCTTTGCCCGGGAGAGATATTCTTCCTCGTCCTCGGCACGCAGAAGGGTGATGGCGGTGATCTGATCCGCTTCCACCGTGACCTGCACCGTGATCTGCCCCTCAAAGCCCATGGCCTCGGCGGTGTAGATGCCGTCAAGGTAGGTGGAGGGGGCCGTGAATTCCTCCACCACCAGCGGTGCAGCGGGTTCGGGCTGCGGCGGCAGGGGGTTGTTGACCACCTCGCCGGTCAGGGCGTTCTGCACCGCGCCCAGAATGCCACGGCTGGTGTAGGTGGCCTCGGAAACGGCGTCCACCTCCCAGCTCTGGGCCTTCACCACGGTGGTCAGAAGCCGCTTGGCGCGCCGCAGAAACTGCTTGGTCTCGTGGGAGGCGTCCAAGATCTCGACCTCCGTGATGCTGCCGTTTTCCATGGTGACCTGCACCCGGACGGCACCGCCGTAGCCCCGGGAAGTGCCGACGTAAACGCCGTCGGCATAGGGCAGCTTGGGCAGGGGTTCTTCCTCTGCTTCGGAGGAAGCGGCCTCCACCGGCTGCTCCACCACCGCGGCCAGTCTTTCCGGCACGGCAGCCAGCACCGGCACGGTGCGCGGCAGGGCAAAAAGCACCGCTGCCGCAGCCACCACCGCCGGGAGCAGCTGCACCAGCGGCAGCAGCGCATTGCATCGTTTTTTGCTCATTTCAACTCCTCCTGACACGGAAAGGCAAGGCCGCTTACGGGGAAGCAGCCTTGCCTTTTGGGTGTTCTGTTTTTTGGCCGGATCAGGCAGCCTTCAGGTTCTGCACAGCATCGGTCAGGTGGGTCACCTGCTCCAGTGCGGCGGCCTTATACAGGGTCTCGCGGCTCAGCAGCTCCACGCTTTCGGCCAGCTCGGTCTCCAGATTCGCGTAGCTGTCGGCGGTGTAAGCCGCCTTTGCCTTGCTCTGAGCCTCGGTGACCACAGCCTGCAGAGCGGCGCGGTCGGCATCGCTTGCCAGCTCGTGCTTGGCAAGGTTCTCGGAAGTGGTCTGGAACTTGACCACCGTGTCGGCGTAGCCCAGTGCATGGATGGTGATGGCCCAGTAGCCGGTGCCATCCGTGCCCTCCGGCAGCTGGCAGCGGGCAGAATCGCTCAGACCCAGCTGGATGCCCATGGACTTGTGCATCCAGTTGTCGGCTGCAAACTTGGTGCCATAGGATGCCTTGGCGTGGGTGTAGGTGCTGTCATTGCCGTAGTAGGTCCACACCACAGACTGCATCCGGGAGCCCAGCTCGCCGTAGTTGCCGTTCAGATCCACACGGATGAACTCGCCAAAGCTGCCCACATCGCTGCCGCTGCGCAGGTTGACGGTAAGACCCTCGGCAGCTTTCTGGGCGGATTCTGCCACACCGGAACCGGTGCCGGTGTGAGCGGCAGAGAAGGTGTAGCCCTCGCCGTTTTTAGTAGCGTACTTCAGGCCGTTGGTGTTTTGATCCACCGCAGCCGTCAGGGTATAGGCGGTCAGGTTCTTTTCAGAGTAGCCGCCCACCAGCTGACCGCCGTTTTCCACCACGGTGTACTTGGAGCAGAAATCTGCAAGGTCGCTGGCAGCCACGCGCACCGGCACATACTTGGTGCCCAGCACCTCGTAGTGATCCATCTGGACGGTGGAGCCGTCTGCCTTGGTAATGGTGCCGCGGTTCCAGCCCACGGTGGAGCCATCGGCCAGATAGATGGTCTTGCCATCGTCCGACCAGTGAGAAACGGTGTAGGTGCTGCCATCCTTGGCGTAGATCACCGCAGTGCTCTGGAAGCTGCCGCGATGCAGGCCGTGGTTGACGGTGGCGCGGGAGACTGCATCAAAGGCACCCAGATCCCGCTCCTCGTGGCTGTCCAGCTGCGCAGAGGCAGCGGTGCTGCCGGCGGCGTAGACCTTCTCGTTTGCCCAATACTCCTCCCATGTCAGGGCAGCGTAGAGGTAGGTGTATTTTTTGCCCAGCAGAAAATCGAAAAAGCCGTTTTCCTCCTCGGCAGGGGCTGCTGCAAAAGCGGTAGCGGTCAGCAGACTGAACGCCATGGCCGCCGACAGCAGCAGGGAAAGAAATTTCTTTGCTCTCATGAAAAATGCTCCTTTCATTGCAATGGCAGGAAATTGCCACTGCATAGTTAGCTAAACCTAACATTGCACGCGAAGAAAAATCTGCGGGGCAAAGCCCCTCAGATGGTTAGGTTGAACGAACTGACGAGACCTAACATAGCACGTCTGCAGAGCGTTGTCAAGAAAAAATAAGGATGTTTATGGAAGCTAATTCTTCTGCAGAAGGTACCGCAAAGCCCTTGACCTTTTTGCGGGAGCGCAGTATACTTCCCATATGGTTAGTCATAAATAACTGCTAGGAGGTATTCCATCATGCAAGACGCATTCTGGGGGATCCTGATCCCCTTTCTGGGCACAAGCCTTGGGGCGGGCTGTGTGTTCTTTTTGAAAAACGCTTTCAGTGACGGCCTCCAGCGTGCCCTCACCGGCTTTGCCGCCGGGGTCATGGTGGCGGCATCGGTATGGAGCCTGCTGATCCCGGCCATGGAGCAGGCCGCAGATCTGGGCAGGCTGGCGTTTTTCCCGGCGGCGGTGGGCTTCTGGCTGGGCATCCTGTTTTTGCTGCTGCTGGATCATCTCATCCCGCATCTGCACCAGAACAGTTTGCAGGCCGAAGGACCAAAAAGCCAGCTCCAGCGCACCACCATGATGGTTCTGGCGGTGACGCTGCACAACATCCCGGAGGGCATGGCCGTGGGCGTGGTCTACGCCGGATACCTTGCCGGAACCGCGCAGATCACCGCTGCCGGGGCACTGGCTCTTTCCCTTGGCATTGCCATTCAGAACTTCCCGGAGGGGGCCATCATCTCCATGCCCCTGCGGGCGGAAGGAATGAAAAAGAGCCGGGCGTTCTGGGGCGGCGTACTGTCCGGCGTCGTAGAGCCCATTGGGGCCGTGCTGACGATTCTGGCGGCGGGCATCGTGGTGCCCGCCTTGCCCTATCTGCTCAGCTTTGCCGCCGGAGCCATGCTGTATGTGGTGGTGGAGGAACTGATCCCGGAAATGTCGCAGGGGCAGCACTCCAATATTGGCACGGTGTTTTTTGCGGTAGGCTTCAGCGTGATGATGGTGCTGGATGTGGCACTGGGGTGACGGTTGGGAAAATGGCTCGACCGTACCCCTTGGAACGGGGAAGCGCAGGGCGCGGCTTGTCTGCCGGAGAGCAGAAAAGCCTGAATCGGAGTGCGCGAGGTGCAACGATGAACGAGCGTTGAATCGTGAGATTTGACGCTCGTTTTCTGTGCAGAAAATCGGCGGCAGAAAAAACGAGGACGATCCGGAGAAAACCAACCGAAAAACACTTGTTATTTTTAAGACAAAGTGATATTATCACAGTATTACGCTATGAAAGAAAGTACCATCCGTACATCACAGAAAAAAGAATGCACCACGCTGGTGTAAAAAGAGGCCAGACGGGGCAGAAACGGTAAATGCAATGGAAATCTTACTCACAGGCCATACCGCGTTCCTGACACAGGAGTGGATCGAGACGGCGTTCCCGGACGACCATGTGCTGACCACGCACGCAAAAGGGGAAGCACTGCTGGACACCCGGGTAAAAACAGTGACCTTGGATGGCAAGCAGCTGCTGAGCCAGCTTACGGAAACCTATCAGTTTGACCGCGTCGTTTATTTTTCAGAATATCTGCTGCCCCACGGCGATCAGGAAGGCGAGCTGGATCGCCTGCGCCGGGTGCTGCAATCCTGCCGTGAGCGGGAGGTGGAGCTGCTGTACCTTTCCGGCCCGGAGGCTGCCCTCACGCCGCCCTCGGGCAAAACGCTGCTGGCCAATGCCGCGGAGGAGCTTTGCTTCCATTATGCAAAGACCAGCAAGCTGCAGGTCAAGGTGTTCCGCCTGCCCTATCTGTATGCAGTCTCGGCCAGCGGTGCAGAGCAGTTTGCCCGCCTGTTTGAGCAGATGTCCACCGGCACCGTCCAGATGGAGGAAAAGGCGGCCCAGCCGCTGCTTGCGCTCTGCGTGGAAGAACTGGCCGACCTCATCGCGCGGGTGTTCGATACTTGGACCCCGGAGCCGGAGCGGTTTACACTGCCGGATGTTTTCGGGTTGACGCAGGGGCAGCTGGGCGGCGTGCTGCAAACGCTGCAGCCCGGTCTGGAGCTGCTCTACGGCACCGATACCATCCAGACCTATCCCACCGAGGATCCGACCGTCCGCCGCAGGTACGGCTGGTTCCAGCGGTACAATCTGCTGGACGATCTGCCCGCGCTCTATCGTGCGTGGTGCGACCGGCAGGCCGAGAAGAAACGGTTTGTCCACAGGGCGGTGGACAAACTGCGCCAGAGCCCCCGCCTGCTGCGGCTGGTGGAGATCGCGGCCGTCTGGCTGATCACGGAACTGCTGGTGCGGGTCACCGGCACGGACGCACAGTTCCAGATGATCGATTTCCGGCTGATGTTCGTCATGCTCATCGGCACGGTGTACGGCCTCAATGCGGGCGTGCTAGCTGCAGTGCTGGCGTCCGTCTCACTGGCAGCGGGCTATCTGCGGCAGGGCACGGCTCTGATGCTGCTGTTTTATGAGCCTGCCAACTGGCTGGCGTTCCTCGCCTATTTTGTTGTGGGGGCGTCCTGCGGGTATGTGCAGCTGCGCAATACAGAAGCCGCCCGTTTTGTGCAGGAGGAAAATGACCTGCTGCGCAAGCGGCTCACGTTTACCCGGAAACTGTATCAGGATACGCTGGAGGATAAACAGATGTTCCGCCGCCAGATCCTGGGCCGCCGGGACAGCTTTGGCAAGATCTACACGGTGACCCAGCAGCTGGATATGCTGCAGCCGCAGGAGATCTACCGCAAGACCGTGCAGGTGATGGAGGATGTGCTGGAAAACCGCAGCCTCACCATCTACCGGATGGAACAAAACCATGTGTTTGCCCGCCTGACCGCGGCCAGTGCCGGAATGACGCCGGAGCCAGCCCACTCGCTGGAGCTGGAACAGTGGCTGGATGTGATCCGCGCCATTGAGCAGGAGGGGCTGTGGGTGAACCGCGGCCTCCTGCCCGGGCGTCCCATGTACGCCGCCGGTGTGCGGCAGAACGGCCGCCTTGTGGTGCTCATCGGTCTGCGCACAGCCGGCGAAGAGCAGATGACGCTGTATTACCAGAATCTGTTCCGCATCCTCTGCGGACTGGTGGAGACCGCACTGGTGCGCGCCTTTGCGTATGAGAGTGCCGTGCGGGAAAACTGGTATCTGCCCGATACCTGCCTGCTGCGCCCGGCCATGTTTGCCCAGCAGCTGGCCGCAGCCTGTACCCTGCAGGAAGAGAAGATGGCGCACCATCTGCTGCTGCGGGTGACCGGTGAATTCAAAAATCAGGCCGAACTCAATGCGCGGGTGGAGTGCTCCATCCGCAGCACCGATGCCGCGGGCGTCGGAACCGACAATGCCGTTTACCTGTTGATGAATCAGGCCGACGAAGCGGATCTGCCCCTGCTGACCCGGCGTCTGGGCGGAAAAGGGCTTCACGTCACCGCGGTGCCGCTGGATGAGCAGCTGCGGCTGATCCGCGCCGCGCAACCGGAGGTGCAGCATGGGGAATGAGTTCTGGCTCGGGCTGGTGCTGCTGACGGTGCATCTGGCCGTGTGCGGGGGGCTCTGGCTGCTGGCGCGTGCCCGGGCATGGGAAGTGGAGGGATATTTTGTTCCGGTGATGCTTCTGGTGCCGGTGTGGGGGCCGCTGTGCGTGCTGCTGCTCCACACGTCCAACCGGCTCACGGGCGGATGCCTGCGGGAGCAGACGCTGGAAAAACTCCGCATCAATGAGGAAATCCACGAGAGCATCCTCGTGGCGGACAACGAGGGCGAAGATACGGTCGTTCCTCTGGAGGAAGCGTTGCTGGTCAACAGCCCTGCCCAGAAGCGGAAACTCATCCTCTCGGTGCTGACGGATGACCCCGCAGGCTATTACGATCTGCTTCAGCAGGCGCGGATGGACAGCGACAGCGAGGTGGTGCACTACGCTTCCACGGCACTGTCGCAGATCACCAAGGAGGCCGACCTGAAATTGCAGAGGCAGGAACAGCGGTATGCCGCGGCTCCGGACGATGCCGCCGTGCTGGAAGAATACTGCGATTATCTGGGCAGCTATCTGGAGAGCGGCTTTGTGCAGGGCAAGGCTGCGGAGATCCAGTACCACCAGCTGGAGCAGCTGCTGAAAAAACGGCTGGAAAATCGGAACGGACGCCGCAGCTGTACGCTGGAGTGCAGGCTGGCGGATGTGCAGCTCAGCCTTGCGGAGTATGACCGCGCAGGGAAAACGCTGGAGGATCTCATCGACCGCTGGCCCCAGCGCGAGACGCCGTGGCTGCTTCGCCTGCGGCTGGCAGCGGCTCTGCGCGATGGGGAGGCCATCCGGGAGACGCTGCGTCAAATCGAGGAAAAGGAGGTCTACCTCAGCGCAAAGGGCCGCGAGACCGTGCGGTTCTGGCAGGGGGAAGCGCAATGATGGAAGAACTTTTTTCCCGGCTGCGGGCGTTCCGCTGGCAGAAACTGCTGATCATCTGGGCCGTGTTTGCGGCGATGGCTGCCATCCTGTTCACGGAGCGCAGCGGCATTCAGTACGAAGCCACGCAGTTTAAGATCGATTATCTCCCCCGGGCAGAGGTGCAGCCCGCCCAGATCGCGCTGTTTGGCCAGCCGGTCACCTGCCTGCTGCTCTACGATTCCGGGCAGGGAGGCACAGACCTTGCCAAAGAGCAGTTTGATCAGATCCTTCTGGATATGAAGGTGAGCACGCAGGCCGTGGATGTCCACACAACGCCGCTTGCCGGCATCCCGGAGTTTGGCCGGTACAAGACCGTCGTGATCCTCATGAGCGATCTGGACGCGCTGGGCAAGCGTCTGACCGACCTGATGAACTGGGTGCAGGACGGTGGAAGCGTCCTGTTTGCCATGACGCCCGACAAAACGACCTATTTTGACGCGATTTCGCCCAAGCTGGGCGTCCAGTCCTCTTCCTGGGAGTACAAGACGGCCGAGAGCATCGTTCCAGCGGAAGACTTTATGCTGGGCGGCGGGCAGCGGTATGAATTCAGCGATCCGTTCGAGTCCTCCCTCAGCGTCAGTCTCCGGGAGGAGGCCACCGTCTATGCCCGCACGGGGGACGAGGGGGTCCCGCTGGTGTGGGGCACCAAGTCCGGCAGCGGCAGGGTGGTGGTGGACAACATCGGCATCTACGATAAGGTGCTGCGGGGCATTTACGCAGCCTCCTACAGCCTCCTGTGCGATGCCGCTGCCTACCCGGTGATCAACAGTGCCGTGTTCTATCTGGACGATTTTCCTTCTCCGGTGCCCGGCGGCGACGGCACGTACATCCGCAGGGATTACGGCATGAGCATTGCGGATTTCTATGCCAAGGTCTGGTGGCCGGATCTCATGAAGCTGGCGCAGGAATACGCCATCCGCTTTACCGGTGTGATGATCGAAAACTATGAGGACGATACCCAGAGTGCGCCGACGCGCCAGCCGGACACCCAGCAGTTCCGCTACTACGGCAGCCTGCTGCTGCGGCAGGGCGGGGAAGTGGGCTTCCATGGCTACAACCACCAGCCGCTGGTGCTGCCGGATACCGATTACAAAGGGCTGTATGCCTATCATCAATGGCCCAGTGAGGACGCGGTCGTGGCGGCGATGGAAGAGCTGCTGGCGTTTCAAAAGGCTGTGCTGCCCCACACCGAGGGCAGCGTCTATGTGCCGCCCTCCAACATCCTCTCCGCCGCCGGGCGGAAGGTGCTGGGCAGCAGGGTATCCCAGATCCGCACCATCACCAGCACCTACTTTGCGGACGGCACCTCCCTGCCCTATGTGCAGGAGTTTGGCGTGGCCAGCGACGGCGTCGTGGAGCAGCCCCGCATCGTGTCCGGCAGTATGGTGGGAGATTCCTATATGCGGCTGGCCGCGATGAGCGAGCTGAATATGCACTATGTCAGCACGCATTTTATGCACCCGGACGATCTGCTGGATGTGGACCGCGGTGCGGCAGAAGGCTGGGAGACCTACAAAGGCGGCCTGAAAGATTACCTCAAATGGCTCCGGGCCGCCGCGCCGGATCTGCGCAAACAGACCGGCACCGAGTGCTCGGGTGCCATCCAGCGGTACAGCCAGCTCACCGTTTCCATGGAGAGCACCCCCGCGGAGTGGACGCTGACCCTCGGCAATTTTGTGGATGAGGGGTGGCTGCTCTTCCGCGCCAATGAGGGCACCCCCGGCCGGGTGACGGGCGGCGAATTGACCCGCCTGACGGGAGATCTCTACCTGCTCAAAGCCAATGCCGACACCGTCCATATTGAAAAGAAAGGGGTATGACCATGCGCATCTGTCTGGTTCTGGAAGGGTCTTATCCCTATGTCCACGGCGGCGTCTCCACTTGGATGCACGCCTATCTTCAGGCCATGCCCCAGCAGGAGTTTTCGCTCTGGGTCATCGGAGCCAAAGCGCAGGATCGGGGAAAGTTCGTATATGAGCTGCCGCCCAACGTGAAAGAGGTGGAGGAGGTCTTTCTGGACGACGCCCTCCGGCTCCACGGGGAGCAGAAGCCCGTCCTGTTTTCCGCCGCCGAGCGCGCCGCCCTGCGGGAGCTGGTACGGCTGGGGCATCCGGATTGGGATGTGCTGTACCGCCTGTTTCAGGAACGGGGCGTCCACCCGCTTTCTTTTTTGCAGAGCCGGGATTTTATGGAGTTGTTCACCGACATCTGTCTGCAGGAGTACCCGTATGTTGCGTATGCGGACGCGTTCCACACCATGCGCTCGATGCTGCTGCCGGTGCTCTATCTGCTCACCGGGCGGGTGCCGAAGGCGGATGTCTACCATGCCATCTCCACCGGCTACGGCGGTCTGCTGGCCTGTCTGGGCGGCAGCGTGAACCATGCGCCGGTGCTCCTGACCGAACACGGCATCTACACCCGGGAACGGGAGGAGGAGATCATCCGCGCCGAGTGGGTGGTGCCCTCGTTCAAGAACCGGTGGATCCGGTTCTTCTATATGCTCTCGGAGGAGATCTACCGGCGGGCGTTCCGGGTCAGCAGCCTGTTCTACAATGCCCGCCGGACGCAGATCGAGATGGGGTGCAATGCCGCAAAGTGCATCGTCATCCCCAACGGCGTCCAGTACGAGCGGTTCTGCAGGATCCCGCTCAAGGAGGAGGACGGCTGGGTGGACATCGGCGCAGTGGTGCGTCTGGCCCCCATCAAGGACGTCAAGACCATGATCTATGCGTTCTTTGAGCTGGCCTCCCGGGTGCCCAACGTCCGGCTCCACATCATGGGCGGCGTGGACGATGAGGACTACGCCAAGGAGTGCTACGCGCTGGTGGAGCAGTTGCAGCTCAAGAATCTGCTCTTCACCGGCCGGGTGGATGTGGTGCAGTATATGCAGAAGCTGGATTTCACCATCCTTACCAGCATCTCGGAGGGGCAGCCGCTCTCCGTGCTGGAATCCATGGCGGCGCGCCGCCCCTGCGTGACCACCGAGGTGGGCTGCTGCCGCGAACTGCTGGAAGGTGCCCCGGGGGATACGCTGGGCGTGGCAGGCTACTGCGTGCCCCCCATGTACCGGCAGGGTCTGGCCGACGCCATGGAAAAGATGTGCGCCAGCCGTGCCCGCCGCGAAGAGATGGGGCAGATCGGGCAAAGGCGGGTGGATGCGTACTTCCACCACGAGCAGATGCTGGCCAACTACCGGAAAATGTACGATGAGACCGCAACGGAATATCACTTGGAGTAACTATGGCAGGAATTGGATTTGAATTAAAAAAACTGTTCCGCCGCAAGGGGTTGTTTGCTTCTCTGCGGGCGTACGGATATGCGGGCATCATCTGCACCGGCCCCATGCTGCTGGGCGTTGTGCTCCAGCTGGGGATCCTGCTGCTCTGCGGCTGGGTCGGCGCACCGCGGGATCAGCAGGATCTGCTGGTCTGCATGATCACCTATACGCTGCTGTTCTCCCTGACGGTCACCAGCTTTTTTTCCATGCCGGTGACGCGCTATCTGGCCGATATGCTCTATGAGGAGCAGGAGCATACGATCCTGCCCTCGTTCTGGGGCTCCGGCAGCCTGATGCTGGTGCTGGGCTGCCCGCTGTATGGGCTGTTTCTGCTGGTCTCCGGGGCGACTCTTCTGCAGGGGCTGCTCTGCCTGTGGCTGTTTGCGGAGATGATCGTGAACTGGAACGGCATGAGCTATCTGACCGCCATCAAGGACTATCGGGGCATCCTGTGCTCGTTTCTGGCCGCCATCGCGCTGGCGTTTGGGCTGGGTGCCGTACTGGTGGTGCTGCTGGGCTGCCCGGTGCTGGAGGGGATGCTCTTTGCAGTGGCCATGGGCTACGGCCTGATGATGGTCTGGGATGTGGTGCTGCTCTACCGGTACTTCCCCCAGAGCGATGCAAGCCCGTGGGCGTTCCTGCGCTGGGTGGATGCGTTTCTGCCGCTGGCCTTCACGGGGCTGTGTACCAACCTGGGGCTGTTTGCCCACCTTGTCATCTGCTGGGCAGGGCCGGTGGGCGTGCAGGTCAAAGGGCTGTTTTATGGGGCACCGTATTATGATGTTCCTGCCCTGATCGCGTTTCTGACCATCCTCATCACAAGCGTGAATTTCGTGGTGTCGGTGGAGGTCAATTTTTACCCCAAATACCGGAATTACTACAGCCTGTTCAACGATGGCGGCGTTGTGGGCGACATCGTGACCGCAGAGGAAGAGATGCTGGCGGTGCTGAACCGGGAGCTGCGGTTCACCGCCCTCAAACAGCTGTTTGCGACGGCGGCGGTGCTCTCGCTGGAGGGCACGCTGCTGGATCTGCTGCCCCTTGGGTTCAACGATCTGATGCATGGCTACTTCCGTACCCTGTGTGTGGGCTACGGCCTTTACGCCGTGGGCAACACCCTCCTGATGATCCTGCTTTACTTTACGGATTACGGCGGTGCGGTGGCCGCTGCCGCCGTGTTTGCCGTATCCGCCGGGGGGCTTACGGCTCTTTCCATGGCGTTTGACCCTGCGTTTTACGGGTTCGGCTTCCTGATCGGGGCGGCACTGTTCTATCTGGTCACGCTGTTCCGGCTGGATGCGTTTACGTCCAATCTGCCCTATCGGGTGCTGGGGCGGCAGCCCATTGTGGCCGAGCGCAGGACCGGATGGTTCACCCGGCTGGGGCTGTTTTTGGAGCATCACAAAGGAACGGAGCGAGAGGAGAAGAAAAATGAAAGCTGAAAATCGGATCCCGCGCCGCAGGGTGCTGGGGCTGGGGGTAGCGTTGGCCGGGCTGTGCGCGGGCTGTGCCGTGCTGCCAGCCGGGAGTACCGAGAGTGCTGCCGGTTCACAGGCAGCGTCTGGGGAGAAAGCAGCGGGCAGGGTGGAAAAGGCTCCGCTGGAAGAGATCCACAACGTCCATCTGCGGGATAACCCGGAGCTGTACGAGGTCTACGACGACAGCGGCGTGGTGACGATGTACCTGACCGTGAGCCGCGGCAACGACAGCGAGAACACCGACCACAGCTGGGCGGAGATCAACCATTATTCGACTTACGATTATGAGGCCATGGGGGTGCCCCGCTATCAGGTCAACGCCCTTTTGCAGGTGGGCGATGAGAACGGCCCCCTGCCCGGTGAGCTGGGATATGCGGTGGAGGCTCCCAACGCCACGGTGCAGATCCGCGGTCAGAGTTCCAGCAGAGGTGCACAGAAAAACTACAAAATAAAGCTCAAGAAAAACAAGGGCAGCTGGCGCGGCCAGCGCACCATCGCGCTGAACAAGCACATGAGCGAGGGACTGCGGTTCCGCAACAAGATGGCCTACGACCTCATCCGGGGCATCGACCAGATGATGGGGCTGCGCACCCAGTTTGTCCATCTTTATGTGAAAGATCTGACCGACAGTTCCAGCGGTGTTTTTGAAGATTACGGTCTGTACACGCAGGTGGAGCAGCTGAACAAGACGGCTCTGAAAGCCCACGGTCTGAATCCGGAAGCCCAACTCTATAAAGTAAACTTCTTTGAGTTCTACCGTTATGAGGATGCCATTAAGCTTACCAGTGATCCTACCTACGATCAATCCATCTTTGAATCCTATCTTGAAATCAAGGGCAGCAGCGACCACAGCAAACTCATCGAGATGCTGGAAAAGCTGAACGACGAATCCCAGCCGATGGAAAAGCTGCTGGAAACGTATTTTGATGTGGAGAACATTGCCTACTGGATGGCGTTCCAGCTATTGATGGGCAATGCCGATACCCAGAGCCGCAATGTGTATCTTTACAGTCCGCCAAACGCCAGCGTCTGGTATCTGCTGGACTGGGATAACGACGATATGCTTCGCCGTAAGGAACGCGAACTTATCCGCTTTACAGATGCTGAAAGCTGGGAGTGGGGCATCAGCAACTACTGGTGCAATGTGCTGTTCCGCCGCTGCCTTCAGACCGCACGCTATCGGGAAGCACTGGATGCGGCCGTGCGGGAGCTGCACGACTATCTGAACGCCGACCGCATCGAGGAGATGACGGCACACTACCGCACCATCACCGAGCAGTACATCTGGCAGCTGCCGGACGTGCTGCATCTTCCGGTGACAAAACCGCAGTACGATGTCATCGCAGCGGCTCTGCCGGAGGAGATCGAGGAAAACTATCAGCAGTATCCGGAGGGCTATCGTTCCCCCATGCCGTTCTACATCGGGGTGCCCTCGCTCCAGAACGGGGCACTCCAGCTGAGCTGGGATCCCTCCTACGATTTCGACGCCGAGAACATCACCTATACGGTGGAACTGGCCCGGGATTACCAGTTCCGGCAGGTGCTCTACCGGGAGGAGGACGTCGTGCTGCCGATGGCGCAGACGGCGGCCCCCGGCGCGGGTCAGTATTTCATCCGGGTGCGCGCCACCAACGCCTCCGGCTATACGCAGGATGCCTTTGATTATTATGTCATCGACACCGGCAAGGTGTACGGCGTCAAATGCTTTTACATCCAGCCGGACGGCACGGTGGTGGAGGATCTCTATGAAGAATGAGTCCGCATTCTGGCGGCGGTGCTTGGAGCGGGGAGAACAATGGTTGGCTCCACTGCCCCGCAGCCATGCCGAGACCTACCGCCACGAGCTGAAATACCTCATTTCGGAGGCGGATCAGGCAGAATTGGCGGTGCGGATGGCTCCGGTGTTTCATCTGGACCCCCACGCGCAGCAGGGCGGGTACTTCATCCGCAGCCTGTATTTTGACGATTGCTGGAACACCGCCTACGAGGAGAAGGAGGCGGGCGTTCTCCTGCGCAAAAAGTACCGCATACGCATTTACAATTGCAGCGACCGCAGCATCAAGCTGGAACGCAAGAAGAAATGCGGCAGTTATATCTACAAGGAAGCCGCCCCGCTCACCCGGGCGGAGCTCGAGCAGATCCTGCAAGGGGAGTATGGCTTTCTGCTGCACAGCTCCCACCGCCTGTGTCAGGAGTTCTACACCGAGTGCATCTGCAAGATGCTCCGCCCCCGGGTGATCGTGGATTACGACCGGGTGCCGTGGATTTTGGATGCCGGCACGGTGCGCGTGACCTTTGACCGGGATGTCCGGGCGGCTGTGGGCGGCTGGGATCTGTTTGACCCCGCGCTCCCCACCCTGCCGGTGCTGGAGCCGGGCAAACTGGTGATGGAAGTCAAATTTACCGAGTTCCTGCCGCAGATCGTGCGGCAGCTCCTCCCGCCCCGTGCGCAGGAGCTGACCGCCGTCTCCAAATATGTGCTGTGCTGCGATAAGACCGCCTATCAGCACGGGTTTGAATACTGGAACGAAACTTGAGGGGAAAGGAATACAATTTGCCATGAGCACAAAAGACTTTATCAAGAAATCTGTCCTGAACGCCTTTACCCAGTACGATGCGCCCAAGCTGGCCGTGGCACTGCTGGCGGCACTGGCACTGGGGATCCTCATCTATCTGGTCTACCGCAAATTCTATACGGGCGTGGTCTACTCCCGCAGCTTTGCGGTCACGCTGGTGGGAATGTGCGTGCTCACCTGCATGGTCACGCTGGCCATCAGCACCAACGTGGTCATCTCCCTTGGTATGGTGGGTGCATTGTCCATCGTCCGCTTCCGCACCGCTGTCAAGGATCCGCTGGATCTGCTGTATCTGTTCTGGTCCATCACCACGGGCATTACGGCGGGTGCCGGGATGTATGCGCTGGGGCTGGTGACGGCGGCGGTCATGATCGTGATGATCTATCTGTTCTCCCACTGGCAGGACAAAGGCCGGGTGTACATTGCCGTGATCCACTATGTGGGCACCGAGGCCGGAGACAACATCGTCCGGGCACTGGGGCGCATCAAATTTGCCGTCAAATCCAAGACCATGCGGGGCGAAAACACCGAGATGGCGGTGGAGGTCTTCTGCAAAGACCCCGATGTGGAATTTGCAGACCGGATCCGCGCGGTGGAGGGCGTGCAGGACGTCACCCTCATCCAGTACAACGGGGAGTATCATGGGTAAGCTTGCACGGCTTCTGGCGGCGGGATCCTGCCTGATGGGGATGGGCGCAGCTCTGCTGGGAATGGGAACAGCCATGAACACATCAAAGACCAGAACGTACGCGGCGGAGGACAGCGCGTTCCCCAATGCCCAGATCGGCTATGCCCCGATGATCGACGACCCGGAGGCGGGCGATGCCACGCTCCGGTATCTGGAGCTTCGGTGGCGTGAGGTGGAGCCGGAGGAGGGCGTGTATGCGTGGGAGGCGATCGAGCAGAAATACGGCCTTGCGGCACTGCGGGAGCAGGGGATCCATCTGGTGCTGCGCTTCGTCTGCGATGTGCCGGGGAAAGAGCCGCATCTGGATATCCCGGACTGGCTTTATGCACAGACGGGGGATGGCAGCTGGTACGATACGGCGTATGGGAAAGGCTACTCGCCGGACTATGCCAACGAGACGTTCCGTGCCGCCCATCGCCGTGTGCTCAGTGCGCTGGCGGCGTTTTTGGGCACCGACGGCTTTGTGACCTATGTGGAACTGGGCAGCCTCGGACACTGGGGCGAGTGGCACATCAAAAGCGGCGAAGGGCTGGTGCCCATGCCGGAGGAGGCGATCCGGGACGAATACGCCGCCGAGTACCGTGCCGCCTTCCCCGCGGCGAAGCTGTTGATGCGCAGGCCGTTCCGCTTCGCGGCGGAGCAGCACCTCGGCCTGTACAACGATATGACGGGGCATGAAAAAGACACAAAGGAGTGGCTGGGCTGGATCGAACACGGCGGCTGGTACGGCAGCGATCCCCATGCGCTGGTGCCGATGCCGGCGTTCTGGCAGGATGCCCCGGTGGGCGGCGAGTTTACCAGCAGCCTTTCCATGCAGGATCTGCTGGTGAAAAATCTTCCCCGCACGTTGGATCTGCTGGAAGCGTCGCACATGAGCTTCCTTGGCCCCAAGACGGCGCAGGCAGCCTGCGCGAAGGGATACGATGCCGTGCTGCGGCGGCTGGGCTATCGGCTCCGGGTGACGGAATTGAAGCTGACCCCCTGCGCGGGCGGTGTTTCCGCAGCCCTGACCGTGGCCAACGAGGGGGCGGCACCGTTCTACTGGGATTGGGCCGTGAACCTTTATGAAGAGGATGCGGCGGGAAACACCCTGTACACGGTGCCCCTGCCGCTGTCTCTGCCGGAGCTGATGCCGGGAGAGACCCAGACCGTATCGGTCGTATTGGAAGGGGCGGAGATCCGGCAGCTGTGCGGTGGGTGGAAGAAGAGCCTGTCCCGCAGCCAGACACACCTGACCATTGGGATCGTGGATCCCATGACCGGCCGCGATGCGGTGCGGTTTGCCATGAAGGGAAAACAGAAAAACGGCAGGATGGTCTTGCTGTAGGCGGCTGGGTGCGCAAAGCCGCCCGGGATCCTGCGCGCAAGCCGGAGGGCGGATCCGGCGTGTGCCAAAAATATTGACAAACCCTCGGCAAACCGCTAAACTAAACATAGCTATCCGCAATTTTTTGCTTACAATGATAGAAGAGATTCAAAGGAGCGTTTTGATATGCCGAGCAACAAGATCCGAACCCGTTTTGCGCCGTCGCCCACGGGCTATATGCACGTTGGCAACCTGCGCACGGCTCTGTACACCTACCTGATGGCCAAGCACGAGGACGGCACCTTCATCCTCCGCATCGAGGACACCGATCAGGGCCGCTATGTGGAGGGGGCCGTGGACGTCATCTACAACACCCTGCGGGAGACCGGCCTGCTCTGGGATGAAGGCCCGGACATCGGCGGCCCGGTGGGACCCTATGTGCAGAGCGAGCGGATGGGGATGTTCAAGCAGTATGCCGAGCAGCTGGTGGCAGAGGGCAAGGCTTACTACTGCTTCTGCACCGAGGAGCGTCTGGAAGCCCTGCACGCCGAGCAGCGTGCCAACGGCGAGATGACCCACTACGACGGCTGCTGCCGCGACCTGCCCGAAGAGGAGGTCAAAAAGCGTCTGGCCGCCGGCGAACCCTATGTCATCCGCCAGAAGATCCCCCGCGAGGGCGTGACCGGCTTTGACGATGTGGTGTACGGCCACATCGAGGTCAACAACAGCGAGATGGACGACCAGATCCTCATCAAGACCGACGGGATGCCCACCTACAACTTCGCCAATGTCGTGGACGACCACCTGATGGGCATTACCCACGTCATCCGCGGCAGCGAGTATCTGTCCTCCACCCCGAAGTACAACCTGCTGTATCAGGCCTTTGGCTGGGAGATCCCCACCTACATCCACTGCCCGCCGGTCATGAAGGACGCCCAGAACAAGCTGTCCAAGCGCAACGGCGACGCAAGCTATCAGGATCTGGTGGCAAAAGGCTTCCTGACCGAGGCGGTCCTGAACTATATCTGCCTGCTGGGTTGGAGCCCCAAGGGGGAATACGCCGAGCAGGAGATCTTCTCCCTCGCGGAGCTGGTCAAGATCTGGGAGCCGTCCGGCATCTCCAAATCTCCGGCCATCTTCGACCCGCTCAAGCTCCGTGCCATCAACGCCGAGTATATCCGCCGCCTGTCGCCCGAGGAATTCCTCCGGAAGGCCGAGCCGTGGATCGATCAGGCCGTACACACCCCCATCGACAAAAAGCTGCTCTGCGCCAACCTGCAGCCCCGCTGCGAGGTGCTGGGCGAGATCCCCGCACAGCTGGACTTCTTTGACGCGATGCCGGAGTACGACGTGAGCCTCTATGCCAACAAAAAGCAGAAGACCACGCCTGAGACGGCGAAAGAGGCTCTGGAGGCTCTGCTGCCGGTCCTGAGCGACGAGGCTCTGGATTTCGGCGACCGTGACACCGTGTTCGACGCCTGCAAAGCCAAGGCAGAAGAGCTGGGCAAAAAGAACGGCTGGCTGCTCTACCCGCTGGGCATTGCCCTCTCCGGCAAGCAGCGCACTCCCGGCGGCGGCACCGATCTGGCCTGCATGATGGGGCGCGAAAAGACCCTCGCCCGCGTCAAGGCCGCCATGGAGAAGCTGAACGGCTGAAAACTGCCCGAGAAAATTCGGGTTTCGGGTGCAATTTTGACGCTTCTGCCGATGCACCCAAAAAACGCCCTGCGCCTGCGCTAGAGTATATGCAAAAGGCGCGGGAAACAGAACCAAAAACGCAAAAGATCCCCGCCGGAAAGCGGGGATTTTTTCATGCTGGGATCGTCGAAACTGGATCTGTGCCGTGGGGGGATCCCCCATCCGATGGCGGCGGCGTTGAACAGCCGGGCGGCCGTCCGGCCGCTGCTGCGCCGGGGCAGCGCACTGGCGGTGGGGTTTGCAGGCGGCTGGGCTGTCCTGTGCGGTACCCTGCTCCCGTTCGGGCTGGGGCTGACGCTGGGCTTGGCCGAGGACTGCTTTGCCTCCTGCGCGGCCGGTGCGGTGCTGGGGATCCTGCTCCACAGCTTCGGGGAGCTTTCGCTCCGCAGCATCTGCCTGCTCTGCGCGGTGGGAGCGGCGGTGGCCGCGCGGTGGTGCTGGCCGAAACGGACGCTTCCGGCGTTTGCGGCCGGCTGCGGAACGCTGGCACTGGGCGGGCTGTGTTTTTCCGGGGCGGGCGGCGTGGAACTCGCCCTCTTCTGCGGGGCAGACGCGCTGCTGGCCGGAGCCATGGGGGTGGGGCTGCGCCGCTTCCCGCCGGAGAAGCCGGGGTTTGGGTCGCTGCTGGTCTGCGCGTCCTGTGCTGCGGCACTGGGCGGCGTTTCGCTGGGGGTGTTTTCGCCCGGGGTGGCCGTCTGCGCTGCTGCGGAGCTGGTTCTCTGCTGCCGCGGACAAGGCCGGGAGGCACTGGCATTTGCCGCGGTGACGGGGGCGGCTCTGGCCGGGGCAGACTCCGCGTTGGCGTTTGCTGCCGTCGGTCTTTCCTGCGGAACAGCGGCCGCCGCCGTCCTGACGCCGGGCCGCCGGGTCGAGAGCATGGCGGCGTATGCAGGCGGGTGCCTGACAGGGGTGTTCTGCGTGCAGCCCATCGGGGCGGCATTCGGGGCACTGCTCAGCACCGGGCTGGGGATCCTGATCGTGGTCTGGATGCCGGGCGGCTGGCTGGCTCCGGCCGCTGTGGAGGATGCGGCGGAGGCGCAGGAGCAGCGGCCGCAGCTCTCGGCGGCGGCGACCCGGCTGGAAGCTGTGGCCGAAAGCCTGTCCTCTCTGGCCGAGACGGTCAACGATGTGTACGACGCATTGCCCCGGAAATGGGAGGATTTCCGCTGGGTCATCGACAACACCCACGACACCCTCTGCTTCAACTGCGGGCGGAAGGACGTCTGCTGGAAGCAGGAATACGAGACGCTCCGCGCCGGGCTGGATGCCCTGCGGCCGCAGCTGGAGCAGCAGGGGCATCTGAACCCCGCCGATCTGCCCGGCACCCTCTCCCGGTGCATCCACCCGGCGGCTCTCTGCGCGGCGGTCAACCGGTCGTTTGCCCTGTATCGGAGCCGGAAAGCCGCGCACATCCATGCCGAGGCCATGCGCGCCGCGCTGACCGAACAATACAGCGCGGTGGCCGATGCGCTGGGCGTGCTCAGCGAGCAGCTGGGGCGGCCGGGAAACCCGGAACCCTACAAATCCGACCGGGTGGCGGCGTTGTTTGCCGGGTTGGGATCGCCGCCGCTGGAATGTGCAGTGACGCTGGACGATCTGGGGCGGACGAAGGCGGCAGTCACCCTGCCGCGCACCCGGTTCTCGGCGGCGGAGCTGGCGGCACTGGCGCAAGAGGTCGGGCAGATCTGCCGCCGTACCTTGGAGACGCCGCAGGTGCTCTCCTGCCGGGGGATGACGACCCTGCTCTTCTGCGAAAAGCCCGCGCTGCGGGTCGTGTTCGGCACGGCAGGTGCGGCGGCGCGGGGGAGCATTTCGGGCGATGCGGTCCAGCAGTTCTGCAGCCCGGCGGCGGCGCAGATGATCCTCTGCGATGGGATGGGCACCGGCCGGCCTGCGGCCGTGGACGGCAACCTCGCGGCGGAACTGACCGCCCGGCTGCTGAAGGCCGGATTTACGGCAGAGCTGGCGGCGCGGCTGGTCAACGTGGCACTGGCACTCAAGAGCGATGAGGAGAGCGGTGCGACGCTGGATCTCATCAGCGTGGATCTCTACACCGGCACGGCGCGGTTGTTCAAGGCGGGTGCGGCACCGGGATTCCTTGTCCGCGGAGGGCGGGCGCGGGCCGTGGGAGACGTCAGCCTGCCGATGGGGATCCTCGGCGGGGTCACCGGCCAGAGCCGGATGGTGCATCTGGCGGCGGGGGATTACGCGGTGCTGGTGTCGGACGGCCTTCTGGTGGACGGCACCGGCTGGGTGATGCAGCAATTGGAGCTGAGCGCAGCCGCGAACGACCCGCCCGACAAGCTGGCCAAAACGCTGGTCGAAGCAGCCCGCGTCCGCGCCGAACAGACCGGCCGCCCCGACGACATCACCGCCGCCGTCCTTCGCTTGGAAAACAGTTGAAATGTTCATATCCAATGGCTATAATAAAGCCTGACGATCGGCAGCAAGGCCGGTCAACGTTTTAAGTTTTGCGCTGAGACTTTACCGGCTTGCCAATGGCTCTCCCTTTGGGAGAGCTGGCGAGCGGAGCGAGACTGAGAGGGTTACTGAGAGGGCTTATGATTCTTCACGTTGCACGAGACGGCAGCGGCGACTTTACCACCATCACCGAGGCGGTGAACGCCGTGCCCTATGAGATCGAAGCAGAAATTGAGATCGCGCCGGGGGTCTACCGGGAAAAGCTGGTCTGCGAAAAGCGGCAGATCACCCTGCGGGGAGCCGGGGCAGAGAAAACCAAGCTCGTCTGGGGCGACGGCGGCAAGCTGCCCCACCCGGACGGACGGCCGATCCACACCTTCCGCAGCTACACCGCGTTTTTCAGCGGCGAAAGGCTGACCGTGGAAGACCTGACCATCGAGAACGATGCCGGGCCGGGCAGCGCGGTGGGGCAGGCGGTGGCGGCCTATGTGGACAGTGTACAGGCCGTGTTCCGGAATGTGACCCTGCTGGGCAATCAGGATACACTGTTCTGCGCACCGCTCCCCGAAAAGGAGCGGGAGAAGGACGGCTTCCTCGGCCCCCGGTGCTATGCCCCCCGCCGCCCCTCGGCGCAGTACTATCAGGGCTGCACCATTGCGGGCGACATCGACTTCATCTTCGGCGGGGCCGATGCGCTGTTTGAGCAGTGCGTCCTCCGCACGGTCAACAACCACATCCCCCACAGCTATGTCACAGCACCTTCCGGCCATGCCGAGGGGCTGGGCTTCGTGTTCTGGGACTGCGATTTCGTCTCGGACTGCCCGGCGGGTACGGTCTATCTGAGCCGTCCGTGGCGGCCGGAAGGCAAGACCGCGGTGCTGGACTGTCGGCTGGGGGCGCACATTGCACCCGAAGGCTTTTCGCCGTGGAACGACCGGACGGATACAAACCTTGCCTGCTTTGCCGAAGCGGGCAGCACCGGCGCGGGGGCAGCTGAGCGGCCGGACTGGGTGAAAAAGCCCTCGGCCGCCGAAGCCGCCGACCTGCTCAAGCGGGCGCGGAAACGCTGCCGCCCCGTCTGATGCGCCGCAGGAAAACGAGGAACGAGACGGATGAAAAAACTTCCTGATTTTGTCAAATGGCTCATCATCGCGGGGGTGCTGGCGGCGATGGCAGCCATGATGTTTGCGGTCAACGACCGGGCATCGAGAGTGAAAATGCCGGAACCGGACAACAGCTTCGGCATCTACCACAGCGCAGGCTCCAAAACAGAAACAGACAGCAAAAAAGGCCGCGAATGCGGCCTTTTTTGCTGTCTTATTGCGCGTCGGTCATGATGAACCAGAAGGTCGTGCCCCTGCCCAGCGTGCTCTGGACGCCGAAGCGGAAGCCGTGCTGCTGGAAGATGGCCTTGGTGATGGAAAGGCCGAGCCCGGTGCCCTGTTTGCCCGCGTCGGAGCGGGAGCGGTAATACCGGTCGAAGATGTAGGGCAGGTCGTCGGCGGCGATGCCCGGGCCGTGGTCGGCCACTTCCACCCGGACGCCCTCTTTGCAGCGGAATGCCCGCAGGAAGAACAGCCCGTCCGCGCCGATGTGGTGCATGGCGTTGCCCAACAGGTTGTGGAGTGCGCGCTGCATCATGTTGGGGTCGGCGTAGACCGGAAGCTCCTCGTCGGGGATCTCCAATTTCAGCTCCCAGCCGTTCTGGGCGCAGAGCGCGTCGTACCGCTCGCTGACTTCGTCGCAGAGCTGCCCCATATCGAAGTGGACCCGCTCGCATTTTTCTGCGCCGCTGGTCACCTTGCTCAGCTCCATCACGCTGGAGACCAGCGCGGTCAGCCGGTCGGCCTCGTCCACAATGATGTTCATCTGCTCATCCCGGTGTGCCTTGTCGTCGCCGGTCAGGTCGCGCACCGTCTCGGCGTAGCCTTTGATGAGGGTCAGCGGGGTGCGCAGGTCGTGGGAGACGTTGGCCAGCAGATCCCGCTGCATCTGGGCGGCGTGCTGCACCTCCTGCGCCATGTGGTTGAACTCCTGCGACAGGGTGCCCAGCTCGTCGCTGCGGTTGTTCTCCACATGGACGGCGTAGTTGCCCTGTGCCACCTGCCGCGCCGCCGCCGAGAGCTGGCGCAGCGGTTTGGTGAACCACTCGCTGAACAGCCACGCGGCCGACATCGAGAAGGCGAAGATCAGCGCGGCGGCCAGCGGCAGCACGGTGCTCATCACTTCGCCCGCTTCCGAGACGTGCATCAGGCTGGTGGTGACCAGAACCGTGTATGCACCGTCGGCCGTCATCCGCCCCACCACCAGCTGTCTGGAGCCGGAAGGCGTGGGCGGCTGCAGGGTCTTGACGAAGCCGCCGGTCTGCCGACAATACTGCCGGATGGCACGGGCGGTGGAGTATTGGATGTCCTCGTCGTCCGGGTCGGGCAGAGCCGTCTCGTGGAGGTTGCAGAAGGTCAGATTCTCAAACTTTTTGACGGTGCGCAGGGTGGAATCCGAGATGTCCACGCAAAAACTGCTCAGGGGGCTGTTCTCGTACAGTTTCCCCTTCAGCGCATCGAAAAAGGCGTCGTCGGTGACTTTGATGCCGCCGAACGCCCAGTAGGACAGGGTATCGCCGTTGGCGATGGCGGTGTCCATCTCCGAGACGATCTGTTCCGCCTCGGCGGTCAGCTGGGTCTGGATGTGCCGGATATACAGCGGCTCCAGCAGCTGGGTGCTCAGGTACCAGAACAACCCCAGCAGAAGCAGGCAGATGAAGCAGAGAAACCACATCAGCTGCCCGCGGATGCCGATGGTGCGCCGGGCTTTTTTCGCTTGCCGCATCCGATGCCGCGCCTCCGTTTAGCGCGCGGCGTCGGGATCGAACTTGTAGCCGATGCCCCACACCGTGGCGATATAGCCGCGGCATTTGCCAAGGTGCCCGCGCAGCATCTTCACATGGGTGTCCACGGTGCGGTCCTCGCCGAAGTAGTCGTAGTTCCACACTTTCTGCAGGATCTTCTCGCGGCTGAGGGCAATGCCCTTGTTGGAGGCGAGAAAGACCAGCAGGTCAAACTCCTTGGGCGTCAGGCTGATCTCCTCACCGGCCACCCGGACGGTATGGCTGGCCGTGTCGATGGTCAGATCGCCGAAGACCATGGCTCCGGAGGTGTTTTCCGTGCGGGGCAGGGTGCGGTTGAGCACGGCGCGCACCCGCGCCACCAGCTCCCGGGGGGAGAAGGGCTTGACCACATAATCGTCGGCACCGCCCTCCAGCCCGGCCAGCTTGTCGTATTCTTCGCCCCGGGCGGTCAGGATGATGACGGGGGTGTTGATGCGGCGGCTGCGCATTTCCCGCAGGCAGGTCATGCCGTCCATGAACGGCATCATGACGTCCAGAATGACCAGATCGTATCCGCCGCCGGTCAGCAGCGACAGTGCTGCCGAGCCGTCGCCTGCTTCCTCGCAGACATAGCCTGCATATTGTAAATGCTCCCGGATCAGCTCCCGGATCCGAGGCTCATCGTCAACGATCAGAATTTTTGCCATAAGGCGGCCCTCCTCGCTTCAAAACTTAGGAATTCGAGTTTTATAGTAATACATCAATTGGGAATTTCTGTGAATTTTAAGTGAACCCTTTGGAAAAACCGGGCGCGGTTTCGGGTTCTCTCCCTAGTATACCACAAAAACTTGAAGTTGAAAGCGCAAGTGTGCTATACTACACGGATAGAACGACCTCTCTTTTTGACTGAATCAAAGGATTTTTTGCTTATGCGGATCGGACTTGTTGAATTTATCCTGATCTTGTTCATTGCATCCATCACCATCGGCCCCAATGTGGCTCTCTGGGTGGATCGGTGGAGCCGCCGCGCCCGGAAGACCAGTGCCGCCGCTGCCCGCCGCCGTGCCCAGATGCAGGCGCAGGCCATCGCCGAGCGGGAGTATGTGCTCCATCGCTTTCAGGTGGCCAGCCGGATCTTCAGCGTCGCAGCGTTGCTGGCTCTGCTTTACGCGCTGTTCCTGCGGCCCATCGAGGCGCAGCCCCGGGGCTACACGGCACCCGCCGTGCCGGAAAGCACCCTGCAGCTGGAGGCGGCAGAAGAGGGCGACCGCCTCCCGCTGGAGGGGTACGAGACCATTTCCTGCGTCCGGGAGCGGGAGGGCTGGCTGTATCTGGCCGCAAAAGCCGCCAAGACCGGCAGAAAGACGGAGAGCGCGATCCTCCGGATGAAGGAGGACGGCAGCGGCCTTTCCCGCATCCTGACGACCGAGGGCGAGATCACCGGCTTTGCGTTTGCGCCGGAGGGGGATCTCTGGCTGACCGTGGTGACGGCCGACGGCGGCGCACTCTGCCGTGCCGGGCACGACGGCTGGGGCGCGGCTCTGGAACAGGTCGTGACCCAGATCGACGGAAAGGCTCTGACCAGCCCGGCGGCGGTGGCCGTGGATGCCGACGGCAGCGTATACTTTGCCGTCGCGTCGGCCAGCCGTGCCAAGAGCGGCTTTGAGGCGGCTCTCCGCACCGAACTGATGGCGCATACCGCCACCGGCAGCGTCTACGTCTATGACCCGGCTGCGCGGGCCGTCCGGCAGGTGCTGGGCGGCGTGGCGGGGGCGTCCGGGCTGGCTCTTTCACCGAATGGCGACACGCTCTATGTCTCCGACCTCGGCAATCGCTGCATCTGGGCGGTGCCGCCCACCGGACGGGAACTGACCGCCGGGGGCAAGGGCTGCGCGGCGTTTGCAGAAACGCTGCCGGGGTACCCGGCGGCACTGGCGGCGGACGCGGACGGCGAACTCTATGTCAGTTACCGCTGGGCGCGTTCCGGCTGGCTGGAAGACCACGCCGACGGCACCCTCCTGCGGGGGGCGGCTCTGCGCCTGAGCCTGACCATGCAGGAAAAATTGTTCCGGCTGGAGGCCGGGAGCTGCACGGCGCAGGGGTTTGGCGCGGACGGAGCACCGCTGGACGCCTTCGGCGGCAAAGCTCTCGGCAGCGCGGCAGCCGTCTGCCCGGTGGGAAACCGGGTCTATCTGAGCATTTCCGGCGAACCGGCTCTGCGCTGGCTCCGCGTGTGATAAAAACAAAGGGAAAGGTGTGTTTTTATGACCGAAGCATTTCAGAAACAGATCGAGCAGGAGGCGCGGCAGGCCGTGACCGAACTGCTGGCGCAGGCCAAGCTCCGCAGGGGCGACGTCTTTGTGGTGGGCTGCTCGTCCAGCGAGATCGTGGGCGGGCACATCGGCAAGGACAGCAGCCTCGAAGCGGCGCAGGCCGTTTACGCAGGCATCGCGCCGGTGCTGGCCGAACAGGGCATCTGGCTGGCGGCGCAGTGCTGCGAGCACCTGAACCGTGCCATCGTCCTTGAGCGGGAAGCCGCCGAGAAGTATGGCTGGGAGGAAGTCTGCGTCGTGCCCCGCCCCCATGCGGGCGGCAGCTGGGCCACCACCTGCTGGAAGCAGTTCAAAGACCCCGTCGCCGTCGAGGAGATCCGCGCCCATGCCGGCATCGACATCGGCGGAACGCTGATCGGGATGCACCTCAAGCGGGTGGCGGTTCCGGTTCGGCTCAGCCTGAACCAGATCGGCGCAGCCAACATTCTCTGCGCCCGCACCCGCCCGAAGCTGATCGGCGGCGAACGGGCCCGCTACACCGAGGAGGATTAACACCATGGCAGAAAAAACACTGGAAGAAATGCGGCAGGCCGTCGCCGCGATTCGGGAAAAGATGGCGGCAGCGGCGCGGGAAGCCGGGCGCGACCCGTCGGAGATCCTGCTGTGCGCTGCCTGCAAGACCCGCACCGTCGAGACGGTGGCGGCAAGTGCCGCCCTGCCCATCGACGTGTTCGGCGAGAACCATGTGCAGGAGCTTTGCGCAAACTTCGACGCAGGGGCGTACTGCGGCAAGCCCAGCCACTTCATCGGGCATCTGCAGACCAATAAGATCAAGAAGGTTCTGGGGCGTGCCAGCCTGATCCAGAGCGTGGACAGCGAACATCTGCTGACCGCCATCGAGAAGGAAGCAGCCAAGGCCGGTCTTTGCCAGAACATCCTGCTGGAAGTCAACATCGGCGGGGAGGAGAGCAAGTCCGGCGTTTCCCCCGACCAGCTCTGGCCGCTGCTGGAATCCGCCGCTGCCCAGCCCCACATCCGGGTCAAGGGTCTGATGGCCATCCCGCCCGTCAACCACGACGACGCCCAGAACCGCGCCTACCTTGCCGCCGTCCACAAACTGTTCGTGCAGGCCGGGGAGCGGGGCTATGAAAACGTCGCCATGGAGACCCTTTCGATGGGGATGAGCGGCGACTTCGAGAACGCCATCCGCGAAGGAGCCACCCTCGTCCGCATCGGCACGGCCATTTATGGGGAAAGAGACTATTCAAAACACTAAGATGGAGCTGCCCGAGAGAACAGGGCGCAGATGCTCAAGAGCCGAAGGCGAGAAATAAAAACTGGCCCGGTCTGCCAAAGGCTCCCCCTTTGAGGAAAGACTCCCTCCGACCGGAGGGAGATGTCGCGTTAGCGACAGAGGGAGGAATCTGGCGAGCAAAGCGAGACTGAGAGGGCAAGCTTGTGAAAAAGGAGACCCCATGCAGAAAACCATCCAAGACCCTGCGGCACACCACACCAGCAGCGGCGCACTGATCCGGCGGTTCCTGCCGTATCTGGCCAAGTACAAGGCCACGCTGTTCCTTGATCTGTTCTGCGCCGCACTGACGACCCTTTGCGACATCATCCTGCCCAAGATCATGAGCACCATCACCAACTCGGCCATGGGCGTCGGCATCACCCTGACGGCGTCCATCGTGTTCAAGCTGGCGGCGGTCTACTTTGTGCTCCGGATCATCGACGGCGCGGCGCAGTACTTCATGTCGGGCATCGGCCACATCATGGGCGTCCACATCGAGACGGATATGCGCCGGGATGCCTTCGACCACCTGCTGCAGCTGGATCATACCTACTACAACAACACCAAGGTCGGCACCATCATGGGGCGGATCACCAACGACCTGTTCGATGTGACCGAGTTCGCCCACCACTGTCCGGAGGAGTTTTTCATCGCCTTCCTCAAGATCTTGGCATCCTTTATCATCCTCTGTCAGGCCAGCATTCCGCTGACGCTGGCGGTCTTTGCCTGCGTGCCCCTGATGGGTGTGGTGTCGGTCAAGCTGAACCAGCGTCTTCGTGCCCGGTTCCGCCAGCAGCGCGTCCAGATCGGCGAGCTGAACGCCACCATTGAGGACAGCCTGCTGGGACAGGGCGTAGTCAAAGCCTTTGCCGCCGAGGACGAAGAGCGGGAGAAGTTTGCCAAGGGCAACAAGGAGTTTGAGCGGATCAAGACCCTTGGCTACTACGCCATGGCCGCCTTCAACACCTCGACCCGCCTGTTCGACGGCCTGATGTATCTGGTCGTCATCCTCGCAGGCGGCCTGTCGCTGGTGTACGGCAGGATCAACGCCGGCGACCTTGTGGCCTACATCCTCTACGTCACCACCCTGATCGCCACCATCCGCCGGATCGTCGAGTTTGCCGAGCAGTTCCAGCGCGGCATGACCGGCATCGAGCGGTTTGCCGAGATCATGGATACCCCCGTCGCCATCCACGACGCGCCCGACGCAAAGCCGCTCCAGCCCGGCCCCGGTGCCATCCGGTTCGAGGATGTCAGCTTCGAGTACCCGGACGACCACAACAAAGTCCTGCACCACGTCAGCCTTGACATCAAGGCCGGGGAGCGGCTGGCTCTGGTCGGGCCTTCCGGCGGCGGCAAGACTACCCTCTGCAACCTGATTCCCCGCTTCTACGACGTCACCGGCGGCAAGATCCTGGTGGACGGGCAGGACATCCAGCACGTCACCCTCAGGAGCCTGCGCCATGAGATCGGCATTGTCCAGCAGGAGGTGTATCTGTTCAGCGGCACCGTGGCCGAAAACATCGCCTACGGCAAGCCCGGTGCGACCCGGGAAGAGATCGTCGAGGCGGCGCGTCTGGCGGGAGCCGAACGCTTTATCCGCGCCCTGAAAGACGGCTTTGATACCTATGTCGGCGAGCGGGGCGTCAAGCTCTCGGGCGGCCAGAAACAGCGGATCGCCATTGCCCGCGTCTTCCTGAAAAACCCGCCCATTCTGATCCTTGACGAGGCCACCAGCGCGCTGGACAACGAGAGCGAGATCCTGGTCGGCCAGAGCCTCGAAAAGCTGGCCCATGGCCGCACCACCCTGACCATCGCGCACCGCCTGACCACCATCAAGAACTACGACCGCATCCTTGTCCTCGGCTCTGAGGGCATCGTCGAGTCCGGCACCCACGACGAGCTGCTGGCGAAACAGGGCGTCTATTACCGCCTCTGGAACCAGCTGCCGGGGGAGGATACGCTGTAAAAATCAAACCATACAAAAAGACCGCACCCTGCACAATTGCCTGCACGGGTGCGGTCTTTTTCTGTGTCTGGAAAGCATCAGCCATCTACGGAGGAACGGAAATCGCCCGGCGGGTCGGCTCCGACGTCGGCACAGAGGTAGCAGAGGTATTTTTCCATGGCGGCGGTGTACTCGCTATTGCTGCGGCGGATGGCACCGAACTCCATCTCGACGCCCATCGGGACGAAGGCCAGATCCTGCACCGGCTGTCCGTTGTGGAAGGTCGGGCAGCAGAAGCCGTAGGCGTTTGTGTTGTGGAGGATCATGCTGCGCACCGAGGGATTGTCCACCCGGATGATGAGGTTCTGGTTGATGTAGGAGATGGAATTCAGTCCGGCGTTGCCGTTGAAACTTTCACCGGTCGTGCTGTAATTGACGAATGGGTAGTTGTAGAGCTTTTCAAAAGGGAAGGGCAACTCGCTCAGAAGCGGGTGATCTGATCGCAGACAGATGGAAAGGGGCAGCTGAAAGAGGGGTAGATACAGGAGGTTGTTGTTGCTGATGGCCAGCTGCAGCGAGCCTTTCTGCCGGGTGTTGAAGGCAATGATCCCCAGATCGCTCTGGTGGCGGCAGACGGACTCCAAGGCCTCAAGCAGGCTGCAGACCACACGGGAAAAGGTGTAATAGGGGAGAGCCTGATTGTCGGTGCAGAGGCAGACAAAGGCATGGTCGATGGACTGGTAAGTAGCCCCGCAGACGGTCAGATGGGCGGAGCGGGAGGTATCCTTCAGTTCCAGAATGCGGTGGAGTTCGGCCAGTGCGGTCTGACCGTGTTCGAGAAATTCCCGGCCGTCTGGGGTGGGTCGCACGCCGGAGGGGGTGCGTTCGAGCAGGCGGACGCCGAGTTCACTTTCCAGCTGGCGAATTGAATTGCTGACATTGGGCTGAGAAGTATACATCGACTTGGCGGCCTTGTTGATGGAACCAAGTCGAAGAGCCTCCAAGGTATATTCAATCTGTTGTATCGTCATAAGTCTTATAAATTGTTGATAAAACGTTGAAACTGCCTAAAAACAAAAGAAAATAATAGCTAAGCCTTGCGGGATGTGCGGAGAAATTGAGCCTTGGTTATAATGATAAGGTTATAACCTAGATAAGTCAAGAGGTATTTCCCGTTTCATCGAAAAATGTGGTATGGTTAAACCACAGAAAAGAGCCAATGCAGGGAAGCTTGGCTTGGAAAGGATGAAACAATGGATTTTACTAAGCTGAATGCGTTTTTGGAAGCGCATGGCCAGAAGCTGGGGATCCCGGGGCAGTCCTGCATGGTCAGCATCGACGACAAGATCGTGTACGAAGGCTATCTGGGCTATGCCGATCTCGAGACGAAGCGGCCGATCCAAAAGGATACCGTGTTCCGGATCTACTCGATGACCAAGCTGTTCACGGTCACGGCGGTGATGCAGCTGTACGAACAGGGGCTCTTCGATCTGCAGGATCCGGTAGCACTCTATCTCCCGGAATTCAAGGACGTGAAAATGTACAGCACAGCTCCGTCCGGCGTCCGCAGTGTGGTGCCGCTCAAACGGCCGCTCCGGATCCTCGACCTGCTGACCTGCAGCGGTGGATTTACCTATTTCGTGGAGAAAAAAGGCAGCTCCGGCAGCAGCAATGCGTCGGCGGTGCTGACTGCGACCACCCAGACCTCCCTTGATCTGGCCGAGGTGATGTTTGCGCTGGAACAGAAATACCCGGGCAAGACCTTCTCCAACCGAGATTTCACCAAGGCGGTGGCGCAGATCCCACTGGCATTCCAGCCCGGCGAACACTGGATGTACGGCATGAACTTCGAGGTGCTGGGCGCACTGGTGGAAGTCCTTTCGGGTCTGACGCTGGACGCCTATGTCGAACAGAACATCTGTCGGCCGCTGAGCCTCGAGGACACCAGTTTCCACCTGAAACCGGGGCAGGAAGCGCGGCTGTGCTCGTATTACAACATCTCGGATCCGGCCAACCCGCAGAAGTTCACCAACAAGGACGATTACTATCAGCCCCAGTCGAAGTTTGTACGGGGCGGCGGCGGAATGCTCTCGACCCTGCCGGAGTTTGTCCGCTTTGCGGATACGCTGCGGCGGGGCGGCACCAGTGCGGACGGTGTGCGGATCCTTGGCCGCAAGACCGTGGAACTGATGACCATGAATCATCTGGACGAAAAGCGGCGAGCCGACATCGGCTGGCCCAGTTTGGCGGGCTACGGTTACGGCTTCGGCTGTCGGGTGCTGTTGGATCCAACCGTTGGCGGCTCGGTCAGCTCGATCGGCGAATGGGGCTGGAGCGGCAGCGCAGGCACATGGATGGCCTGCGACCCGAAGGAAAAGTTGACCGTCTGCCTGATGAAACAGGTGTTCCCGGCGGGAGAGTCGTGGATCGTGCCGCGGTTCAAAGCGGCACTGTGGAGTTCACTGTAAAAGGAGGAAAAACGTATGTCAAGTGCGTTGACAACGAGCAAGAACACAAAGTATTACATCAACTCGGTCATCTGCATTCTTCTGATGCTTCTGGGTCAGCTGCTGCCGGCCATGGGGCAGGTGACAGAGCTGGGAATGCACGTTCTGGCCATTTATGCGGGTCTGCTGTACGGTTGGTCTACGGTCGGCCTGATCTGGCCCAGCTTTTTCGGCCTGATCGTTCTGGGATTCAGCGGCTATGATAAGGTGGCAAACCTCATCACGTCGGGCTTCGGCAACGGCACCAATGTGTACATCATGCTGATCTGCATCTTCTCGTACTTTGTCACCTCGTCCGGTGTTTCGGACATTATCGTGAAAGCCATCATTACCCGGAAGTTTGCGAAGGGCAAGCCGTGGGTTATCAGCTGGCTGTTCCTGACGGCGGCCTACGTCACGGCTCTGCTCATCAGCATGACCCCGGCGGCGATCATCGTCTGGGGCATCCTGTGCAAGTATTGTCAGGAGATCGGCTATAAAAAGAGCGATAAATACCCGGTCATGATGATCGTTGGCGTGGCGCAGGCTGCGCTGATGGGTTACTCGGTGGTTCCGTATCATATGCCCGCGGCAACGCTGGTCGGCATGGCCGAAGAAAGCGGCGCGAACGTCGGCTTTGTGCCCTTCGTTGTGGCGGCGTTCCTGATCGGCTATGGTTCTCTGATGCTCTATCTGCTGGCGATGAAATTCATCTTCCGCCCGGATGTCTCCAAGCTGGAGCAGGAATACGACTTCGGCAGTACCGGAAAAATGACTCCCTACCAGCGCAAGATCTTTCTCTCGGTTCTGGTTCTGATCTTCGCGTTCTTCTGGCAGAGTGCATTCAAGACCACCATGCTGGGTCAATTTCTCACGAAACTCGGCACTAGCGGCATCATCTTGGCTCTGCTGACCGTGCTGGCATTCTTCAAGAAGCAGGACGGCACGCCCTTTGTGGACATGATCGAAGGCACCCGGAAGGGTGTGGCATGGCCGGTGTTCTACTGTTTAGTCATCGGCATGACCATTGCAACGGCCCTCGGCAGCGAAGATCTCGGCATCAAGGCTCAGATCTTGTACACCCTGTCTCCCGTTCTTGGCAGCTCCGGCGCGCGGATCCTGCTGCTGACCATCGCTGTTACGGTCATTCTGATCGCCACCAACTTCATGGGCAACTACTCCTGTGCAGTCATTATGTACACCGTTTGCATCCAGTTCGCCGCAGCCCTCGGCATCAGTGCCGGTCTGCTGGCCTGCCTGCTGGGTGTTCTGGCCAACTGCTCGATCGTCTTCCCGTCCGCAAACCCGCTGGCAGCCATGATGCATGGTATGACGGACTGGGTGAAACCCAAGGACATCTACAAGTACTCCGTGCCGATGGTTCTTTCCTGCTGGATCTGCGCCATTCTGGTAAGCTTCGTTCTGGGCACGGCACTGTTCTGATATCTTCATTTTCAGCATAAGGGAAAAACACCCCGGCATTGTCGCAGGAACACGACGGAGCCGGGGTGTTTGCTTGCTATGCAATAAAGCTAAGTGTTCAGTTTTGGAGTTCGGCGACCTCTTTCCGGAAGGTCAGATTCCGATACTCCATGGCCGTTCCGCCGCGGTGGAAGGTGCCGTTCTCTGTGCCGACAAAGCCCAGAGAGCGCATGACGGCACAGGAAGCAGCATTATCGGCGGCGACATCGGCCAGAAAGGTGCATACACCCATCTGAATGCCGAAGTCCATGAGGGCACGCACCATCTCTTTAGCATAACCTTTGTGCCATGCGGTGGGGTGGATGCAATAGCCGATATCCCAGCAGGCACCGTTTTCTTTGACTACGGCGCAACAGGTGCCGATAGGCTGGCTGGTCGTTTTGTCCTCAGCGATGACGTAATAGCAATCGCTGCTGTCGCTCAGGTGGCGGAGCAAGTCCATGTATTCGTTCAGGTCGTCGATGCCATCCAATGCAGGGTCAGACAAGTACTTTCCGGTGATGGGGTCACCCCAGATGCAGAGTGCAAACCCGGCATCCCGGGCTTCCTGCGGACGCAGCCGCAGACGGGCAGTTTCAATTGGTGTGAAAATCATAGGAGAATCCTCTGTGTTTCTATGAATTGGAAAGTAAGCTGACGTTGTTGATGATAGAGATTAAAATGTTTCTTGCAATCAAACATCGATTTTTAATCCGTTTGTTGAAATAAGAAAAGAGACATTGAGCAACAAATGCCCAATGTCTCCTCAAAAATCAACAAAAATCAACAAAAATCAACAAAACGATAATAAAACGCTATCAACAACATTAGTATACTCAATTAAAACGAAAAAATCAACCTTTTTTGAAAAGAAATCAGGGCTGAAGCCAATAACTTTCTGGTCGTGCAATCAAGCGGGCATTGTTATAAGCCATTTCAGTAGTTAGGCAAGTATGTCCAAAGTATTGCGTTTTGTCATCACTGAGGGATAGAACAAGGGCTAAATCAGGCTTATTTGGATTTGTAAGATAAAGCGGAGCAAGCAATTGAATTTTCTTGTTAAACCACTGAGGAACGATGGTTTTATAATTTGCTTGAATTCTTTTTTGGACGGTTTCAATACTTCCGGCGATGACGTTCCGGCACATATCCGGCCCCATGATTCGGATGGGTTCAGGAATTCGATTGAAATTTTCCTCGGTGTATATTATATGTTGCCACTGAGGAATGATGCTAAGGTTAACATCATAGATCAATGCAGAAGGATTTCCAAAATAATTGGGTCGACGAAGACTCGATACAGCAGTTGCATCAATGGAGAGGAATTTTACCGTATATTCGTTGTAAAAACCGTTGAACTCATACTTCTGACGATCAGGGTTGCGATTGCGTTTACAATAGAAATAAATGTGCTGCCAATTTTTGTCAAACAATCCGGTATCGAAACAGGCCTGATTTTCATCCTCATAGATGTAAAAGTTTTTTTCGGCCTCAGGAGCGTCGGCTTTTTCATCAAAGAGCTTCTCGAAAGTAAAGCGCATATAGTTTTTCAATATGTTATAGTCTTCACGACCAGTTGAGCTCCACTTTTCAGCAGGAAGGTCATTTGTGGCTAAAACGCGCAGCTTTCGAGTATAAAAGTCATTGCTTCCTGTATTCGTCCATTCGTATAAAGTCATGGGTTACTCCTCCGTTACTCTCCCACGATCAGCCGCACGGCACCATAGATGCCGGCGTCATTGCCGAGGGTGGCCTGCTGGATGGGGGTCTCGCGGCAGGAGCGGAAAGCGTACTGCTGGTAGTGCTTGCGGAGGGGATCAAACAGCACGTCGCCAGCGCGGGCAACGCCGCCGCCGACCATGAACATCTCGGGGTCGGTGGTGGCGGCGATGGTAGCCAGTGCCATGCCGAGGGTATCGGTCATCTCGTCTACCTCGCGGGCAGCGAGGGCGTCGCCGCTGCGGGCAGCGTCAAAGACATCCTTGGCGGCAAAGTCGGTGCCGCGCAGGGTGCAGGGGGTGTCGGGGTTCTCGTCCAGCAGCTTCTTCATGCAGCGGACGACGCCGGTGGCACTGGAATACTGCTCGAGGCAGCCGTGCTTGCCGCAGCCGCAGGCGGCGGTCTCATGGCGGTTGACCGTGATGTGGCCGATCTCGCCGCCGGCTCCGTGGGTGCCGTCGATGACCTTGCCGTTGACGATGACGCCGCCGCCGACGCCGGTGCCGAGGGTGACCATGACCGCACTGCGGCAGCCCTTGGCGGCACCCATCCAGATCTCGCCCAGCGCGGCCACGTTTGCATCGTTGCCGACCAGCACCTTCATGCCGCCCAGCAGACCGCCCAGCTCTTCGGAGACGTTCCGCTTGCCCCAGCCGCCGAGGTTGGCGCAGACGATGGGCACGATGCGGGAGTCGAGGATCGGGCCGGGCACACCGATGCCCACGCCCTCGACCTGCTCAGCGGTCAGGTGTTTTTCGTCCATCTTGCCGCGGATGGCAGAAGCGAGGTTTTCGAGGATGTGCTCCCCGGCGTTGGAGGTGTCGGTGGCGACTTCCCATTTTTCCAGCAGGTCGCCGGCGGTGGTGAACAGGCCGACTTTGGCGGTGGTGCCGCCCAGATCAATGCCGAATGCGTATTCTTTCATGGTTCATTTACCCCTTCTTCGCGGCGGAGATCCGCCGGTTTTCATTTGACAACAGTATAACATACTCCGCGCCAAAAGAGCAGGGGGAAGGGCACATTTTATGCAAAAGGCCGAAAAACAGCCTCCAAATTTGGGCAACAAAAAACTCCCCTGCACCTGCAGGGGAGCGAAAATCGAAAATGCCGAAAGCAACGCTTATGCCTCGTCGTCTTCGTCCTCTTCTTCTTCCTCGTCGTCGTCATCCGACTTCGGCTTGTAGAAAATGCCGCTGAGGAAGATGCTGACGAAGTACAGCAGCACCATGGGGCCAGCCACCATGCACTGCGACACGATGTCCGGCGGGGTGACCACGGCTGCAACAAAGAAAATGCAGACGATGGCGACGCCGCGCACTTTCTTGAGCAGCTCCGGGTAGATGATGCCCATCTTGGACAGGATGATGGTGACCAGAGGCATCTCGAACACGCAGCCAAAGATCATGAACATGGTCAGGCAGAGGTTGACATAGCTCTCGATGCTGGTGGTGGTCTGGATGTAATCCGCACCCTCAATGCCGGTGCTCAAAAAGCGGAGCATGAAGGGCATCATCAGCTTGTAGGCGAAGAGCACGCCGACGCAGAACAGGAGCAGACCCAACAGGATGACCAGTTTCAGGAAAAAGGTCTCGCTCTTTTTCAGGCCGGGCTTTGCGAAGGCGTAGATCTGATACAGGGCGACCGGGATCGTGATGACAAAGGCTGCCAGCAGGGAGACCCGGAAATACTGCATCAGCTTTTCCTGCGGGGCGATGGAAACGAAGGTGTAGTACCCCTGCCCCATTGCCGTCAGCAGGTCGATGAGGCGGTCGGCATACATCAGGGTGATGACGACCGCGACCACAAACACCGCCGCGCAGATGATCAGCCTGTTCCGCAGCTCCTTCAGATGGCCGGTCAGCGTCATGCTGCTGTCATCGGACATGACTTCGGCTTTCTTTTTGCGCTTTACGTTTGTAGCCACAATTACTCCTCGTCGTCCTTCTTCTCGCTCTTCGGCTCTTCCTTCTTGTCAGCAGACTCGTCCTCGTCGGACTCGTCCATGCCCTTCTTGAAGTTGCTCATGGTCTTGCCGAACATCTTGCCCAGCTTCGGCAGGTTCTTGGGTCCAAAGATCAGCAGAGCAACGACCAGAATGATAAGCAGCTCGTTTGTACCAATACGCATAATAAAAATCTCCTTTTTTACATTTGCCGCGCCGCAAGGCGGGCGTATTTACCAGAAATGTATCCTACAACCGCGGGCGCGGGTGCATTCATAAGGGAAGATCAGACCTTGGCTTCCTCGGCAGGAGCGGCTTCGGCAGGCTCTTCGGCGGCGGCCTCCGCGGGGGCTGCTTCGGGCAGCTCTTCCACCGGCTCGGCCGCTTTTTCCGCGGCGGGGGCGGCGGTCTCGGTGGTCTCAGCCGGGGCTGCAGTTTCCGCAGCAGGGGCATCCTGCTCGGGCAGCTCCTCGACGGACTCCTCCGTCAGCTCGGTCACTTCCTCGGCTTCCTCCGCCTTGGCAGCCTCTTCCTTGCTGGTCTTTCCGATGCCGGTGAAGCTCTTGGTCACGTCCTTCACGCTGTTGTCGATGTCCTTTTTGATGTCCGTCAGGGGCGCGACGGCCTCCTTGAGGGGGGCTTGGATCTCGTTCAGCGGTTCGACCACGTTTTTCTGGATCTCTTCGGAAGCAGCACCGGTGTACTTCTTCAGCTCACGGAGCATCTTGCCCAGTTTCTTGGCGTAGACGGGCAGCTGGTCGGGGCCGATGAAGACGAACGCCACGATGACGATCACCACGAGTTCCCAAAAACCAATTTTCATAACGATTCAATTCCTTTCCTCAGCTGTGCAATGGCTGCACAGCGTTGACCATGCAGATCCGTTGTGCCCAGTATAGCAGATTCCGCGCCGTATTTCCAGACAGGAGAATCTGAGATTCATTTTTTGCGGCAGTCGTGCTATACTGGACGCGAAAACAGCGTCCGCTGCACTTGTGATGCCATACATATACCGGAATAAAATAGATGGTATATGAATTTATTATGAATTGTTTGTGAACGAGTGGGTGAATGAGGCTGATTTCTATACGGAGCGCAAATTTGCTTCAATAATTTACAGAGAGGGAGATCATTATGAACGAAATCCATGCAGAGCGGTTCGAGCGTGTCACCCAAAATCTGGCGGCAATGGGGCTGACCCAGATGGTGGTCAGCGACCCGCCCACCATTTTTTACCTGACCGGCGTGCGGATCTTCCACCCGGGCGAGCGGATGCTGGCCCTGCTGCTGAAAGCCGACGGCGGACACCGGATGTTCGTCAACGCGCTGTTCGGCACCCCGGATACCGACATCCCGGTCGAGAATTATCTGGACGGCGAGGATGCACCGGCGAAACTGCTGCCCTGGCTGGACAAGGACAAGCCGCTGGGCATCGACAAAAACTGGCCGGCCCGGTTCCTGCTCCGTTTGATGGAGCTGAATGCTGCGCCCGCCTACCGGAACGCATCCGCTGCCTGCGATGACGCCCGCGCGATCAAGGATGAAGCAGAACAGGCGGCCATGCGCGCGTCCTCCAAGGTGAACGACGACTGCATGGCCGAGTTTGCCGCCCTCATCCGCCCGGGCGTCACCGAAAAGCAGATGGCCGAGGAGATCAAGGCCATCTATGCCGCCCACGGCTGCTCCGGGGTCAGCTTTGAGCCGATCTGCGGCTTCGGTGCCCATGCTGCCGACCCGCACCACGGCAACGACGATACCCCGCTGACCGCAGGCCAGTGCGTGCTGATCGACGTGGGCGGGGTGTACCGGGATTACTGCTCGGATATGACCCGCACCTTCTTCACGGCCGAACCCACCGAGGAGGAGCGGAAGGTCTACGAGCTGGTGCGGCAGGCGCAGGCTGCGGCCGAAGCTCTGGTCAAGCCGGGCGTCCGGCTCTGTGACATCGACGCCGCGGCGCGGGATATCATCACTGCGGCAGGCTATGGCCCCTACTTCAACCACCGCCTCGGCCACTTCATCGGCTTGGAGGATCACGAGGCGGGCGATGTGTCGGCGGTCAACGAGAATGTGGTCGTACCGGGAATGTGCTTCTCCATCGAGCCGGGCATCTACCTGCCGGGCAAGTTCGGCGTCCGGATCGAGGATCTGGTGCGGGTCACCGAGGATGGCTGCGAGGTGCTGAACCACTATCCCCATGAACTGACGGTCAAGAAGATCTGATTTTATAAAAAATGGAGGGCATCCACGCCGGATGCCCTCCATTTTTTACTTCACTTTGTTTGTCAGCGACCCGATGCCGTCGATCTCGCACCGGACTTCGTCGCCCGGCACAAGGAACTGCGGCGGATCCATCCCCATCCCGACGCCGGCCGGGGTGCCGGTGGCGATGAGGGTGCCCGCTTTCAGGGTCATGCCCTGCGACAGCTCGGCGATCACATGGTCGATGTCAAAGATCTGCAGGCCCGTGTTGGAGTCCTGCCGCTTTTCGCCGTTGACAAAGCTGCGGATGCCGAGTCTGGGCGGGTAATCGGCAAATTCGTCTGCCGTGACGATGCAGGGGCCGATGGGGGTAAAGCCATCGAGACTCTTGCCGAAATACCACTGCTTGTGGGCGGTCTGGACATCCCGCGCCGAGACGTCGTTGAGGATGGTGTAGCCAAAGACGAACTCCTTCGTCTGCCCGGCAGGAACATCCTTTGCATCCCTGCCCAGAACCACGGCCAGCTCACATTCGTAGTCGAGCTTTTTGACAAGGTCGGTGTGCGCCTCGATGCAGCCGCCGTCCGGCACAGCCCGGGTGACCCGCTTGGAAAAGTAGATCGCATCCTGATGCTCGGTCGCGAAGGCAGAGGCGGAATACTTCTCGGCCTCATCCGAGTGCGCCATATAGTTGATGCCGAGGCAGATGACATCCTGCGCCGGTGCAGGGATGGGGCTTTCGAGGGTCACCGCGTCGATCGGCAGGGCAGGGATGCCTGCGATGGCCAGCGACAATCCGGCCCGCACCTGCGGGGTCAGAAAGGGGATCGCATCGCTCAGTGTCTCGTAGGATAAGCCCAGCCAGCTCAGCGGCCAGACCTGTGTGCCGTCCGGCGACAAAATGGCCGGATCTTCGATCCCGTCCGGCAAACGGCAGGTGATAAAGCGCATAGAAAAAACCTCCTTGTTATTTCTGATAAAACTCCCGCCGGTAGAGCAGGGTCGTTTCTCCGGTGGGAAGATGTGTTTTGACTTTTCCAGCAAGGTGAATTTGGTCTGTCCGGCACTGTAATCTTGAACATTGTTTACGAAGATCGAACGCCCGCAGTAGGTCTCTCTCTGTCGAACCGAAAAGAAAAAAGTGATGCCGCTCTTCAGGTGAAACTTGATGAGATAATCTGCGTCGATCCGGGTATGGATGGGCGGTTTGACGGCGGCCAGCTTTTCGCCGGAAAACCCGAAGATCAGCAAAAACTCGTCCATCAGCCAATCCAGTTGGGAAAGGGCGTCCAGCCGGAGCAGGATCTTCTCGCCCTCCTCCGCCCGGTTTGCCGAGCTGCGGAGCGTTTCCAGAGTAACAAATAAAAATGCGGGAGCTCAAACGAACCCCCGCAGCACATTTTCTTTCAACGGCAAACGCCATCTCAGTCAAGTTGTGGAATCTGTGCAACCCCCTGAGAGAAGCTCCATGCGGTCACCGCTTGACCGGTACAGCACTTCATCGCCTCAGACAAACACTCAAGTTGTTTGTTTCTACTATTATTTTATGCGGAAACGCTGTTTTTGTCAAGAGACAATCGTTTCTCAATGCCGATAGGCGATGGCGTTCCGGATGCGGTCGGCCTCTTCGGGGCTGACGAGCTGGCGCACCAGCTCGAGGCCGAAGGGGATGGCACCGCCGAGGCCATAGCTGGTGGTGATGCTGCCATCGACGACCACTTCCTGATCGTGGACGATGGCACCGGCCAGCTGATCCTGAAAACCGGCATGGGCGGTGGCGTGCCTGCCCTCCAGCAGGCCAAGGCTGGCGAGGATGCTGGGGGCGGCGCAGATGGCGGCCACCTTTTTGCCAGCTTTCGCAAAGGACACGCAGGTATCGGTGACCGTTTTGTTGGCCGCGAGGTTGGGTGTGCCCGGGATGCCGCCCGGCAGAACGACCATGTCTACGTCGGAGTAATCGACCTCCTCGGCCACGGCGTCGGTGGTCAGATGGATCTTATGGCTGCTGACGACCTCTTTGCGCCCCATGGCAGAGGCAACGAGCACCTCGACCTTGGCGCGGCGGAGCAGATCGACCACCAGCAGAGCCTCGCACTCCTCGGTGCCGTCAGCGAAAAATACAACTGCCTTACTCATTGGAAGAGCCTCCTTCTTTTTCTTCGAGGATCCGGCGGAGGACGCTGTCCTCCCGGCCGATCACCCGGCTGACCCGGCTGATGATGGCACTGGACGCGCCGATGTTGCCCATGATGCTGGTGTAACTCTGCTTGTTCATCAGCTTTTCGGCGATGTTGTAACGCTGCTCCATTGCGCTCAGCTCGGCATAACTGCAAACGTCCTGCAGGAAGCGGTAGCACTCCTCCGGCGTTTTCAGCTCCAGAAGCGCGGCATACAGACCGGATTCTCCGGTCGGGTGGTCTTTTGCCATATAGCTTTTCCTCCCCGTTTTTGGCGTAGGTGCGGCCCGCAGCGGGCACTTCAATACACTACTTTAGTGTAGTACATTCGCGGGCAAAATGCAATGGGGAATTTTACAGCATCCGCTCGAGAACGGTCTGCGGCAGCTCCATGCCGGCCACGATGGTTTCGCCGGGGCGGAGGGGGCGGTAGCCGCGCGCTTTGAAGAACTGCATCACCGGCAGTGCCTTGTTGTGGACCTCGCAGTACACGCGGCCGCGGCCTTCGCCCCGCGCCAGACGCTCGCAGGTGGCCACGATATCCCGCCCCAGTGCCTTGCCCCGGTATTCGGGCTTGAGGTAGAGATGGATCAGGTGGAGGGCGGTGTTCTCCATCTTCCATGCAAAGTAGCCGATGAGCTTGTCGCCGAGGAAGACGAGGAAGTAATTCACATCGTTGTCGATGTCCTCTTCGATGGCGTCCGCACTCTGCAGGGTGTCCACCAGCGTGTCGAGCTGCTTGGCCGGGTAACAGCGTTTGTAGACCTCGTGCCAGAGCTCGCTGGCGAGGTCGGCGGTCATGTGGATGTATTTGGCCTTTGCGACCAGTTTGTAATCGGGTTTCATAGTGCTCCTGTCTTTGATTCAGAGATGGTTTGAGCGGCTTTTGGGGGGATCTTGTTCCTATCATATCATAATCCCGCCCGGAGTGCAAAACAAAAAGGCCGCGGCACTCGTTTCGGTGAGTGCCGCGGCCTCGTTGTCGTTTCAGATCACGAAGCGTGTGTGCTTACAGCGCAGCCTTGAAGTTGTGATGAGTGGAGCTGTAGCGAACAACTGCTTCCATCAGGGCAACAGGCCACAGAACGACCTTTGCCAGAATCTCGGCCGGCTTGACACATACAGATTCCATGCTGCTGATGCCGAACAGGACCACGCAAGCGATGCCACAACCCAGAATGTAATAGTACATAATCAAACCTCCTATAGTTTCCTCGCAGGCCCGGCAGACCGGAACCTGAAATTCGATGTTTTCGGGGGAGCTTGCCGCTCCCTGCAACCATACTATACCGCATCCTCTGGATAAAGTCAATACCAAAAAACGTGAAACAAACGAAAGCGTTCTCTGAAGAATGGTAAATTCACAAAAGTAAAGCGTCAGAAACTGCTTTACTTTATCAAGGTAAAGCAATGATGCTCTGACCGCCTGCTGCGCACAGAATGTTCACAATTTGGCCAAAAATGGGTCGTAAAAAGACAAAGTGTTCCCAAAGCAAAAACAGCGCGTTCGGCACGGCGGCAGAGCGCGGATCCCCCCGCCCGAAACGGCCTGTTCCGGGTGGGGGCTGCGGGTTATGCTTTTAAAGAAAATGGGGCAAAAGTTCTTGCTTTTTAAACTGGGAAAAACGCCTTTTTTCGGCCGGGGACTCCCCGCGCAGAAGGGCGGATCCGGGCAGTAGAACGTGAGACGAACAAACTGCACAAGAAAACTGGAAAAGATTATGGAAAACTATTCTTGTTGCCGCTTTCAAAATACGCTATAATAGAGTTACCAATTCGGAAAGGAGATCGCAGCTATGGCGAAAACAGCGCAGGTTTTAATCCTCGAAGACGAATTTTACCTCATCAAAGCTCCCAATGGGAAGGTGCTGGAGGTCAAGAACTTCAACACCGAGAACGGTGCTGCGATCCGCCTGTGGGATTATGCGGGGCATCCGTGGCAGCAGTGGAAGTTTGTGGACGCGGGTGACGGACGCTGGCGGATCCAGAACCGGTTTACCGGCAAGATGATCGACCTCGCCCTCGGCGGCGTGATGGAGGGCACATGGCTCCACCAGTGGGGACGCACCAGCGGCCTGAGCCAGTGCTGGGCGTTGGAGCCGACCCGCAGCGGGCGCACCCGCATCCGGAATGTGCTGGCCGACAAGTACATCGACCTCGTGGGGATGAATACCTCCAACGGCGCACAGGCGCAGATCTGGAACTACGTCGCCGGCGGCAATCAGGAATGGAATCTGGTTCGGGTGGACGCCAGTGCAAAGCAGACGGCGGCACGCGGGGAGGAAAAGCGGGAGGCTGAGCCGACGCCCTCCCAGCGCAAGCACCAGAACGATCTGGTCCGCAAGCTGAACAACGCCGGTAAGGGCCGCGCCAGCCGCAAGGCATGAGGCCGCTGCGCTGCAATCCCGTGCAACAACAAAGGCGTTCCGCAGGAGACCCTGCGGAACGCCTTGTATATTCGATGAAATACGGAGAAAAACAAATGGGATCCAATACGAATGTGCCGATGCGGAACACCAGCCTGTGCTATCTGGAAAAAGACGGTGCCTACCTGATGCTGCACCGGATCAAGAAAGCACACGATCTCAATCAGGACAAGTGGATCGGTGTGGGCGGGAAGTTTGAGCGGTTTGAAAGCCCGGAGGACTGCGTGCTCCGCGAAGTCCGGGAGGAGACAGGGGTGACCCTGACCCAGTACCGCTACCGGGGCATTGTGACCTTTATTCTGGACGACCTGACCGAGTATATGCATCTGTTTACCGCGACGGCGTGGACAGGCACGATGATCGAGGGCGATGCCTGCAGCGAAGGCGTTTTGGAGTGGGTGCCGAAGGAGCAGGTGAACGGCCTGCCCATCTGGGAGGGTGACAAGATCTTCTTGAAGCTTCTCGACGAAGAGCGGCCCTTCTTCTCCCTCAAACTGACCTATGCGGGGGATGCGCTGCAGGAAGCCGTGCTCGACGGCAAAAAAATGTAAGATCCCCTCTCAGGCGCATGCGCGTCCGCTCTCTCGAAGTGAGAGCAAGGAACAGGGAATCAATCCAGCTTCAGGTCGCCCTCTTTGATCCAGCCCAGTTTGCGCTCGATCGTGCAGAAGAGAACGCTGAGGACGGCGGGCAGGACGAAGCAGATCAGCACCATGCCCAGCCAGTCCATCGGGGTGATGGCAGCTTTGACGCCCGAGGCGACATCGTTGACCCAGCCGGTGTACACGCCAATCTGCCCCACCAGACCGCAGGTGCCCATACCGGACGAAACGGCTGCGCCGTTCATCTCAAAATGAAACAGGCAGGTGGCCAGCGGGCCGGTGATGGCACTGGCCAGCGTGGGGGCGATCCAGATGCGGGGATTTTTGACGATGTTGCCCATCTGGAGCATACTGGTGCCGAGACCCTGACTGACCAGACCGCCGACGCCGTTTTCCTTGTAGCTCATAAAGGCAAAGCCCACCATCTGGGCGCAGCAGCCGGCCACGGCCGCACCTCCGGCCAGACCCGTCAGACCCAGCGCGGCACAGATGGCGGCGGACGAGATCGGCAGGGTCAGGGCGACGCCCACGATGACCGAGACGAGGATCCCCATGACGAAGGGAGCCTGCTCGGTGGCCCACATGATGAGGGTGCCCACCTGACTGGCGGCAGCACCAATGGGAGCCGCGATCAGCATGGAGAGACCGACGCCCGCAAAGATGGTGACCAGCGGGGTCACAAGGATGTCTACCTTAGTCTCTTTGCTCACGGCCTTGCCCAGCTCAGCCGCGACAATGGCGATGATCAGCACCGCCAGCGGGCCGCCAGCTCCGCCCAGCGCGTTGGACGAATAGCCGACCGTGACCAGACTGAACAGCACCAGCGGCGGACAGTGGAGAGCCCAGCCGATGGCAACGGCCATGGCCGGACCGCTCATGGCCGTTGCATAGCCTCCAAGATCCACCAGCACATCCAGCCCGGTCTGCTGCCCCAGCGTCTTGATGATGGTGCCGATCAGCAGGCTGGCGAACAGACCCTGTGCCATGGCACCGAGGGCTTCGATGAGATACCGCTGCGGGGTGATGACGATATCCTTGCGTTTTAAGAAATCTTTTACATTTGACATAAGTACTCTGCCTTTCTGTCTTATAGGTTCCGGAAGGTTCGGGAAGGTTTGAAACGGACTGCAACGGAATTGCATGACCATCATGATACCATACACCTGTCAAGACAGCAAGAGAAAAATGAAAATTTGACCGAAAATGACAGATTTCGTGCGCTGGATGCAATTTTTTGAGGCAGAAAAACGTATACATTCCGGAGCCGAACGCTCCTGTGGACTCGGGCACCGGCTCGAGTTGTGAAATCTGCGCCCGGCCTGCCGCCTGCGGCCAAAGCCGATTGACGCAGACCGGGGGTTGGGTGTATACTGAAGGAGTGAAAATAGCGTCAATCGCGTCTTTATCGCAATTTTCAAAAAGAGTGCCGATCGAAACGGCATATTTGCGATATGCAGTTTGCGGATGTTGCTTGTGCATTCAAAACGCAAGCTGCTATAAAGTGTAAAAAAACCGGGAAATTGCCCGATCAAGCGGAGGCAGAAGGAACGGCATGAACGATAAAACCACAGTAAAACAGAAAGGGAAGGGTCTGCGCCGCAGCGCAGGGCAGGCGGTGGCCGCAATGGTCATGGCACTGGCGGTGGCCGTCGGCGGCGCAGGCACCACGGCTCTGCTGCTGACGCAGCCCACGGGTCTTACCGTGGAGCCGACCACCCTGCGGTGGGAGCAGGAGTCCACGGATCGGAATGCACCGCACCGCCACAGCACCAACGCAGCCCCGTCTGAAACGCCCAAGGCAGAGCCGGAAGCTTCCTCACAGGCGCAGCCGGAGGCAGAGCCCGCCCCGCCCGAGACGGTGAAACCGGCGGAAACGACCGCAGCGGAACCCGCTGCAGCTCCGACGGCTCCGGCGGAGAGCACCCCGGCCGCGTCGGAACCGGCGGCAGAAGCACCGGCACAGCCGGAGACCCCGGCGGATCCCATGGGGGGCAGCACGGCGGAGATCGAGCAGGAGAATGCGTTCCCGAAGTTCCAGCAGGAGACGGAGGCTCTGGCCGCGGAGGATCCGCTGCGTGCGCCGGAGGAGACCCCGGCCGAGAGCGACAACGCCGGAACGGAGCCTGCCGCAGAACCGGCAGCCGAAAGCGTGGAACCGGCCGCAGAGCCGGAAGCCGCCCCCGCCGAAACCGAAGCCGCGGAGAGTGCGGCGGGAGCAGAAACAGAACCCGCGCAGCCCACGGCCGGTGCCAACTCCATCGAGGACGAACTGGCCGAGGCGCAGATCACAACCGAGGACGGCACCATCCTGCTGACCCCGGAAGAGATCCGCGCCGCACTGGACGCCGGAACGCTGGACGAAGCCGAACTGGAGACCACCTGCCTTGACAGCGAGAACGGCTTCTTCAAGTGGCTCTGGAAGTGGTTCTTCGGCATCAAGGATGAGGAGGACAAGCCTGCGGCTCCCTCTAAGCCCGCGGAGCCGGTCTATTCCGGCTGGCGCACCGTGGGCGGCAAGACCTATTATTACGATCAGGGCACCAACAAGCCGGTCACCGGCATCCGTGCCATCGACAACAAGCTCTATTATTTCGACGCCAACGGTGTGCAGACGGCGGCCAACTTCGGCATTGATGTGTCCAAATATCAGTCGAAGATCGACTGGCAGCAGGTCAAGCAGGCAGGCGTGAATTTTGTCATCATCCGCATCGGGTACCGCGGCTATGGCAGCGGCACGCTGGTGCAGGATCCCCTGTTTGAGCAGCATTTTACCAACGCCCGGAACGCGGGTCTGAAGGTGGGCGTCTACTTCTTCAGTCAGGCCGTCAATGAGAACGAAGCCCGGGAAGAGGCGCAGGGCTGCTGGTATGTCCTGAACGGCCGCGGCCTCGATTACCCCATCTACTTTGACAGCGAGGCCTCCGGTGCCTCCAACGGCGGCGGACGTGCCGATGGTCTGGGTCAGGCCGACCGCACCAAGTGCGCCATTGCCTTCTGCGAGGAAGTCAAGGCTCTGGGCTATCAGCCGGGCGTGTATGCTTCCACCCAGTGGTTCCGCAAGCGGCTCGACCTGAGCCAGCTGACCGGGTACAGCATCTGGAACGCCCACTACAACGTCGCATCCAGCCCCATTGCCTGCAATCTGTGGCAGGGCAGCTGCTCGGCCCGGATCAGCGGGTACAGCGGCCAGCTGGACGTGAACATCAGCTACATGGGATAAAGGAGACCCCCCAATGGATCGCATTCGCCTGATCGCGTCGGATCTGGACGCGACGCTGCTGGACGCGCACAGCCAGCTCCCGCCGGACTTTGTGCCGACGGTCAAGGCTCTGGCCGCGCTGGACATTCACTTCGCGGCCGCCAGCGGCCGACCCCTCTATACCTTGGAAGAAATGTTTCCGGCTCTGCGCCGGGAGATGATCCTCATCGGCGACAACGGCGGAGCCGTCCGCTGGAACGGCGAGACCCTGTTCACCTCAGAGATGCCGCCGGAGGGCTGGCGTACACTGGCGCGCAAGACCCGGCAGGCCGGGGATGTGGCGGTGCTCTGCGGGCTGGAAACGGCCTATGTGGAGCGGCAGTACCAGCAGTACGACGCCGTGATGAAGCAGTTCTATACCCGGGTGGACTATGTGGACGACCTGACGGCGGTGACCGCCCCGGCGGACAAGTTCACGATCTATCTGCCCCGGGGCAACGCACAGGAGGCGTTCGACGCCCTTTACGGCCCGGCCTGCGGTGCGGAATTCTCGGTGGCCGTCGCGGGGAAAAACTGGGTGGACATCATGAATCCCGGCGTCCACAAAGGCGCGGCCTTGGCCGCGCTGGGGCAGAAGCTGGACATCCCGGCCAGCAGCATGATGGCGTTTGGCGATACCTACAACGACGCCGAGATGCTGGAGACGGCACGCTATGGCTTTCTGGTGGAAAACGGCAGCCTGCCGCTCCGCCAGCGGGTCCCCTTCCTCGCGCCGCCCCACTGGGAACAGGGCGTGATGCAGGTGCTGAAACAGCTTCTCGCACAGGGCGGCGCGGTCTGCCCGGAGGACTTCCGTCCGGCACACTGAAGCCGCCGCACACGGTATCCCCAAATCAGCGCAGTAAAAAAATCCCTGCACATTCGTGCAGGGATTTTTTGCTGTACGGAAAAACTTACTTGCACCACTGGGCAAATTCTGCATCGGTACACTTGACGTAGTGGCTGCCGCTGACGTGGTGGCTGGTGCCCTTGCTGTAGTCGATGCCGGAGGTGGCATAATCGTAGGTCTCGGCGACCCGGCGTTTTTCGACCACGGGGTTCGGCAGGGGAATGGCCGACAGCAGGCTCCGGGTGTAGGGGTGGATGGGGTTGGCGAAGATCTCCTCGGTGGTGCCGGTCTCCAGCAGGTGACCCAGATGGAGCACGCCGATGCGGTCGGAGATGTATTTGACCATGGACAGGTCGTGGGCAATGAAGAGATAGGCGGTGCCCGTCTCCTGCTGGATGTCCTTCATCAGGTTGACCACCTGCGCCTGAATGGACACATCCAGAGCCGAGATGCACTCATCGGCAATGATGAGCTTGGGGTTCATGATGAGGGCGCGGGCGATGCCCACGCGCTGCCGCTGACCGCCGGAGAACTGGTGGGGATACCGCTCGGCGTGTTCGGGCGCAAGGCCGACCTTGGCGAGGATGCGCTCCACCTTCTCGCGGCGTTCGTCCTGCGTCTTGTACATATGGTGGATGTCCAGACCCTCGCCGATGATGTCCTCCACCTTTTTGCGGGGGTTCAGGGATGCCATGGGATCCTGAAAGATCATCTGCATCTGGGTGCGCAGGGTGGCGTTCTGGGCGTGGGTCAGCCGGCCGCTGATGTCCTGCCCGTCGAACGTGATCTTGCCGGCGGTGGGGTCGTACAGCCGGATGATGCTCCGGCCGATGGTGGATTTGCCCGAGCCGGACTCACCCACCAGACCATAGGTCTCGCCGGGATAGATCTCAAAACTCACGTCGTCCACGGCTTTGACCGTGAAATTCTTGTTGACGCGGAAATACTGTTTCAAACCCTCGACTTTCAGCAGAGGGGTAGCCGATTGTGCTGCCATTTACTCCGCCTCCTCGATCTTTTTTGCTTCGGCCTTCATCCGGGCGATCCGCTGCTGCAGCTCCGGCGGCATCTCGACCCTGGGCGCACGGGGATCCAGCAGCCAAGTGGCTGCATAGTGGGTGTCGCTGATCTTGAACATGGGCGGCTCCACCTCGTCGTCGATCTTGAGGGCAAAATGGTTGCGGGGCGCAAAGGCGTCGCCCGGCTTCTCATGCAGCAGGTTGGGCGGCGAGCCGGGGATGGTGTACAGGCGGTCGTCGGCGGTGTCCAGATCGGGCATGGCCGACAGCAGACCCCATGTGTAGGGGTGGCGCGGGTCGTAGAAGATCTCGTCGATGGTGCCCGTCTCGACGATCTTGCCGGCGTACATGACGTCCACATAATCGGCGACCTTGGCCACCACGCCCAGATCGTGGGTGATGTAGATGACCGAGATGCCGCGATCCTTCTGGATGGAGCGGATCAGCTCGAGGATCTTGGCCTGAATGGTCACGTCCAGCGCGGTGGTGGGCTCGTCGCAGATCAGCAGGTCGGGGTCGCAGGCCAGCGCAATGGCGATGACCACGCGCTGCCGCATTCCGCCGGAGAGCTGGTGCGGGTAGCTCTTCATCCGCTTTTCTGCGTCGGTGATGCCGACCTCTTCCAGCAGCTCCACAGCCTTCTTGTAGGCTTCAGCCTTCGGCATCTTGAAGTGCCAGAGCATTCCCTCCATGATCTGCTTGCCGATCTGCATGGTGGGGTCGAGGCTGGTCATGGGATCCTGAAAGACCATGGCGATCCGCTTGCCGTTGATGTGGCGGCGGATCCACTTCTTGTCTTTCTGCAGCAGATCCACGGTCTCGGGGCTGCCGTCGGCGTGATGGTAGCTGAACTGGATGGAACCGCTGTTGACGACGGCGTTCTGTGCCAGAATGCCCATGGCGGCTTTCATGGTGACCGACTTGCCCGAACCGGACTCGCCCACCAGAGCCACCGTCTCGCCTTTGTACAGGTCGATGTTCACGCCGCGGATGGCGTGGACGGGGCCTGCGGTGGTCTTAAAGGTAATGTCGAGGTCACGCACCGACAGGACCTGTTCTTTGTTGTTCTCAGGCATGGTGTGCTGCCTCCTTTTACATACTCTTCATCTTGGGGTCCAGAGCCTCCCGCAGGCCGTCGGCCACGAGGTTGAAGCTGAGCATCAGCAGGCTCATGACCACGATGGGCGGGATGATCTGGTACGGATGGGTGGTAAAGCTGTTGTATAGCTCGCTGATCAGGGAGCCCAGCGAGCACTGGGGCACCGGGATGCCCAGACCCACGAAGGAGAGGAACGCCTCGGTGAAGATGGCGGTGGGGATGCTGAACATGACCTGCGTGATGATGGGTCCGATGATGTTGGGCAGCACTTCCTTGAAGATGATGAAAAAGCTGCCTGCGCCCAGCGTCCGGGAGGCCAGCACGAACTCCTGATCCTTCAATTTCAGCATTTCGGCACGGGCAATGCGGCTCATGCCGACCCATTCGGTGAGCATCAGGGCAAAGATGATGGTCAGCATACCGGGCTGCAGCACCAACAGCAGCAGCGTCACGATGACCAGACGGGGGATGCCGTTGGCGATCTCAAGGAACCGCTGCATCAGCATATCCACTTTTCCGCCGAAATAGCCCGAGATCAGGCCGTAGCTCATGCCGATCACCATGTCGATGACGGCGGCGGCCACGGCGATGATGAGGGAGACCCGGGCACCTTCCCAAGTGCGGGTCCAGATGTCGCGGCCATACAGGTCGCTGCCGAACCAGTAGTAGACGTCGGTCTTTTCTTTCTCGACGTAGTTGTTGATGATCTTGGAGCCGGTGGTGGTGCTCATCTTCTCGCTGCCGTCCAGAATGCCGAACTGCTCGATGCCGGGCACGCGGGGCGCGAAATTCTTCTGGCTCAGATCCTGCCCGGAGTAGGTGTAGCTGTTCATCCCCGGGCCGAGGACGGCCAGCAGAACGATGACAACGATCAGGACAAGCCCCAACACGGCACTCTTTTTGCGGAAGAAGCGGATGCGGGCGTCCTTCCAGAAGCTTTGCGCCGCAAAGTTGGTATCCACCGCGATCTCGGCGTCGTTGTGCTTGCGGGTGAAATCGGCTGCGTCAAAGGTGTGCTCCGGGAACGCATCGTTGACAGCCTTGGTGATGGCGGCGGCAGTGCTCTCGCCGCCCAGACGAATCGCTTTTTCTGCCATGGTCAGTCATCCCCCTTTGCCAGACGAATTCTCGGGTCGATGATGCCGTACAGCAGATCGACCACCAGCATGATGCCAATGTACATGGCACTGTAAATGAAGCTCAGTCCGATGACCACGTTGTAGTCGTTGGACTGGATGGCCGTCACCAGCAGGCTGCCGACGCCCGGGATCGCAAAGATCTTTTCGACCACCAGCGAGCCGGTCATCAGATCGACGATGAGCGGGGCCAGCACGGTGATGATGGGGATCAGGGCATTGCGCAGCGCGTGGCGGAAGATCAACGCCGGGCCGGAGATGCCCTTGCTCTCGGCCAGCAGCATATAGTCGGAGTCGAGGACTTCGATCATTTCACTGCGGGTGAAGCGGGCGATGGACGCCATGGTGAACATGGACAGCGAGACGCTGGGCAGGACGCTGGAGCCGAAGATGTCCTTGGCGGAGAACAGCATCGGGAACCACTGCAGCTTGAAGCCGAAGGTGTAGCTCAACGCCAGCGCAAAGACATAAGATGGCACCGACACGCCGATGACCGAGATGATGGTGGCGATGGTATCAAAGATGGTATCCCGCTTGAGGGCGGCGATGATGCCCAGCACCAGACCCACCAGCGCGCCCAGCGTGACGGCCATGCCGCCGATCTGGATGGAGACGGGCAGGCGGGCGGCCACCAGCTGGGAGATGGGCGTATTCTTGGAGATGTTGTAGCTTACCCCCAGATCGCCCCGCAGCATATTGCCGACATAGCGGAAGAACTGGATGTAAATGGGCTGATCGAGGCCGTATTTGGCGTACAGCGCGGCACGCATATCGGCGGTCAGCTTCTCGTCGTTGAACGGCGAGCCGGGCATCAGCTGCATCAGGATGAACAACACCAGCAGGATGGCCAGCAGGGTGAACAGCGAGGTGAGGATGCGCTTGAGTGTGTATTTTTTCACGTCGGGTAATCCCCCTTTGTCCGGGTTTTGGAATGGTTGTTTTCGCGGCCAATCGTGCGCCAGCCGCGGACAGCTGTGATGGCAAAAAGGCGCACAGTGGCTTTTGCAGGGGCCACTGTGCGGCCTTTGGTTCAGCTGTTCAGTTGTTGCTTACTCGCTCTTGACGGTGTTCTTGTACACGCGGTTCAGAGCACAGGGGTGATGCTCGACGCCCGTGACCTTGCTGGAGATCATTTCGGCGTTGCACTGGCCGTACAGCGGGAAGATGACGGCCTGCTCGAGGACGATCTGCTCGGCCTCATACAGGGCAGCCCAGCGGCCTTCGGGATCGGTGCAGAGATCGCCGGTGGTGCATTCGTCGATGATGGCGTCGTAGTCGGCGTCGCTCCACAGACCGTAGTTGTTGGAGTTGCCGGTGACCCACATTCCGAGGTAGGTCATGGGGTCGGCGTAGTCGGGACCCCAGCGGGTCAGGCCGATCTCAAAGTTGCCGTCCTGCATATCCTGTACGCGCTGCTTCTTGGGCTCGACGGTCAGGTTCAGGGTAAAGCCCTCCAGCGTGGTCTCCAGCTGCTCCTTGACGACCTGTGCGACCTTCTGGGGTGCGTCGTCGGCATCCACGACCATATCGAAGGTGAAGGAATCCTTGCCCAGCTCGCTCTTGGCGGCTTCATAATACTCCTTGGCCTTGTCTGCATCGTATGCGCAATACTCGGCAAACTTGGTCTGGTCGGCAGAGAAGTCGCTGCCGTCGGGACCGGTGGCAAACTGCGGCGGAACGGCGGTGTAGCAGGGGGCAGAGCCATCCTTCAGGACGTCGTCGGTGATGGCGTCACGATCCAGTGCGAAGGTGATGGCCTTGCGCAGGTTCTCGTTGGCCAGCTCGGGCACGCCGTCGATGTTGGGGCTGATGTACCACAGATAACCGGCACCCACGCTGGTGAACTCGGGATCGTCCTTGACCTGATCGACCTGTTCGCCGTTCAGCAGGGTCATATCCAGTGCGCCGGTCTGATAGCTCATCAGAGCCTGCTGGCTGTCCTTGATGACCTGATAGGCCAGACCATCCAGCGCGATCTTGTCAGCATCGTAATAATCGGGGTTCTTTGCCAGCGTGAAAGCGGTGGCAGCGGGCTGATAGTCGGTCAGCACGAAGGCACCGTTGGACAGCACCGTGGCGGGGCTGGTGCCGAAGGTATCGGCGCAGGTGTTGTAGAAAGCTTCGTTGACCGGGTAGAAGGTCGGGAAGTACATCAGGCTCAGGAAGTAGCTGACAGGAACGTTCAGCTGGACTTCGAGGGTCTTGTCATCCACGGCGGTGACGCCCAGATCGGTGACAGGCTTCTCACCGGCAATGATCTCGGCGGCATTGACCACCTGACCGATGTCGGACAGCATATACGAATACTCGGAAGCCGTTGCGGGATCGACGGCACGCTGCCAGCCGAACACGAAGTCGGCAGCGGTCACGGCGTCGCCGTTGGACCACTTGGCGTCGCGCAGGTGGAAGGTGTAGGTCTTGCCGTCCTCGCTGATGTCGTAGGTCTCGGCAATGGCCGGGATCGCAGAGCCGTCGGCATCCATCTGCATCAGGCCGTCGGTGTAATCGGCGATGACCTCAAAGGAGGTGCCGTCGGTCGCCACCTGCGGATCCAGAGACTGTACTTCGGTCTCCAGCATGATGTTCAGCGTGCCGCCCGCTGCAGTGCCAGCTGCTGCGGAGCTTGCGCCGGTGGAAGCAGCCCCCGAAGAAGCTGCCGTGCTGGACGAGCCGCCGCAGGCAGACAGTGCCAGAGCAGCAGTGGTGACACCGGCAGCTGCCAGAAAGCTGCGGCGCGAAATACGACGATCGAATCTCATAATATCTTTTCCCCTCTCTTCACCGCTTTAGCTTGATAAAGCACGCGGTTCTGAAAAATGCACAAGGTCACTTCGCTCCCCCTCCGGAGCTCACACACCCTTGTGCGATGGCTGCATTATACTCCGCGAAAATCGAAAAAGAAAGAGGTTTGGCCGAAAATCCGAGTGGTTTAGGGGGATTTCTGTGGTTTGACCAACATCCTACCGAAAATCTGCGTTGAATTTTGTATAGTTTTGCCCCGATGCTGTACGCTATGAAAATACAATGCAGACAAAAAGAGTATGACTTGTACGCCATGAAAATACAGCGATGCACTGGATCTTTGTTTTGTAAAGAAAAACGCCCTCTGCACTTTCCGGGTGCAGAGGGCGCAAAAGGGGAGTCTGAAGCGCAGAAGCGTGCAGATCAGGTGGTTTCGGGCACGCTGCCGTTGTAGGCGGCCTCGTTCAGCTGACCTTCGGTCGCGGCAACAAGGGTCGTGGCGGCGGCAGCACCGACCACATTGGTCGCGGTGCGGGCCATATCTGCAATGCTGGAAATGGGCGAAAGCAGGATGATGGCTTCCACCGGCAGACCGGCGGCTGCAAACAGCGCGGTGGCCGTGATGGTGGCTGTGCCGGGCACACCGACGGTGCCGATGGAAACGACGACCGCCAGCACGACGAGGAAGGCGTACTGCACAGGCGTATACTCGATCCCCAGCAGATGGATGGTAAAGACGGCCAGCAGGGTGGGCCAGACGCCTGCGCATCCCGGCATTCCGAGGTTTGCGCCGAGGCTTGCGCCGAAGGAAGCGATGTCCTCGTTGACGCCCAGTTTCTGGGTGAGCTGGCTGACCGTGACGGGGATGGTGCCGACGCTGCTCTGCGAGGTGAAGGCGACGGTGGCGGCAGGCCAGATGCCCTTAAAGAAGCGCAGCGGGCTGAGATGCCCCACCAGCCGGATGAGCGCACCCTCGACCACAACGATCTGAATGCCGCACAGGACATAAGCCAGAACCAGAACGCTCAGCAGCGGGATCAGGTCGGCCGGAGAAGAGCGGCTGACCGCACGGGCGATCAGAGACAGAACGGCATAGGGCGTGAAGGAGATGACATAGCTGACGACCCGCCCCATGACCAGATCTCCGGCGTCGATGAAGGCTTTGAACGGGGCGGCCGCTTCGGGCTTTTTGGCGGCCAGCTTGTTGTAGCTGACGGCGACCAGAATGGAGAAGACGACGATGGGGACCACCTCGCCATTGACCCACTGCGCAGCCAGATTGCTGGGGAAGAGGCCGATCACCGTATCCACGAAGGTGGGAACTTCCTTGGCGGTGTAGTCGGTGGCCAGCTCATACTGGACGCCGCGGCCGATCTGGGTGACGACACCGGCGATCAGGGTGATGAGGCTGGCAAAGAAGGTGTTCAGCACGAGGAAGAATACGGTCTTGAGGCCGATGTTCTTGAGCCGCACCGAATTGCCGAGGTTGGTGATGCTGGAGATGATGCTGAAGATCAGCAGCGGCACGACCACGGCCGAAACGACATGGGCGTAGATGGTGCCGACCGCCGCAACATAGGTGTGATGCCCCTTGAAGGCCAGACCCACGATCAGGCCGAGACCAACGGCCAAAATGGTGCGGACGCCGAAATCCACGTGCTTTTTCTTGTGCAGGTAGTACAGCAGCGCAAAGAACACTGCGCTCAGGGCCAAGGCCCCCAGATCCAGAAGTGAGACAGACATGATCCAATTCCTCCGATTTCCACAAAACCTATATGTATGGTATGTTTGTTGGATTGTGAGGTGCAGTATACTCTTTTTGCCGCAGCTTGTCAAGCACAAAATACAAAAAAAGAGGCCGCTGCGGGTTTCCACAGCGGCCTCGGAAGGACGGATCTTACTTTGCGTACTCGATGGCACGGCTCTCGCGGATGACATTGACCTTGATCTGGCCGGGATAATCGAGGGTGTCCTCGATCTTCTTGGCGATGGAGCGTGCCAGCAGGATCACCTGATCGTCGTTGATGACGTCGGGCTTGACCATGATGCGCACTTCGCGGCCAGCCTGCACAGCAAACGCCTGCTCGACGCCCTCGAAGCTGGAAGAGATCTCCTCCAGATTTTCCAGACGCTTGACATAGCTCTCAACGTTTTCACGGCGGGCACCCGGGCGGGCGGCACTGATGGCGTCGCAGGCCTGAATGATGAAGGCCAGCGGGGTCTTGGGCTCCACATCGCCGTGGTGTGCTTCGATGGCATGGATGATCTGGGTGTTCTCCTTGTACTTGCGGCAGATATCGACGCCGATCTGGACATGGCTGCCCTCGATCTCGTGATCCAGTGCCTTGCCGATGTCATGCAGCAGACCGGCACGGCGTGCCAGCGTGACGTTCACGCCCATCTCGCCGGCCAGCAGGCCGGCCAGCCAAGCCACCTCCATGCTGTGGGTCAGGGCATTCTGGCCGAAGCTGGTGCGGTACTTCAGGCGGCCGATCAGCTTGATGAGATCGGGGTGCAGGCCGTGGATGCCCAGCTCCATCACAGCGTGCTCGCCTTCGCGCTTCATCTGCAGCTCGAGGTCGTGGCGGCACTTCTCCACCGTCTCTTCGATGCGGGCCGGATGGATACGGCCGTCGCCGATCAGACGCTCCAGCGTCATCCGGGCGACCTCGCGGCGGGTCTGGTCGAAGGAGGACAGGGTGATGGCCTCCGGGGTGTCGTCGATGATGAGATCCACGCCGGTCGCGGTCTCGAGGGCGCGGATGTTGCGTCCTTCACGGCCGATGATGCGGCCCTTCATCTCGTCGCTGGGCAGCGGCACAACGCTGACGGTGGTTTCGCTGCAGTGGTCGGCGGCGCAGCGGCTGATGGCCTGACCGATCAGGTTGCGGGCGATGTTGTCGCAGTTCTCCTTCAGGTCGGTCTCATAGGCAGCCACGCGGACGGCCTTCTCGTGGGTCAGCTCCTCGTCCACCTTGTGCAGCAGCACTTCGCGGGCGTCTTCCTGACTCAGGCCGGCCAGCGTCTCCAGACGCTCCATCTCCTTGGCGCGCAGGGCGTCGATCTCGGCCAGATGTGCGTCGGCCTCTTCGTTCTTCTTTTTCAGCTCTTCTTCTTTCCGCTCCAAGGCTTCGGTCTTCCGGTCGAGGGCGGTCTCTTTCTGGTCGATGCGGTTCTCCTGACGGGTGATCTCAGCGCGACGCTGCTTGATCTCCTTGTCGGCCTCCGCTTTCTGGGCGTCAACCTCCGCTTTCAGGCGGAAAGCCTCGTCCTTTGCTTCCAGAACGGCTTCCTTGCGTTTTTGGTCCGCGGTCTTGATCGCTTCGTTCACGAGGCGGGTCGCCTCGGCTTCGGCACTGCCGATCTGAGCCTCGGCGGTCTTTTTACGGTTGTTGTAACCAATAAAATAACCCGCGCCGATGCCAACGGCAGCTACGATCAACGCCACGATCAAAGTGATCGGGGTCATCGTGTTCACTCTCCTTACAGTCAAAATTCAAATTCAACTAAATTCTGGAGACGCTGCAGTGCAAAAGCGCGGGAACAGGGTTCTATGATGCAGTTTTCAACGGAAAAGAGACAACAAAATACAGGCAGATCGGCCAGTTGCCCGGTCTGCAGGTCTTTGGTGCGGCTTTTTGAGATTTACAAGGTCTTCTTATAAAAACGGGCAGATGAAGCCCCATTGAAACTTGTTCGCAGAACGCTCAGCATACAGCGTCATGAATTCCATACTACTTCTTATATTACGAGAGATTCGGCGGAATGTCAAGTAATCGCAGCTGATTTTTCAATTTTTTCAGCGAGACGGAGAGGGTCACTCCAGATACATCCGGCGCAGGCGCATCAGGCGGGCGGGGGTCAGGCCGTATTCGGCTTCCAGATAGGCGTCTGCATTGCCGAACTTCTGCCGGATGATGCCCAGCACGAAGGGAACCGACTCCGGATAAACGCCGACGATGCCGAGGTAATGGTCTTTCATGGCGGGGTCGGCCGCGATCTCGTCGGCGTGTTTGCTCCACGCGGCTTCCAGCTCCGGGCGGCGGCAGACGTTGCTCTGCACAAAATCGGCAGAGATGACCTCATCGGACGCACCCAGAGCGAGTAAGATCAGCATGGCGGCGACGCCGGTGCGATCCTTGCCGGCGGAGCAGTGGAACAGGATGGGCGTTTCACCGGCTTCCAGTGCGCGGAACAGCTCCTTGAATGCTTTGTTGCCGAAGAGCATCTGCTGGTACATGGCGTCGGCCATGTTGTGATCTTCATCCAGACGCCCCTGCAGCAGCTTTTCCTTGTCCTCGGGCGAGAAGGCAATTTCGCTTCCGTCCGGGTGGCAGAGGCCGCAGATGCGCACCAGACGTGCACCGTCCGGCACATCGTCGGGCTGCTTTGCGGCTTCGGCCTCGCTGCGCAGGTCGAGGATGAGCCGCAGCCCCAGCGAGTCCAGCAGCTTCCGGTCGGCGTCGCTCTGCAGCAGGCTGGTGGGGATGCCCCGGAAGATCTGCCCCCATTTGACGGTCTTGCCCTCGTCGGCGGCATAGCCGCCCAGCTCCCGGAAATTGTGGCCGCCCTCGAAGGGAAGCTGCGCCCCGGGAGCCGGGTGGGAAACGGCGGGCACCGGTTTTTCGGCACTGCTTGAGAGGACGGGCAGGTTGTAGAAGGGCTTGGCCGGCCGGCCGCGGCGGGGCGGCAGGGAGGCCGAGCCGCCCAGAACCTCCATCAGGTAGCTGCGCAGCAGGTCGATGTAGGCCGAGCTGTGATCCCGCCGCTGGACAAGCGAGACGCAGAGCGGCGGCAGATCCTCGATCAGCACATCCCGCACCCGATCCAGCTCCCGGCGGGCACCCGGCTCGTACCGGGTCAGGCAGGTGCAGAGCTGCTCCTGCACGAGGTAATAGGCCTGATAGAAACTGGGGCCGACCTCGGCGTCGGGGGCAAATCCGGCTTGGGCGCAGGTGTTCCAGAGGGGCGCGAAGAGATCCTGCCGCAGGCTGGGCAGCAGGATGTGCTGGCCGCGCAGCTCGGCAAGGGGAACGCTCTCTTTTTCCCAGAAGGGGTGGCCGCGCGGCACCAGCAGGCAGGCCGGGTCTGCCCGAAGCGTCGTCCGGGCGAGGACGCTGGCTGCGCAACCCAAGTCCATCACGAGTCCGGCGTCCAGCTCGCCCTGCTCCACGCCGTCGGCCACGGCGTCGTTGTCCAGCAGGCGGAACCGCATCTCGATGTGGGGATACTGCTGCCGGAATTTGTCCAGCTGGGTCTCAAGGCCGGGCAGGTAGTCGGGCACCAGCGAGACGCTGATGCCGATCCGGATGGGCTCGGCGGACTGGATCTCGGCATGGAGCGCGGCCTGCATCTGCTGGAACTGCTCGACCACCGGCGCGGCGTGCCGCTGCAGGCTCAGCCCCCGGTCGGTCAGGGAGAGTTTGTGGTGCGCACTGACAAACAGCGGGCCGCACAGCTCGGCCTCCAGCGCAGTGATGCTCTGCCGCAGTGCCTGCCGCGACAAAAACAGCCGCTGCGCCGCGCGGGTGTAGTTCATCTCCTCGCAGAGAACCAGAAAATAATGCAGTTGGCGGATGTCCATGGGTCCCTCCTGAAAAATGCTGTAACCATACAATGTATAAAGAATACCGCCTTTTCTGCCGAAAGTAAAGCGGATGGAAGGAAAAAACAGAGCCCCGGCCTTGTTGCCGGGGCGGATTTGGAGTATAATGGGGCAAAAGTTCTGCAAGCAGGAGGTTACAACAATGAACAAACCAGTACTGGTGGTCATGGCGGCCGGCATGGGCAGCCGCTACGGTGGCATGAAGCAGATCGACCCGGTGGGGCCGAACGGACAGGTCATCATCGACTATTCCCTTTACGACGCCCACCGCGCAGGCTTCGAGACGGTGATCTTCGTCATCAAAAAGGAGCTGGAAGAGACCTTCCGCGCCGCCATCGGCGACCGGGTGTCCAAGAGGATGAAGGTGAAGTACGCCTTCCAGCAGCTGGAAGATCTGCCGGAGGGCGTTGCCATCCCGGAAGGCCGGGTCAAGCCGTGGGGCACCTGCCATGCAGTGCTGGCGGCGAAAGACCTCATCGACGGCCCCTTTGCCGTCATCAACGCCGACGATTACTACGGCCCGGAGGCATTTAAGGTCATCTACGAGTATCTTTCCACCCACGCGGACGGTGCTCTCTACGATTACTGCATGGTGAGCTATCTGCTGAAGAACACGGTCTCCGAGCACGGCAGCGTCTCCCGCGGCGTCTGCAAGGCGAACCCCGACGGCACCCTGCACAGCGTCACCGAGCGCACCCGGATCGAGACGTATGAAAACGGCATCCACTACACCGAGGACGGCGGCGAGAGCTGGAGCGACCTGCCCGGCGACACCCCGGTCAGCATGAACCTGTGGGGCTTTACCCACAGCTTCCTCGAAGAAGCGGACCGCCGCTTTTCCGGATGGCTGGCGGAAAACCTGCCCAAGAATCCGCTCAAGTGCGAATACTTCCTGCCGACCGTCGTGACCGAGCTGCTCGACGAGAAGAAGGCCGCGGTCAGGCTGCTGCGCAGCCACGACAAGTGGTACGGCGTGACCTATCGGGAGGACAAGCCTGTGGTCGTCGCGGCCATCGACAAGATGACCAAGGATGGCCTGTACCCCGAAGATCTCTGGAAATAAACCGGATAACGCACAAAAGCCTCGGCGTGAGCCGAGGCTTTTGTTATGGAAGGGATCAGTTTTTCTTTTCGAGGTTCAGTCGCTCGCGGAGCGTCTTGATGGGGATGTGCTTTGTGCCGAACTTCATCTTGGGGAAGGCGCGGATCATGCGGCGGCGGCCGATGGGCGCGTGCTCTTTCAGCAGGCGTGCCTGCATCTCCTCGCTGCGCGCCTGCAGCTCCTCCGACAGCTGTTCCAGACGGAGCAGCTCGGCCGTCCGCTCGGCGGTGCCCTGTGCGGCCAGCTTGACCGCATTGGCGGCTTCGGCGGCGTTGAGCTTGGCGTCCTGCGACGCTTTCCGGGCGGCTTCCATGGCTTCATCCGCCTTGGCACGCATGGCGGCAAGGGCGTCGGTGTGGGAGAGCTTGGCCGCGGAATCCCGGGCTTCGGCGGCCGCCAGCTTGAACTGCAGGCGGCTCTCGTCCATCTTCTGGTCGGCGTCCAGAGCGGTGTTGCCCAGCAGGTCGGTCATGGCGTCGCTGATGGCATGGATGCTGTCGCCCACCTTTTCGAGGGTCTCGAGATCCTGCACCAGTCCCTTGGCCGTGACGAGGGTGACGACCAGATCGGCGGCGTAGACGAGGTAGAGCAGGAGCATCAGGATCAGCCCCACCACGGGCGGGATCAGGGCAAAGAGGGAAGCGATGGCGGGGTGGACGGCTTTCATCATGACCAGCGTGCCCACGCCCCAGAGCAGACAGAACTCCAGACAGATGTAGCCGCCGATGTTGAAGGGATAATCGCTGTAATCCCACCACCGGGTGTGGTAGACCTTGTAGAGCAGCCAGCCGCCCACCAGTTCCAGTGCGCTGGGAAGGATGACGCCGCCGATGTAAAGCAGCAGGACGCTGTGCTCCAGAGGCGTCAGGGCAAAGAGGACAAGGATCATGCCAAAGCCGTAGATGGGGCAGACCGGGCCGTTGAGGAAGCCGCGGTTGACCAGCTCGCCGGTGGTGACGGCGGCATAAATGACCTCGACGCACCAGCCAAGGCAGGAGTAGATCAGAAAGTAGGCGAGGATCTGATAGAGCGAAAGCTCGTTCAGGAGCATGGTATCGGTGAAAAACGATACGATCGAAGTCAACGCATCCACCTCCCGTCAGTTCTGCGCAGGCTGTGCCTCGGCGTCGGCTTCGGCCTGCGCTGCCAACTTTTTGAGCACTTTCGGCTCGACCCACGTTACGGTGTCGTCGCCGGGCAGCTTGCGGGCGATCAAAGCCTTGATCCGGATGCCCATCTCGGTGAACATCCCCTCGTGCTCGGTGCGGATGTTCCACTCCGGCTCGTTCTCGTGGAGGTCGAAGGTCTTCCATGTGATCTCATAGCCGGACGCCGGGAAGTACGCGAGGCTGTCGCGGAACAGATCGTCGTCGTCGGTCTTGAAGTAGATCTCGCCGCCGTCCTCGAGGAAGGCGCGGTACTGGATGAGCTGGCGGGGATAGGTCAGGCGGTGCTTGTTGGAGGAAGCGTTCTTGCTCCACGGATTGCAGAAGTTGATGTAGATCCGGCTGACGGTGTCCTCGGGGGTGATGACATTGTGGATCCGCTCGATGTCCGCGCTCATGATCTTCACGTTGTCGATGGGGCGGCCCGCTTCGTGGTAAGCGGCCTCGATCTTCCGCTTGGCGAGGATCAGGACCTTATCGGTGATGTCGATGCCGAGGTAGTTGTTCTCGGGATGGGCGCAGGCCAGCTGGGAGACAAAGCCGCCTTTGCCGCAGCCCAGCTCAAGGATAAAGGGCTGTTCGGGCCGGGCGTACTGGGCACGCCACTTGCCGCCCCAGACAAAGGGATCGTGGACATGAAAATCGCTGGCCATCAGCTCAGCGCGGGCATAGGGCTTGAAACGCATTCTCATAATTCGTGGTTCTCCTTTAAAAACTTCTCTACTTCTTCGGGGGCCGCAGCACAGCTGCCCTGACAGATGCCGGGCTTGCCGCCGCCGCGTCCGCTGAGGGCGGTGTTCAGGGCTTTGGTCAGGGCGCGGACGTCGCCGTTGGCTTGGGCGAGGCAGTAGCCGGTGCCCTTTTCGTTGGGCGTCAGCGCGGCGCACAGGCCGTCGGTGGCTTCGGTCAGCCGCGCCGCCAGCCGGTGCAGACCGTCGGGATCCAGACCGGGCACGATCCGGATGGCGTCCTCGCCGGGTCGGGTGAGAGCCGCCAGTGCATCGAACAGCTGGCTGCACAGGCCGAAGTGGGCGAATTTCAGCGCGGTGTACTCGTCGTACACCCGGTGGACGGCATGGGCGGTCTCGCTGGATTTCGCGCTCAGCAGGGCACCGATGTCGGCCTGCCGCCCCCGCATGGCCTGTGCTTCTTCCAGTGCGCGTCGGCCGCAGACGACGCTCAGCCGGACGCCGCCCTTGTAGTTCTCGGCGGCGAGGATCTTGATCTGCCCCACCTGCCCGGTGGTGGCGGTGTGGGTGCCGCAGCAGGCGCAGACGTCGGCTCCGGGGATGGTCACGATCCGCACCTGCCCGGCGATCTCTTTTTTGCTCCGATAGGTCAGTGCGGCAAGCTCCTCGGGCGTGGGATAGGTGATGACCACCGGCACATCCTGCCAGACGATCCGGTTGGCGGCAAGTTCCGCCTGCCGCAGACCCTCGGCGGAGATGGGAACGCTGGTGTCCATCCGGACGGCCTCGGAGCCGATGTGGAAGCCGACGTTCTCCGCACCGAACATCGAATGCAGGATGCCGGAGAGGATGTGCTCGCCGGTGTGCTGCTGCATCTTGTCAAACCGCGCTTCCCAGTCGATCGCGCCGGTCACGGCAGAGCCAACGGCAGCCGCTTCGGGCAGGGCGTCTACGGTGTGCCAGAGGATGCCGTCGTGCTCGTGGACGTCCAGAACATGCAGCACGGTGCCGTCCGCAAGGGTCAGGGTGCCCTTGTCGGCAGGCTGGCCGCCGCCTTCGGGGTAGAATACCGTGCCGTCCAGCGCGATCCTGCCGCCGCCGGTCTTGGGATCCGGCTCCACGGCGAGGAGGATGCTGTCGGCCTTGGTGCGGAACGCGTCCGCTTCGTAATATTTTTGGGTGGGTTGCATGGGGGTACCTCTCTGATAGCCCTCTCAGTCTCGCTTCGCTCGCCAGATTCCTCCCTCTGTCGCTGACGCGACATCTCCCTCCGGCCGGAGGGAGTCTTTCCTCAAAGGGAGAGCCCTTGGCAGGCCGGGCAAGTCTGAGCGTCTGTTGCAGACGGGCGGGCCTTGTCTTCAAATTTCACAGCCAATAAAACCAGTATACCACGTTTTTTGGCTGTGGAAAATAGTCTGCGGTTATGTTATGATAAGAATCACCAGAACTGCTGAAAAATCTGTTGAGAAGAATCGAGGAATGGATCATCATGCGTGAAAGTGGAATTCTGATGCCGGTGTCCAGCTTGCCCGGCCCCTATGGGATCGGTTGTTTTGGCGCAGAGGCGTTGAAGTTTGTGGATTTTCTGGCCGAAGCCGGGCAGAAGATCTGGCAGATCCTGCCGCTGAGCCCCACCGGTTACGGCGACAGCCCGTACCAGAGCTGCTCCGCCTTTGCGGGGAACCCCTATTTCATTGATCTGGACGCGCTCAAGGCCGACAGCCTGCTGACGGCTGCCCAGCTCAAAGCCGAAAAATGGGGCGATAAGCCGCTGGAAGTGGACTACGGCACCCTGTACACCAGCCGGTACCGTGTCCTGCGGGAGGCCTACGCCGCATGGCGCGGGCAGTGCGCCGGGCAGCACGGCTGTGCCATGTACTACCCGGACGATTACTATGCGTTTGCCCTCGCCAACGAGAACTGGCTGGAGGATTACGCCCTCTATATGGCTCTCAAGACCGAAAACGGCATGAAGAGCTGGACCGAGTGGCCCCGGGAATACCGCCAGCGGGAGGAGCACGCGCTGAACGCGTTCTGCGCCGAACACGAAGAGGAGATCGGCTTCTGGAAGTTCTTGCAGTACGAGTTTGCCCTTCAGTGGAAGAAGGTCAAGGCTTACGCCAACCAAAAGGGCGTGCAGATCCTCGGCGATATCCCCATCTACGTCTCGGCCGACTCGGTGGATGCTTGGGTCGGCGGTGCGCTGTTCGAGCTGAACCCGGACGGCGGCTTTGCCCGGGTCGCCGGCTGCCCGCCGGATTATTTCTCGGCCGACGGCCAGCTCTGGGGCAACCCGCTGTACAACTGGCCGTATCATAAACAGACGGGATACGCATGGTGGATCAAGCGGGTCCGCCACGCACTGGGCATCTACGACCTGCTGCGCATCGACCACTTCCGCGGCTTCGATACCTATTGGGCGATCCCGGCGGGCAGCCCCACAGCCCGCACCGGAACGTGGGAGATCGGCCCCCGGATGGAGCTGTTCCATGCACTGGAAGCGGCTCTCGGCAAGCTGCCCATCATCGCCGAGGATCTGGGCGACCTCTGCCAGAGCGTCCGCGACCTGCTGGCGGACAGCACGTTCCCGGGCATGAAGGTGCTGCAGTTCGCGTTCGGCGGCGGAGACAACGAATATCTGCCCCACAACCACGTCAAGAACAGCGTGGTCTATCCGGGCACCCACGACAACACGACGCTGACCGACTGGTGGAACGATCAGGCCGCCGAGAAGGAAAAAGCCAACGCTGCCGCCTATCTGCATCTGACCCCCTGCAAGCCCACCGCCAAGGAGGTCGCCGCCGTCAAGGTGGACGCCGCCCGCATCGCGCTGCTCCGCGCCGCGCTGGGTTCGGTGGCGGACCGCACCATCATCCCCATGGCAGATTGGCTGGGGCTGGGTGCCGAAGCGCATCTGAATACCCCGGGCAAGCTGGGCGGAAACTGGACGTGGCGCGCCGCGGCCGGGTTTGAGACCGCGGTGCTGGCCAAGCGGATCCGCTCGGAATGCGAAGTGTATTGCCGGGCAGACGGGATCGAAGAAGCGTAAATGCCGGAACGCTCCGTTGAAAATGCAAAAAAATTTCAAAATCTTTGTGCGTTTTGCTGGCAACAGCCGGGCTGCGGTGGTATAATTTAACCAGAACCGTGACGAAACCGGGAACATTTGAGTTCGCAAAGAGCCGCGTGGCAGGGGAAACGTGCCCGGCACGCGTGATGATGGGGAAAAACGCATGAAAAATGAATGGACGGAGCAGGATCTGCGCCGATTTGCGGAAGAGGCCAAGCCTGCATTTGAGGAAGTGACGCTGGCCGAGGCGGATCAGGAGCGGGTGCGCAACTGGCAGGACGACGGCCTGATGGTGGATTATGTGCTGCGCAACGGTCAGGTGGACTGTGTGCTGCGCCGCCAGATCTGGGCCGACGACAAGCTCTGGGAGCTGACCATGACCGCGCCGCTGGCAGGCAATACGCTGCCGGAAGACCGGATGACCGCCCGGGAGCGGGAAATGTGCCGCGAGGACATGAACCACGATTTTCTGTCGGGCGTGTTCAACCGCCGCTACGCCGAGACCGAGCTGTGTACCAAGCTGGACGAGTGGGCCGATGCCCACCGCTGTGCCTCCATCGCGCTGGTCGAGATCGACCATGCCGTGGAGATGTTCCGCACACAGGGCGAAGCCGTGATGGATCAGGTGGTCTGCTTTGTGGCAAACCAGTGGAAGAAACACTACGACCGCCCGGCGGAACGGGTGGTCTGCCGGATGGGGGACGCCCTGTTCCTGATCGCCTGTGCCGACAAGACCGGCGAGGAACTGGTCGCCGAGCTGCGGGAGGTCTACAAGGAGATGCCGCGGGAGTGCGTTGCCTCGGTGGGGCTGATGCGCCGGGTGCCCTTTACCCAGTCTGTCGGCGTGGCCTCCACCCATGAGGTGCGCTGCCGCAATTGGGATGCGCTGTATCAGCTGGCCGCGGATCGTCTGCGCACAGCGGAAGCCGCCGGAGGCGATGCCGTCTGCGGCTGCAAATAACCGATCGGTATAAAAAATCCCCCTTTTGGACAGGATAACGCCAAAAGGGGGATTTTTGTATGGAACATCCGAAAAACGACAACCGCAGCCTGCTGGAAGCCGTGGTGCAGAACACGGAAATGGGGAAGAACACCCTCGAGCAGATCGTTCCCATGACCGAGGACGCCCGGTTCAAGGCCGAGCTGCTCCGCCAGCAGAATGTCTACCGCCAGCTCAATCAGGAGGCGCACACGGCTCTTGCTGCCTGCGGCGGAGCCGCACAGGGGCAGAGCGTGATGGCCAAACTCAACACCAAGGTGGGCGTTGCCCTGAAGACCATGACCGACCGCTCCACCCGGAATCTGGCCGAGATGCTGTCCGAGGGCAGCAGTCAGGGCGTGATGGACTGCGTGAAGAGCCAGAAAGACTATCCGGACGCAGCTCCCGGTTCCAAACGGCTGATGCAGAAACTGCAGGATTTTGAGGAGGACAACCGGATCAAGCTGGAACAGTTCTTATAAGCGTTCCACCATCGCCGCCACGATCTTGGTGGCGGTGGCTACATATTCTGCGATGCTGAACTTCTTGACCACCAGAACCTCGTGGCCGTCCTCGTCGGCGTTGTCGCTCATGGCACGCAGGATGACGCAGGGCACCCCGTTCTTGGCTGCGATCTGGCTGACGGCAGCACCTTCCATCTCCACGCAGTCGGGGGCGCACTTTTTCTCGATGGCGGCCTTCGTCTCGCTGTCGCCCACGAAGAGATCTCCCGTGGCGATCTTGCCGGTCAGAGACTTGACGCCCACCGCGGCGCAGGCGGCTTCGGCGGCGGCAATCAGAGCCGGATCACCGGTGTATTCCTTCAGAAAGGGCGGATTCTGGCAGATCATGTCCAGCTGGGCGTCGTGGTAGAGGACGGTCTTGCCGATGACCACATCGCCGATGCCAATCTTGGAGGTCATGTTGCCGGCGATGCCGGAGAAGAGGATCTTCTCGGCCCCGTATTTCGTGATGAGCACCTGCGTGGTGGCGGCGGCATTGGCCTTGCCCATACCGGCGCAGCAGACCACCACCTGCTTGCCGGCCAGCGTGCCCTTGTGGTACTCCACACCGCCGTAAGGCTCCACGGTGACGTCCGTGAGCTTGGCGCAGAGCTGATCGACTTCATCGGGCATTGCGCCCATAATTCCGATAATCATTTAAAACTCCTTCTATAGTGCGTATGCTTTCTATAGTGCGTATGCTTTTTTTCAGCGGCCTCGCCCTCTCAGTCAAAGCCTGTCGGCTTTGCCAGCTCCCCCAAAGTGGGAGCCCTTGGCAGTTCACGCAGACTTCATCTCTTTGCCAAGGCCTCTCCCTTTGGGAGAGGTGGCACGGCGTAAGCCGTGACGGAGAGGGCGAGCCCGGCAGAGTTTTACAGGGCTGCTATTCGGATATCACACGTTGAACAGGAACTCGATCACATCGCCGTCCTGCACCACATATTCCTTGCCCTCGGTGCGCTGCAGACCCTTGGCTTTGACGGCGGCGTAATCGAAGCTGTTGGCCTCGAGATCCTTGTAGCCGATGACGCTGGCGCGGATGAAGCCGCGCTCAAAGTCGCTGTGGATCTTGCCGGCTGCCTGCGGAGCCTTGGTGCCCTTGCGGATGGTCCATGCGCGGCACTCCTTTTTGCCGTCGGTCAGGAAGGAGATCAGACCCAGCAGATCGTAGCTGGCGGTGATCAGATTGTCCAGACCGCTGGCCTCGATGCCCATCTCGGCGAGGAAGGCTTTCTTCTCTTCGGGGGAGTAGTCGGCGATGTCCTCTTCGGTCTTTGCGCAGATGGGGATGTAGCGGGCACCCTCCTCGGCGGCGCGGGCGGCCACCAGCGGAACATACTTGTTGTTCTCGATGCCGTCCATCAGGTCGTCCTCGCCCACATTGCAGGCATACAGGACGGGCTTGGAGCTCAGCAGACCCATCTCACGCAGGACGTTCTGCTGCTCGGCGTCGTTTTCGTCGAAGGCAAAGCTGCGGGCGGGCTTGCCGGCACTCAGGTGGTCGGCCAGCTGCTGCAGCCACGCGGCCTCGGCTGCGGCACCTTTGTTGTTGCCGCTCTTGGCGGCCTTTGCCATCCGGCCGGCGCGGTTCTGGACCACTTCGAGGTCGGAGAGGATCAGCTCATAGTCGATGGCGTCGATGTCGGCGATGGGATCCACGGCCTCGGCCTTGGTCACGTCCTCGACGACATGGATGATGTTGTCGTCGTCGAAGCAGCGGACGACGTGTACGATGGCGTCGCACTCGCGGATGTGGCCCAGGAACTTGTTGCCGAGGCCTGCACCCTGACTGGCACCCTTGACCAGACCGGCGATGTCCACAAACTCCACGATGGCAGGCGTCTTTTTGCTGGTCTGCCAGATCTCGGCCAGCTTGTCCAGCCGCTTGTCGGGCACCGCCACGATGCCGGAGTTCGGCTCGATGGTGCAGAAGGGATAGTTGGCCGCCTCCGCGTTCTTGGTGGAGGTGATGGCGTTGAACAGAGTGGACTTGCCGACGTTCGGCAGACCGACGATACCGAGTTTCATATAAAATACGCTCCTTACACGTTTTTATGGGCATAACAATACAACTATCATTATACGCGATGAAAACCCGGAGCGCAAGGGGATGGGCGCAAAACAACGGATTTACACGGCGGGAGTTCTATATTATACTGTTCTTAAAATACGAACCGATTTCCGGAAGGAAAGGCAGGAGGATGTTATGGAACGCAACGACCCGCGCTATCAGGCTTATGTGGAGATCCTGAAGGAGGAGCTGATCC
>CAKTBG010000010.1 GCA_934533135.1 uncultured Faecalibacterium sp.
GTCGCTATTTAGCAAATAAAAAAATGACGAATGTTCTTTGACAGCTAAATGCTGTAAGAACATTCGTCATGGTGCGAGGGAGGGGATTTGAACCCCCAAGGATAAACCACACGCACCTCAAACGTGCGCGTCTGCCAGTTCCGCCACCCTCGCATATTCAGTTCTTGCAGCCCATGCAGTTCCTGAGGTTTGAAACCGTGTCGCTGACTGCTTGAGTATATTACCATATTGCCCCGGGAAAGTCAAGCGTTTTCATAGATTTTCTTTGCATTCATATCCTATAGAGAACGCACCTTGCAAAGAAACCACTTACAAAGGAGGTTTTTCAGATGGAACGATCCGCAAAAACCGTTCTGTGCGCCGGGCTTTTGCTGGCCGCCGGGCTTGCCGCAGGATTTTGGCTGGGGCAGTGTGCCTCGGTTCCGCTTGCTGCCTGCCGGGAATCTGACCTGACGCCCCTGCCGGACACCGATTTCGCAGCTTCTGCTCCGGCAGTTTCTTCTGCGCCTTCCGAGCCGCCGAAAGCCGCTGAGCCCGCACCGGAACCCGAAAAATGGGTCTGCCTGACCTTCGACGACGGCCCCAGCAAAACGACGCCGGCCGTACTCGAAGCCCTGAATGCCGCCGGGGTACACGCCACCTTTTTTGTGGTAGCCACCGGTTACAACGACAAGTACCTGCCGCTCCTCACCGAGGCCGCCGCTGCCGGGCATCAGATCGCGCTCCACTCGGCCTCCCACGAGTACAGCGACATCTACCGCAGCTCCGATGCCTACTGGAAAGATATTGCCCTGCTGCGCCAGCGAATTTCCCCCTATGTTTCTGTGGAAAGCATCCGGTATCTGCGCTTCCCGGGCGGCAGCACCAACACCGTCAGCCGACGGTATGGCGGCAAAGGGCTGATGAAGCAGTTAAAGACCGAAGTGGAAGAAAAGGGGTTGCACTGGGTCGATTGGAACGTCTGCGCCGAGGACGCCGTCGGCGGCAAACCCAGTGCTTCGACCATCTTCCGGAACATTGTCCGGGAGACCGGCGGGCAGACCAAGTGCATCGTCCTGATGCACGACTCCAACACCACCCGCACCACCGCCGAAGCTTTGCCGGATATCATCCGGTGGTATCAGGATCAGGGGTTCACATTCTGCCGCGTAGAACAAGTGCTCCCAACACCATAGCGGCCACAGCCACAGGGAGCAGCCGCCACATCCAGCGCAGCAGACGTTCCCGTCTGGGCGGCAGTCCCGTTTGGAGAGATCCCGGAAGGATCGCTTCGCAGAAGATGGAATCGCAATAGCGACCCTGCCCGCGCCATGCCTGATACCGGATGCCGTTCCACTCAAACTCCGGGTACATTCCCCCTTTTGTGATGCGGATGGGGCGTTTCTGGGCTTCCCCATAGCGCAGCAGTGCTGCGGCAAACTCCTCCGGGGTGTTGATGGACTGTTCCGATACGATGGAAAATCGCTTTTTCCGCTCGTTTTCTGCCACCGTGCGATAATCCCTGAGCCAGCCGGAGAAAAAACCGCCCGGCTCCTGCGCGTGCTGCATCCGGTTCAGACAGTCATCCACATCCAGCTGTTCCAGCTGAGGAGCCTGCCGGGTCAGCTCTGCGCAAAAGCGGATCGCACCCGCCAGCTGTGCTGCCTGCTGCTCCAGTACAGTCTGCTGTGCCTGAAGTGCCTCGGCCAGCGGTTGTTCCCCGTTGAGGATCCTCTGAATGGCGGGCAGCGACATATCCAGCATCCGTAGCATCCGGATCAGTTTCAGTGTCCGGATGTCCTCGGCGGTGTAATTCCGGTAAGCATTGCCCCGGTTGCGGGCAGGCGTCATCAACCCTTCTTTTTCGTAAAAGCGGATGTTGGGGCTGGAGACTCCGCTCTGTTCTGCAGCCTGTTTGATGTTCATTTGCTTCACCTCCGCCCTTACACTACACCATAAAGTCGGTTGAAGGTCAAGCATTTTTTCAAAAATGGCGCAAAAACGCCCCGAAGAGCGCGGAGCTCTTCGGGGCGTTGTGGGGTTTCCGGGATTACTGCTGTGCGTTGTTGAACAGCGCAAAGGTGCGGTAAGCCATGTACAGGTCGGTCTTATGGATGACCTCGAACGGAGCGTGCATAGACAGCACCGGCACACCGATGTCGATGACGGGGATGCCGCGGTTGGCCACATACTTGGCAATGGTGCCGCCGCCGCCCAGATCCAGACGGCCCAGCTCACCGATCTGCCATGCGACATTGCTCTCGTCCATCATGCGGGTCACATAGCCCACCAGCTCGGCGGAAGCGTCGTTGGCGGCACTCTTGCCGCGGCTGCCGGTGTACTTGAACAGGGCAACGCCGCGGCCTGCGTAGGTGCCGTTCATCGGCTCAAACGCAGACGCCCAAGAGGGGTCGTAAGCGGCGGTGACATCCGCAGACAGGCAGACGCTGTTCTGGAATGCCACGATGTCGTTCTGACCGGCGGTGCGGCAGAGCTGCTGCATGAAGTGGAACACATACATACTCTGCATACCGGTCACGCCATCCGAGCCGATCTCTTCCTTATCGGTCAGGACGCAGACGGTGGTGAAGGCCGGGTTCTTGGTCTCGATCTCAGCCATCAGTGCGGGGTAAGCGTCCACACGGTCATCGTGGCCGTAGCCGCCCACCATGGAGCGGTCAAAGCCGACGTCGCGCGCCTTGTGTGCGGGCACAATCTCGATCTCTGCGCGGGTAAAGTCCTTCTCGGTGATGCCGTACTTCTCGTTGAGGAGGATCATGGTGTTCAGCTTGACGGCTTCCTTGATGTTCTCATCTTCCACCGCGTCCGAACCGATCAGGATGTTCAGCTCCTCGGCTTTCAGACCCTCGCTCAGCTTCCGCTCGCTCTGCTCTGCACCCAGATGGGGCAGCAGATCGGTGATGCAGAAGACGGGATCGCTCTCATCTTCGCCCACGTTGACCGAGACGGTGGTGCCGTCTGCACGGGAGAACACGCCGTGGATGGCCAGCGGGATCGTGCCCCACTGATACTTGCGGATGCCGCCGTAATAATGGGTCTTGAAGTAGCTCAGATGCTCGGACTCGTACAGCGGGTTCGGGCGCAGATCCAGACGGGGGCTGTCGGTGTGGGCAATGACCAGATGGAAGCCATCCTCAAAGCTGCGGGTGCCGATGGTGGAAGCCACCACTGCCTTGTTCAGCTGGATAAAGTAGACCTTATCGCCGGGCTGATAGGTCTTTTTGGGGTCAAACTGCTCGTAGCCCGCATCCTTGAGCATCTGCTCGCTCTCAGCGGCCACCTCGCGCTCGGTCTTGCCCGCATCGAGGAATTTCTTGTAGCCCTCGGCAAAGTCGTGGGCAGCCTGCTTGACGGACGCATCTTTGTCCGCTGCATAAGAAGTCTTGTAGAGCAGCTTTTCGGCCAGCTGCTGCGTCGGAGTTTTTTCTGCCATAGAATTTCTCCTGCCTTTCCTAGTTCTTTCTTTTTTATTTAAACCGTTCATTCTGCGTTTTGGATGCGCAGAACCGGCGGTTTATCGCAATTTTCAAAAACAGTGCCTATCGAAACGGCATATTTGCGATATGCAGTTTGCGGATGTTGCTTGTGCATTAAAAACGCAAACTGCTATAGTCAAGTTTTGCCCCCTGCGTACAGGCTGGTATAGACCCCGTAGCAGGAAGTGATCTTTTCGACATAGTGGTGCATCTGGGCATACGGAAAGCCCTGCAGGGTTACGCCGTCGGCCGAATGTTCGGCCTGCTGAAGCAGCGCGTCCACAGTGCCCCAGCCGCTGTGATAGGCAGCCGCCGCCGTGGAGAGATCGCCATTGTACCGCACCAGACACAAATGGAGGTAATAGCAGCCGAACCGGATGCTTACCGCTGGATCGTACAGGTCATCAAACGTCAGATCTGCCGTGTCGGTCATTTTGCCCCGCAGCCAGAGGAACGTCTCCTCCGTCATCTGCATCAGACCCCGTGCGTCGGCACTGGATGTTGCCCCCGAATCAAAACCGCTTTCGGTCCGGATGAAGGCATCCACCAGCAGCGGGTCAAGATCGTATTCCTCCGCCCACCGCTCCACTTCGGCCTGATATTTGCGCGGGTAGAGCTGCCGCTCCACGGTCTTGCGCACCGGCGGCAGAGCCAGAACTGCCACCACTACCAAAAACAGGACAACCACGCCCCGCATCAGTTTCTTCAACGGAATGTCACACCCCGCCTTTCCGTGCTGCGCCGTCCGCAGGCCGCGTGCAGAGGGTCTGATACAAGGCTTCCGCCCGGGCGGTCAGCGTTTCAAGGTCTGCATCGTTGCGCAGGAGATAATCGGCTTTCCCGGTCAGAACCGCTTCGGGCGTCTGGGCGTTGAGCCGACGTTCTGCCATTGCGGGCGGGATGCCATCCCGGGCCGTGATGCGCTCCACACTGGCCGCAAAGGGAGCCGTGACCACCAGCAGCGCGTCGCACTCGGCTTCTGCCTCTGTGCCGACGATGACCGCACCATCCAGTACAAAAAGTTCGGCTCCGCCTTGTGCGGCGGCGGCTTTTGCCGCCCGGATGCGTGCCACGATCTCCGGATGGGTGATGGCGTCAAGGGCGGCTTTTCCCTCTGGGGTCGCAAAGGCACGGTCGGCCAGCAAATGGCGGTTCAGGGTGCCGTCCGGGTTCCGAATGTCTGCCCCGAACCGCTCGGCAAGCCGCGGCAGCAGCGGGGAGCCCGGCAGCAGAACATCGCGTGCGATCTGGTCGGCATCGGCCACCGGCACGCCGTGGCTCCGGAACAGAGCCGTGACCGTAGATTTCCCGCAGCCGCTCCGCCCGGTGATCCCCAGCGTCCTCATAGCGCGATCACCCGGAAGGCGGCAGCCCGGATCAGGCGGTTGTATACCGCCATGGAAAGGCCGTCCTTTCTGGGACAGCGGGCATACACCACGCCGTCTCCCTGCTCATCCAGTGCCCGCAGGCTCCGGAAGATGTGTTTGGCCTGATCTGCGCCGTCGTTCTCGCGGCCATACTCCACACAGGGCCACTCCAGTTGTGCGGCCTCGCCGGTAAAACAGAGGCAGCTGGGGTTCTGATCTGCGTGGGCAGCGACATACGCCTTGAACTGCTCGAAGCTGCCTTCCAGCAGGGTCACGTCTGCCTTTGGCGCATAGTGCTTGTATTTCATGCCCGGGCTGCGAACCACAGCACCCTCGGGGAGTTTCTCGAGGATGGCTTTCGACACTTCGACTTCTTCGCCCAAGGCACGCTCGAGGTCTTCCAGGGTAATGTGGCCGGGGCGGAACAGGGTAGGCTTCTCGCCAACCACCGACACGACGGTGGACTCCACGCCCACCGCACAGTCGCCGCCATCGAGGATCAGGGGCAGGCGGCCGTCCATGTCGGTGAACACGTCCTGTGCGTTGGTGGGGCTGGGCTTGCCGGAGAGGTTCGCGGACGGTGCAGCGAACGCACAGCCGCTCTGCGCGATGACCGCACGCGCCACCGGGTGGCTCGGCATCCGGATGCCGACGGTGTCCAGACCGGCGCAGCATTCTGCAGCGACTTCTGGGCCGCGGGGCATGATGATGGTCAGCGGCCCGGGGCAGAAAGCCGCCATCAGCAGCTGGGCGCGCTCCGGCACTTCGCTGACAAGACCCGGCAGCATCTCCGGGCCGGTGACGTGGACGATCAGGGGGTTATCCTGCGGGCGTCCTTTCGCCTTGAAGATCTTGGCCACCGCCTCGCCGTTCCGGGCGTCGGCAGCGATGCCGTAGACCGTCTCCGTCGGCAGTGCCACCAGCTCCCCCTGCCGCAAAAGCTCGGCTGCGCGGGCAATTCCGGCCGCATCCGCCGCTCGCATTTCAGTTTTTATTTCCATACGTTTTATCGCTCTTTTCTTCTGTAAAGATGTTCTGCTTTACAGATTTTTCTCACGTCTTATCAATTGTTTTTCTCGTTGAGTTTTTTCAGCTTTTCCGCTTGTTCATGGGTCGCCAGCGCGTCGATGATCTCATCCAGATTGCCGTCCATGATCTTATCCAGATTGTGGACCGTCAGGCCGATGCGGTGGTCGGTGCAGCGATCCTGCGGGAAATTGTAGGTGCGGATTTTCTCGCTGCGGTCGCCGGTGCCCACCTGCCCCTGCCGGTTGGCGTTGATGGCATCCTGCTGCTCCTTCTGTTTTTGCGCCAGCAGGCGGCTGCGCAGGATCTCCAGTGCCTTGTCTTTGTTCTGGAACTGGCTGCGCTCGTTCTGGCACTCGACCACCATGCCGGTGGGAAGATGCGTCACCCGGATGGCACTGGACGTCTTGTTGATGTGCTGGCCGCCCGCACCGGAGGAGCGGAACGTGTCGATCCGCAGATCCTTCATGTCCAGCGCAAAGTCCACTTCCTCTGCCTGCGGCATCACCGCAACGGTGGCCGTGGAGGTATGGATGCGCCCCTGCGTCTCGGTCTCGGGCACCCGCTGCACCCGATGCACGCCGCTTTCAAACTTGAGCCGGTTGTAGGCACCGGAGCCGTTCACCGCGAAGATGGCTTCCTTCACGCCGCCCAGCTCCGTCTCATTGAGGTTCAGCACTTCCAGTTCCCAGCCTCTGCTTTGGGCGTACATGGTGTACATCCGCATCAGACTGTGGGCAAACAGAGCTGCTTCCTCGCCGCCTGCCCCGCCCCGGATCTCGACGATGACATTTTTGCCATCATTGACGTCCTTGGGCAGCAGCAAAATTTTGAGATTATTTTCCAGCTGTGCCACATCTTGACTCTTTTCGCTGATCTCCTGCTGTACCATCTCCTTGAAGTCCGGATCGAGAGCCTCGCCCTCGAGCAGGGCTTTTGCCTGCGCAAGATGATCCTGCGCTGTGGCCAATGCCTGATACGCCTGTACCACGGGTTCTGCCTCGTGGTATTCCTGCATCAGGCGGCGGAACAACGCGGGGTCGGCAGCCGTCTCAGGCTGATTGAGCCGCATCGAAAGTTCCTCAAACCGGCGGCAGACCGCCTCCATCTGGGAAAGCAATTTTGACATAAACGGGCAGTTCTCCTTACAACAGTTTCCGGATGTGTCACCGCCTAGCCCACACCGGGTTTGATGACTTTTTTGATGTTCTTCTCGATCTTTGCACGGGGCAGCATGACCTCACGGCCACAGCCCGTACAGCGGATCTTGAAATCCATGCCGACCCGCAGCACCTCGAAGCTGGACGCCCCGCAGGGATGCTGTTTGCGGGTCTGGATGGTATCGCCCACTGCGATATCCATGTGGTATCCTCCCTCCTGCCTGTGGATACAGGCCGTGTGTACCCAAATGCCGGTACATACAGATATAGTATAAACCAAACTCGTACAAAATGCAAATATCTGCTGCCGTCTGCGCATACATTTTACCAGCCGGCAGGCAAAACAAACCGAGAAAGAGGAATGAAAGATGATGCAAGCTTTTCGTACCGAGGGCAACTACCGCAGTGCAGGCCGTCTTTCGGCGTCTGAACTGCACACTGCGATGCTGAACCATGAAATTCTGCAGGCCACTGCCCTCGCCTTTGATACGCAACGCCAGCTCCGGTTCGAGCTGGGCGGCGTGCGGGCGGTGATGCCCTTTGCCCAATGCGCCGACGGTGCCGACACCGGCACTGTGCGGGATATCGCCGTTCTGACCCGCGTGGGGCGGCCCACCTGTTTTATCATCGAAGGGTTGGACACCGACCCGGACGGCCAGCCCTTCTACCGCTTATCCCGGGCCGAAGCCCAGCGGATGTGCAAGGCGGAGTATCTCGACTCGCTCCAGCCCGGCGACATCCTCCCCTGCACCGTCACCCACATCGAGCCGTTCGGAGCTTTCTGCGACGTGGGGTGCGGGATCAGTGCGCTGCTTCCCATCGACTGTATGTCGGTCAGCCGGATCTCATCCCCGGCCGACCGGGTAGCCGTAGGCCAGCAGATCCTTTGCGTCATCAAAAGCCGCGACCCGCAGGGGCGGTTTGTGCTGACCATCCGGGAGCTGCTGGGGACCTGGGAAGAAAACGCCGCCGCCTTTACGGTGGGCGAAACCGTGGTCGGCATCGTGCGCAGCGTGGAGGAATACGGCACGTTCATTGAGATTGCCCCCAACCTCGCCGGCCTTGCCGAAAGCTGCCCCGACCTGCACCCCGGGCAGGCGGTCAGTGTCTACATCAAGAACATTCTGCAGGAGAAGATGAAGATCAAACTGGTCATCGTCAACCACAGCCTGAATCAGAGCCACCGGTTCGCGCTCCATTACTACATCACCGAAGGGCATCTGGATCGCTGGGTCTACTCCACCCCCGAAAGCCGGAAGCAAATCGAGACGGATTTTGCAGTTGCGGCTTGCAATCCGGCCTGAAACCTTTTATACTATAATAAAAGAACGATTTTCAGGGAGATGTGTAGAGCGATGGCCTCAAACGATGCTTTTACTGCCGGCGTCCGACCCGGCGGACTGACCAACAGCACCGAGATCCGGTTGCTGCTGTGCTACCTTGTCAAGAATGCCGGGCCGATCACCCGCAAGGAGATCGAGGATGCCCTGATGGAGGAAGCCCTCGTCAATTACTTCGAGATCGGCTCCTGTCTGGACGACATCACCCGGCAGCAGCTGGTCGCACTGGACAGTGACCGGTATTCCATCACCGACAAAGGCCGCAAGGTCGCGCAGGAATTGGCCTACGACCTGCCCCGCAGCGTCCGGGAGCGTGCCGTTGCCGCTGTGCTCCGCGCCCAGACATGGACCCGCAAGGAGGCCGAGTACAGTGCCCGCATTTCCGAAAAGGCCGATGGCCACTGCACCGTCCGCTGCACCATCAAGGCACTTGATCCGGAGCTCTTTTGCCTGAACATCGGTACCCCCGACCGCCTGAGTGCGGAACTGGTCAAAAAGCAGTTCATCCTCAAGGGCAATGAGATCTACCAGATGCTCATCACCAAACTGACCGAAGAAGAACCGTGATCGTTTTTCTCAGACCATCTTTCCTACGACAAAAATCACCCCGGGAGGCGTTCGGATCCTCCCGGGGTGATGCTTTTGTTACAGATTCAGCCGATCAGAGAGATCACAGCTCCACGTTGAAATAACGCTTCAGCAGACCCTCGAAGCCGCGGCCATGGCGAGCCTCATCCTTTGCCATCTCATGGACGGTATCGTGGATGGCATCGAGGTTCAGAGCCTTGGCCTTCTTTGCCAGATCCATCTTGCCAGCGCAGGCACCGCACTCGGCCTCAGCACGCATCATCAGGTTCTTCTTGGTGCTGTCCGTGACGACCTCACCCAGCAGCTCTGCAAACTTGGAAGCGTGCTCCGCCTCCTCGAAGGCATAACGCTTGTAAGCGTCTGCGATCTCCGGATAGCCCTCGCGCTCTGCCACGCGAGACATGGCCAGATACATACCGACCTCGCTGCACTCGCCCTCAAAGTTGGCGCGCAGACCATCGACGATCTCCTGCGGAACGCCTTCGGCCTTGCCGATGCCGACCACGTGCTCGGTGACGTAGGTGTTACCGGTCTTCTCAACGAAAGCGGAAGCCGGAGCCTTGCAGACGGGGCAGAACTCGGGGATGGAACCCTCAGCGATGTAACCACAGACGGTGCAAACGTACTTTTTCATAAGAATATCCTCCATAAATGCTGGTTTATTTCCGGGCCGCTCTTGGTACCGGGCGGCCTTGGTTTCTGAGGCTATTATAGCGAATAATTCCTAGTTAGTCAAGGATAACAAGTGAGAATTATTCGCATTTAACGAATTGTTCACACTTCCCTGTTCAGACCTGCAGGTTGCCGCTGGTGGCAGCGTCGGAACCATCGGCTGCATCGAACTCATAGTCGTTGCCGGGCAGGATGGCGTTCAGCAGGATGCCGACGATGGCAGCGATGGCCAGACCGGAGAGATTGATGGAGACGCCGCCGACCACGAAGGTCAGGCCGCCCACCGAGTTGAAGCCCAGAGCCGACACCAGAATGACTGCTGCAATGATGAGGTTGCGGCTGTTGGTGAAATCGACCTGATTTTCGACCACATTCCGCACGCCGATGGCAGAGATCATGCCGTACAGCACAAAGCTGATGCCGCCGATGATGCCGGTGGGGATGGTGTTGATCACGGCTTCAAACTTGGGGCTGAAGCTCAGGACGATGGCCAGCACCGCTGCGATCCGGATCACCAGCGGGTCGTAGATCTTGCTCAGAGCCAGAACGCCGGTGTTCTCACCGTAGGTGGTGTTGGCCGGGCCGCCCAGCAGACCCGCCATGGCGGTTGCCAGACCGTCGCCCAGCAGGGTGCGGTTCAGGCCGGGGTCGTTGATATAGTTGTGGCCGGTGGTCGCGCTGATGGCGGCAATGTCGCCAACGTGCTCCATCATGGTCGCCAGCGCGATGGGGATGATGGTGAACAATGCGCTGATAAACTCCGGGCTGCCGTCAATGGCGAAGAGACCCATGGCCTCCTTGTGGAGCGGGATGCCAAACCAGCTGGCCTCGGCAATGCGCTGGAAATCCACAGCACCGGTGGCCAGTGCCACGGCATACGATACCAGAACGCCGATCAGGATGGGCAGGATCTTGACCATGCCCTTGCCCCAGATGTTGCAGACGATGACGGTGCCCAGTGCCACAAACGCCAGCAGCCAGTTTGCCTGACAGTTGGTGATGGCCGACGGCGCAAGGATCAGGCCGATGGCAATGATGATGGGGCCGGTGACGACCGGCGGAAAATACTTCATGATCCGGCGGATGCCGCAGGTGGAGATCAGCAGGCTGACCAGCAGATAGACCAGACCCGAGAAGGCCACGCCTGCGCAGGCGTAGGGCAGCATCCGGGTATTGGCCACGGTCAGATTGCCGTCGGCATCGGCCAGCATGGGGGCCACAATGGAGAAGCCGCCCAGATAGGCAAAGGACGAGCCGAGGAAGGCCGGAACCTTCTTCTTGGTGATGAAGTGGAACAGCAGCGTGCCCAGACCTGCGCAGAGCAGGGTGGTGGAAACGCTCAGGCCGGTCAGCAGCGGCACCAGCACCGTTGCGCCGAACATGGCGAACATATGCTGCACGCCGAGCACCATCATCCGGCCTGTGCCGAGCTGCCGGGCATCGTAAATGCCCTTGGAATAGTCGATGGACTGATTCATGAAAAATTTTCCTCCTTTGGTTGGCGGCTCTCAAAAAAAGAGGCACCACCGCGTTCAGGCGGCAATGCCTCGTCCTTTCAAGAACCGGAAATACAGCAAAGAAAAAGGGAAAACTTTTGCACGCAAACGCTGCATCTCGCTCTCCCCTTTCCCTCTTTCTTCTGGTTAGTATACCAGAAATCCGGGTAAGGCGCAACCTTTTTTGCTTTTTTCCAGCCAACCGGCTTGCAATCCGAGGACGGGTACACTATAATATTACCTACTATTATAGTATCATTGCAAACCGAGGCATACCAAATTATGATTTATCTGGATTATTCTGCAAACACTCCGACGGACGAGCGGGTGCTCGAGCGGTTTTGCGCTGTGGAGCGTGCCTGCATCGGCAACGCCAACTCCCACCATCAGGCTGGCGAGGCTGCCAAGGCCGTGATCGACACGGCCACCCAGAACATTGCTTCCCTGCTCGGCGTGCAGCCCGCCGAAGTCATTTATACCTCCGGTGCCAGCGAAGCGAACAATTTCGCACTCAAGGGGCTGGCGCGGCTCTCCCGCCATGTGGGGAAGCACATCATCTCCACCCCGCTGGAGCATTCTTCGGTCAGCGGGACCCTGACCGCCCTGCAGGAACAGGGCTACGAGATCGACCTTGTGGACATCCGCAGAGACGGCACCGTCGATCTCGAGCACCTGCGGGAGCTGCTGCGTCCCGACACCATCGCTGTGGCAGTTTCCATGGTGGACAGCGAGCTGGGCGTGGTGCAGCCCGTGGCGGAGATCGCCGAGATCCTGAAGGCCTACCCCAACTGTCATTTCCATGTGGATGCAACGCAGGCCGTCGGCAAGATCCCGGTCTCGTTCGCGGGGATCGACACGATGAGCCTGACCGCCCACAAATTCTACGGCTTGAACGGCATTGGTCTGCTGCTCAAGCGGCGGGGTCTTGCGCTGGAGCCGCTGATCCATGGCGGCGAAAGCACGACCCCCTACCGCAGCGGCACTCCCACGGTCGCCCTTGCTGCTTCGCTGGAAACCGCGCTGGATCTGGCCGTCCGTGCTCTGCCCCAGCGGATGGAACGCGTAAAGCATCTCAACACCGTGCTCCGCGCCGCCCTGTCTGCCTATCCCAACGTGCGGATCAACAGCCCCGAGGCAGCCCTCCCGCACATCCTGAACCTGAGCGTCCAGAATGTCAAAGGCACGGTCTTTCAGCGAGAGCTGAACGCCCGCGGCGTCTGTGTCTCGGTCAAATCGGCCTGCTCCTCGGACGGCCTGCCGTCCCGGGCGGTCTTTGCGGTCAGCCATGACCGACGGAACGCCCTGTCCTCGTGGCGGATCAGTCTGAGCCACTTGACCACGGAGGACGAGATCCATGCATTTCTGGAGGCGTTCGACGCCTGCTGCCGCCAGCTGACCGCCGATGGAGCGGCCCCAAAAAGAGAGGATTTGAAATGAAACGCGAACTGGAACCTTACCAGATGATCGAACGCAGCATCATCAAAAAATACCGCAAGGAGCTTTGGACGCCCTTTATCGTGGCCGTAAAACGCTATGAACTGATCCAAGCCAACGATAAAATCGCCGTCTGCATCTCGGGCGGAAAAGACTCCATGCTGATGGCCAAACTGATGCAGGAGCTGCAGAAGCACAGCGACGTGCCCTTTGAGCTGGTCTTTCTCGTGATGGATCCCGGTTACAACGAGATCAACCGCCAGAAGATCGAGTCCAACGCCGCACTGCTCCACATCCCTGTAACCATCTTCGAGAGCAACATTTTCTCGGTGGCCAACAACACCGACAAAAACCCCTGCTACCTCTGCGCCCGGATGCGCCGCGGCCACCTGTACAGCAAAGCCAAGGAACTGGGCTGCAACAAAATCGCGCTGGGGCATCATTTTAACGACGTCATTGAGACGACCGTGATGAGTATGTTCTACGGTTCCCAGCTGCAGGCCATGCCGCCGATGCTGCACAGCACCAGTTTTCCCGGCATGACGCTCATCCGCCCCCTGTATTGCATCAAAGAAGAGGATATCCTTGCATGGAAGCGGTACAACGACCTCGAGTTCATCCAGTGCGCCTGCCGCTTTACCGAAAACTGCACCATGTGCGACAATGGCGGCGGCGGTTCCAAGCGGCAGGAGGTCAAGATCCTGCTCCGCCGTCTCAAGCGGGATAACCCCAACATCGAAAACAGCATCTTCCGCAGCATCCATGCCGTTGCGCTGGATACCATGCCCGGATACAAATCCGAAGGCGTCGAGCATTCCTTCCTTGAGCGGTTCCATGCCATGGAAAACGCCGAAGAAGCCGCGGAATAAGGCAAACGACAAGACCCTCCCGGATGCAGCTCCGGGAGGGTCTTGTGCTAAAATCGTTACTGTACCGTCACATTCAGCCCGTCGATGACCGTGTTCAGGATCGCCTTGTCGGATGTTTCAGGGTCGTAGAAGGTCAGAATGTATTTGCCGCTGTACAAGCCGGGTCTGCAGCCGACGTCGTCCAGCTGCAATTCTTCCAGTTTTGTACCGGGCATCAGCAGACCCGACTGCCCGAGAATCGCTTCCCGGCCTTCGCCGTCCACAAGGATCAATTGAATCGCCACGCTGTTGACCGAATTGGATGGATTGGCATAGTACAGCTGTGCCGTTCCCGTTTCCCGGTTCACGCACACGTCTTTTGTATATTCGATGGACGCAAATCCACCCGAACCGGCCGAGGCTTTGCTCCCTTCCGCTCCGCTTTCGTAGGAGAGCGCATTGGGTTCCAGCTCACTCGGCTCGTAATCCGTCAGCTTTGGGGTTGGCCGCAGAAACAACGCCCAGCCTGCGACGCACAGCAGCACGGCCACTGCAGCCGACAGCACCGCGATGATGATCTTTGAGCCATTCTGCTTTTCCATCTCTCGTCCTCACGGTCTTTCTGTATTTTTTTTAGCAATTCAACTTTTTAATGCAACAGCAACATCGTTGAATTGCATATCGCAGAGATACCGTCTTGATGTTGCGCTCATTTCTTGACTTGCGATAAAACTCTTTCGCAGTTGTAATTTTACCATATAGGGTCAATTTCGGCAAGAGGTCGGAAGAAAATTGCCATCGGGATCCGCAAAATCAATCCGATTTGGTCTGTGCAGTTTCTGCATCCTTTATCCTTTGGCGTTGCATCGTCCGGGTCAATTCCGCGGCAACGATACAGCAGCCTGCAAATACAAGCAATGCACAGTCCAACGGAACCCGCCGCATCACGACCACGCGGGAATTCAGCATCCGAAAAACGCTCTGCTCCCCTTCCGGCATCAGGAGATAAAACAGAGCCAGGGAAAGCGGCAGGTGCAGCATCCGCGCCTGATACAGGGGTCGGAGCGTCATTTCAGCCGGGCAGAGCGTGCGGATCTGCATCAGCACCGAAAGCCCCTGCAGGCTGAGAGCGGCACAACACAGGCTGCTCGCCCACAGGCCGGTTTTCGAGGCCAGATCGCAGCCGGAGCAAACTTCCAGAAGCATCGCACTGAGAATGCCAACGGCCGGAGGTGCAATTGCACCGATCCCGGCAGCCAGCATCCGGAAATAGAGCACGAAGCCGCAGAGTTTCAGATAATTCTGCATGGCATCGGCCAACACCCGATCTATCCGGATCTCCGGCACGCGCACCGAACGCTTCGGAGCGATCCGCTCCATGGAGGGCGAAGGCCGCCGCTTGCACCGATGAAGAACTGCGGCAGACAGGTACCCGGCCAGAATCTGTGCTGCAAACAGACAAACGCCGAGGGCTGTGCTCCCCAGCAGATCCTGCCCTACCGTCAGCACCACAAACGACGGCCCGGAACAGACGCAGGCAGGCAGCAGATCATCCGCTTCTTCGGCCGTCAGCTGGCCGGTATGTACCGCCTCTGCCGCTGCGCGGGCTGCAGGTGCAAAACCGCCCAGAAAGCCGATCATCAGAACCCGGGCTGCACAGCGGCTCTTCAACCCGACCAACCGCACCACCGGGCGGAACGGAAGATCCAGCCGCTCTGCTGCGGGGCATTGGATCAAAAGCGATGAGACGACCAGAAACGGAAACAGCGACAGCAGCAGCGAACCTGTGCAGAGTGCCATGCCTTCCTGCAATGCCTGTGCGCAGACGTGCGGCACTGCAAACGGAAGCATTCCGGTCAAAACGGCCAGCATCAACCCCAAAACCGCCGAAAAGTTTTTGTTGTGACTCATACGCACCCCCTCCCGTTCCATATATATGTAACGTTCGGCAGAACATTGCCATCCAATGCAGAGCGGCACAGGGAGGGAGATGCGTGGCGAAAAAACGAAAAAAGCCCTCCCTTGTCGGGTGGCTTCAACGGATGTTCCGACAACCACCCCACGGATTTTATGGACAGCCCTGTGTGTATTGGAGCGGCCAGATGCTGGAGATCGAACATTTCCGGCGGATCCGGTCTTATGACGAGGGGAAGCTCTGCCTTGAGTTTGGAAAAAAAGAATTGACGATCTACGGCGATCACCTCAAGATCGAAACGCTGGCCGCACATCGGATCACGTTGAAGGGCGATATTCTGCGAACCGATTTCTCGGATGGATAGGAGCAGGCAGATGGATGCAGTGACACTTTGGGCCGGTGTGCAGTTTCAAGCACAAAACGGCGACACCGACGGCCTGCTGACGGAGGCGGCGCGGCAGGGGCTTCATTTGTCCGAGGTGCACCCCTGCCCCGGCGGATTCACGGCACGCTGTGCGGCGTGGCATTACCAGCGGCTGGCAGCACTGGCACGGCGGAAGCACGTTTTGCTGCGCATTCAGGCAAAAACGGGTCTGTTTTTCCGGCTGCGTCCGCTCCTGCGTCGAACCGGCCTTTGGGCGGGCATTCTGCTGTTTGTGCCGCTGCTGCTCTGGCTGCAGGGATTTGTCTGGACAGTGCAGTTTCAAGACCTGACGATCGGCCAGCAGGCACGGATCACCGCCACGCTGCGGGAGACGGTTGGGCTGATGCCCGGGTGCCGCGTCACGGAACCGCTGCTCGCTGCCGGAGAATATGCCCTCCTGCAGAGCGGCGAATTTTCATGGGTCAGTCTGAATTTTCAGGATGGGCGTCTCACCGTGGAGGCCGCCGCTGCAAAACCTGTGCCGGAGATCGCATCCGGAACGCTCCACGGCATCCGGGCAAAGGCAGCGGGCACGATCGTCCGCACCAACCTCGTCAGCGGCACGATGCTGGTCACACCCGGGCAGCAGGTCGAGGCCGGACAAGGGTTGATCGGCACGGCGCGGAGCGAGCGGGATGGCACGCTGGTCTTTCAGCCTGCCGCCGGGTCGGTGCAGGCGCAGTTTGAATGGAGCAATACGCAGGATATTCCCCTTGCCTCCATCATCGCTCTGTATACAGGCGAACACAGCACACACTATGCTTTTTTGTGGAACGGTCATCGCAGGGCTCTGCCGTCGTTTTTGCAGAGAAACGATCCGGCCAATAACGTCATCGTTCGTTATTTGCAGCCCGCGATTTTTGATTTGAAATTTCCGGGAATGGTTGAAGAAACCACGCACTATTTTCAGCAGGAAGAAGAACTGGTTTACACCGAAGCGGAAGCCCTCACTCTTGCCCGGCTGCACAGCTTGCAGGTGCTTTATGCCGACTATCCCGACGCGGAACGCATCGCCCGCAAGGAAGCTGCATCCATCGCGGAGAATATCCTGCATTATACCGTGGCCTATACCATCGTTGCAGAGATCGGCCAATAAAAAAACAGACCCGCACCTCCGGAAATCCAACGATTTCGGTTTGGGTGCAGGGTCTGCTTTTGGTTATCATTCCTTGTTCTCAGGGGCTGCTTCCGGCTCGGCCTTGTCCACCGCCTTCTCGACCAGCTCGTTCAGGTCGAACTGATACTTGGTGTGGCAGAAGTGGCAGACGACCTCGCAGTTGGGGTCTTCATCGCGGAGCTTGATCAGCTCTTTGCGGCCGAGGCTGAGCAGCATCTCTTCGGTGCGCTCGCGGCTGCAGTCACACTGGTAATGGACATCGCGCTCGTCGAGGACCTGCGGGTCGAACCCGGCCATCGCCAGCTGCATGATATCCTCGGGCGTTTTGCCCTCCCGGAGCAGGGTGGTGACGGACGGCATGGCCGCAATGTTCTGCTCCAGACGGGTGATCTCCGCGTCGGTCGCGCCGGGCAGAAGCTGCAGCAGATAGCCTCCGGCACAAAGGATGGACAGGTCTTTGTCCACCAGAACGCCCAGCGCACAGACGGTCGGGATCTGCTCGCTGTAGGCATAGTAGCTGGTCAGATCCTCCGCGATCTCGCCGGAGACCAGCGGAACCTGACCGACGGTCGGCTCCTTCTGCAGCTTATTATCCCGGATGACGGTCAGCACACCATCCTTGCCGACCGCTCCGCCGACATCCAGATGCCCGTCTGCACGGGGCGGCAGCTCCACCAGCGGGTGGTCGATGCAGCCCTTGACATTGCCGGTGCCGTCGGTGCAGGCGATGACCACACCGGCAGGGCCGTTGCCCGACACCCGCAGGGTGATGGTATCCCGGTCATCCTTGAGCATCGAACCCATCAGGGCTGCACCGGTCAGCAAGCGGCCCAGAGCCGCACTGCAGGTGGCACTGGTGGTGTGCAGTTTTTCGGCTGTGCGGACGATCTCCGTCGAGTCGATCCCGCAGAACACGACGCCGCCGTTGTCGGACAGGCCGCGGATCAGATGTGACATATCAATTTTCCTCCAATTGGGTATACTGCTTGACGGCACAGAAGAAGTACCGTTCGCTTTCGTCGGTCAGCGGGCCGAAGGTCTCGCCGTCGCAGACACTTTCCAGCGCAAAGCCGTGTTTTTCAAGAGCTGCGCGGATGGCTGCAAGGTCATAGGTGTATTCATAGAACTGCTCGTGGAAATGCTCACCGGTCTCCCGGTAGTCGATGTCCACCTGAATCTCCACCCGGCGGTCGGCTTCGCTGTAATGATTCCGCCAGACACAGCGGGCGTCCTCTTCCTCAAAGGTAAAGACATTCTCCCCCAGAACCTTCTGGTGCTTGTAGGGGGTGTTCATATCAAAGAGGAACACTCCGCCTTTTTCCATGAAAAAGCCCGCGTTTTGGATGGCGGTATCCAGATCCGGGATATGGTTGAAGGTATCGAAGGTGGACACCGCGCCCCGGATGGTGCCGTAGAGGTCGAGCTGCAGCAGATCCTGCCGCAGAAGCAGCAATCGACCCGAAAGCCCCAGCTGCTCGGCCTTATCCCGGACGACGCAGAGCATCTCTTCCGACTGGTCAATGCCGATCATATCATAACCGGCCTGCGTCAGCATCAGGGTCAGCTCCCCGGTTCCGCAGCCCAGATCGGCCAGAATGCCGTCTGTGATGCCATGGGCGTTCAGCTCCTTTTGGATCTGGGTGTAAAGGGCATCGTAGTCGGCCTCGCCGTTGAACTCATCGTAGAAATAGGCAAATTCGTTGTAAGCCATCGTCTGTTACTCCGCGTCCTGCATTTCGGCATTCTCCGACTCCCCTGCGACGGCATCGTTGAGCACCGCCTGCAGTTCCGGAATGCCGTAGCCGTTTTCGCCGCTGGTCAGAATGACCTTCTGGCAGCCATAGGGTCGGCAAAGGTTCTCGAATTCTTCCTGCGTTTTGGCCAGCTGGCTCTTTTTCAGCTTGTCGGCCTTGGTCAAAGCCACGATATAGGGGATCTGATGATAGTGCAGATACTGGAGCATCTGCACGTCGTCTGCGCTGGGGGCGTGACGGCAGTCGATGAGCTGCACCAGCAGGGTGTGGTGACGCTGCGCCCCGAAGTAGCTGTTGATGAGGTCATCCCAGCGTTCCCGGTCGGCGTTGCTCACCTTGGCGTAACCGTAGCCCGGCAGATCCACAAAATAACAGTCGTCCACCGCGTAGAAGTTGATGGTCGCCGTCTTGCCCGGCGTGCTGGACACCCGGGCAAGATTTTTGCGATTGCAGAGCTTGTTGATCAGGCTGGATTTGCCGACGTTGGAGCGGCCCGAAAAGCTCAGCTCCGGGCGGTCGCTCTCGGGCAGCTGGCTCGAGATGCCGTAGCTGGCGATGAAATCCGCTTTGTTGTAGTTCATAGCTTCTCCTGTTCTCTTAACAGACGGTACCCGGCTGCGGCTTTTCCGGCTGCTGGGGCAACACGGGCTTTTCGGCCGGTTTCGCCTTCTTGGTGCGGGGGCGGCGGCTGGCGGCAGCCACGGTGCTGGGCTTGAGCAGAGCCGCACTCAGCACCTGCGACAGGTTGGACATCGGCAGGAATTCGAGGTTCTTCTTGACCTCATCATCCACCTCGTAGAGGTCGGGCACATTGTCCTTCGGGATCAGAACGGTCTTCATCCCCTCCCGATAGGCCGCCATGCTCTTTTCGCGCAGGCCGCCGATGGGCAGCACATTGCCGTGGAGGGTGATCTCACCGGTCATGGCCACATCCCCCCGCACCGGGATCCCGGACAGGCAGGAGATCAGCGCGGTGGTCAGGGTGACGCCCGCAGAGGGGCCATCCTTCGGAACCGCCCCCTCGGGTGCGTGGATGTGCAGATCGCATTTTTTCAGACGCTCGGGATCAATGCCGTACTCGGCCGCGTGGACGCGGGCGTAGGTAACGGCCAACTGCGCACTCTCCTTCATCACGTCGCCCAGCGAGCCGGTGACGGTGATCTTGCCGGTGCCGTTGTCGATGACCTGTACCTCGATGGGCAGGGTCTCGCCGCCCACGCTGGTCCATGCCAGACCGTTGGCGATGCCGATGGCGTTGGTGCGGTTGAGGAAATCCGGCTTGACGATCCGGGGTCCCAGCATCTTTTCGAGGGTGTTGCCGGTGACGGAAACGGTTTCCGCCTCGCCGGACGCGATCTTCCGGGCACACTTGCGCAGCACACTGGTGATGGTGCGCTCAAGGCTGCGGACACCGGCCTCCCGGGTATAGCCGTCGATGATGCCGTACAGCGCACTCTGGGCAAACGTCACTTTTCCGGTCAGGCCGCAGGCTTCCAGCTGCTTCGGAACCAGATGCTTTTTGGCGATGTTGTACTTCTCCACACGAGTATAGCTGGGCAGCTCGATCACATCCATCCGGTCGCGCAACGGCCCGGGAATGGCACTCAGGTCGTTGGCCGTCGTGATGAACAGCACATGGCTCAGATCAAACGGCATATCAATGAAGTGATCGTTGAAGGTGCTGTTCTGCTCGGGATCCAGTGCTTCCAGCAGGGCGGCGGCCGGGTCACCCCGGAAATCACCGGCCAGCTTGTCGATCTCGTCCAGCAGCATCAGCGGGTTCGCGGTTTTGGCCGTGATCATCGCACTGATGATCTTGCCGGGCATGGCTCCGATGTAGGTGCGGCGGTGGCCGCGGATCTCCGCTTCATCCCGGACGCCGCCCAGACTCAGCCGGACATACTTCCGGTTCAGGCTTTCTGCGATGGAGCGTGCAATGCTGGTCTTGCCGACACCCGGAGGGCCGACGAGACAGATGATCTGCCCCTTGACGTCCGGAGCCAGTTTCCGGACGGCCAGCACCTCAAGGATCCGGTCTTTGACCTTTTTCAGGCCGTAGTGGTCGCGGTCAAGGATCTTCTGCGCCTTGGCAATGTCCAGATCATCCTCGGTGAAGGTGTTCCACGGCAGATCGAGGCAGGTATCCAGATAGGTGCGGATGACCGTTCCCTCCTGATTGCTGCTCTGCATCTTGGAGAGACGATCCGTCTCCTTCAACAGCTTCTTCTCGCACTCGGGAGCCAGATGCAGGGCCATGATCTTGCGGCGGTACTCCTCCACCTCGGCGGTGGTGTCATCGTCCTCGCCCAGCTCCTCGCTGATCATGTGGAGCTGCTCATGCAGGTAGTAGTCGCGCTGGTTTTTGTCCATCGCTTCGTCCACTTTTTGGGCGATCTCCTTGTCGATCTCCAGCATTCGGCGTTCCCGGTGCATCTTCTCGATCAACAGTTTCATCCGCCCCATGAGGGTGCTCTCGTCCAGAATGGCCTGCTTATCCTCAAAGCGGAACAGCAGGTTGGCCGGAATGTACTCAGACAGGAAGGCCGGGTCGCTGCTGGTGGTGATGCTGAAGACCACATCCTTGCCGACGTGAGGGTTCAGAGCCAGCAGATCGTCGAAGCCCTTCTTCACATTCCGCACCAGAACATCCAGTTCGGGGCCTTCCTCAGGCTTTGCCGGGCGGACGGGTGCGGATCGAACTGCGGAAAGCAGGAAGCTGCCCTCCGTGTCCAATTCGGTCAGCTTGGCACGGTACTTGCCCTCGACCAGAATGCGCACCAGATCATCCGACACCCGCATGACCTGCTTGACCTCGGCGACCACACCGTAGGCGTACAGATCCGAGGGGGTCGGATCCTCGACCTTCATATCTTTCTGTGCGATCAGAAAGACGTCGGAATTGTTGCTCATCGCCCACTCGACGGCGGCGATGCTCTTATCACGCCCCACCTCGAAATGAAGCAGATTGTTCGGGAAGACCACCAGCCCGCGCAGGGCGATGGCCGGAAGATGGACAATGTTGCGTTCCACCTTGACGGTAACTTTTTCAGACATACGTAAAAACCTCCCCACGACCCGGGTTGGCGCGCGTCGCCGCAAGGGGTCGTGTTTGTGTTGGGTAATCTATATTAGCTCAGGTATCCATTTATTATATCGGAATCCGGCACAGGTTGCAAGCAAAAATCAGTGCCGATCCGGATCGGTGCCCTTTTCGCGGATGTTGTAGCCGATCTTGCCGAGAGCAGGCAGGATGGCACGAAGGGTGACTGAGGTCACTGCGCCCATCACAAGGCCAAGGATCAGCATGACCGGCGCATAGTAGAGCGACATTTTGGACGACAGGATCACACTTGCGCCCAGCAGCTGCCCGATGTTGTGGGAAAGTGCCCCACAGACCGATAAAATAAACCATGTGGGCCGCACCGGAAAGTGATAATAGAGGATCCACATCACCAACAGCGACAGCAGACCGCCGCAAAGGGAGAGGAAGCCTGCTGTCCAGCCTGAGACCAGAAAGACAAACAAGGCTTTGAGCAGGTCAAGGATCAACGCCTGCTCCGCCCCCATGAAGAACAGGGCGTACATCACCACGATGTTGGCAAGACCCAGTTTCATGCCCGGCATCAGCCCCGGGATGACCAGCGTTCCCTCAAGGAAGGAAAGAGCCATCGCCAGCGCAAACAGCAGACCCGAAAGGGCGAGCTTGTGTGTCTTTTCATAGCTGCGTCTGTTCTTCGGCATTTACAAAATCTCTCCCCTCGGTGTGATTTATTCCTCGCCGCCCAGCGATCGTTCGTACTGCTCCTGCTCTTCCATGGCGGCTTCCCATGCGGCAAACAGTTCTTCCTGATGGAAGCGCAGATCTGCCAGCTCGTCGCTCTTTTCACGCAGGAGCTTCGGGTCGTTGTAGACCTCGGGCGAGTTAATCTCGTTGTCCAGCTCCACTTCCCGTGCGCCGCAGGCTTCCATTTCATCTTCGCAGGCCTTGATCTTGGCGCGCAGTTCCGCCCGGCGGCGACGCTGCTCCTTGCCGTAGCCGATCTTGGCTGGCTCCGCGGAGCGTTCCGGTGCAGCCGGGGCTGCACTGCGCCCCATCAGGGCATCGTAACTCGGATAGACGGTCGCCTTGCCCTCCTCGAGGTAGAGGATCGGGCAGGCCAGACTGTTCATCAGGTGGCGGTCGTGGGTGACCATCAGCAACGTGCCGGTGTAGGCCATCAGTGCCTCCGTCAGATTTTCGCGGGTGTAGATGTCCAAATGGTTGGTCGGCTCATCCAGAAAAAGCAGATTCGGCCGCTCCAGCACGATCTCGGCAAACCGCAAACGCGCCAGCTCACCGCCGGACAAGGCCTCGCAGGGCTTGAACACCGTCTCCCCCCGAAAACCCAGCTTGGCCAGATGGCTGCGGACTTCCAGCTCGGTCATGCGGGGGTATTTGTTCCAAATCACGTCAATGACCCGGCCCGCACCCAGACGGTTCTGCTGCTGCGCGAAGATGCTGGGCCGCGCACCGGTACCAAGCCGCACCATGCCGTCCGATGGCCGCCGTTTTCCATCCAGCACCTGCATCAAGGTCGATTTGCCTGCACCGTTGGGGCCGGCGATGATGAGCCGCTGGCCGCGGCAAACCGTGTAGCTGAAGGGCTCCAGCAGGGTGCGGTCGCCGATCCGGATGGTCAGGTTTTTCAGGATCACCAGTTCATTCCACGGCTCGACATCGTATTCAAACCGGAACTTCAGCTGGTTCGTCTCGTCCTTGGGTGCCTCGGTAATCTCCAGCTTTTCCAGCTGCTTGCGGCGGCTCTGCGCCATTTTGGTGGTGGAGGCGCGCACAAGGTTGCGATCCACATAGTCCTGCAGCTTTTCGGCCAGTGCAACGTCGGCGTCGTGCTGCTTCTGGCGCAGGGCGTCGGCGGCTTCCTTCTGAGGCAGATAGGCCGAGAAGTTGCCCTTGTAGGTGGTCATCGTCTGGAACGAGACTTCCCAGATCTTGGTACAGACATTGTCGAGGAAATAGCGGTCATGGCTGACCACCAGCACCGCCCCGGAATAGGTCTTGAGGTAATTTTCGAGCCATTCCATGGTGGCGAAATCCAAGTGGTTGGTCGGCTCGTCCAAGATCAGGACGTCCGGCTTTTTGAGCAGAAGCTTTGCCAGCCGCAGCCGTGTCAGCTCGCCGCCGGAAAGGACGCCCACATTTTTCTCCCACGTCTCCTGCGGGAAGCCCATGCCGGAAAGGACTTTTTTGATGTTGACATCCATGTTGTAGCCATCGGCCGCGTCGATGATGTTCTGAAGCGCGTCGTGCTGCTCCAGCAGCGAAGCATCTTCGGGCGATGCGGCCATTTTGCGCTCCAAGATCTGCATCTTGGCCATCGCATCCAGCACCGGTGCAAAGGTCGAGCGCATTTCGCCGTAGAGATCCAGCGCGACATCGAGCTTTGCGTTCTGCTCCAGATAGCCCAGCGTCACGCCGTGGGTCACACTGAATTCGCCGTCGTAATCGGTGTATTCCCCGGTCAGGATCTTGAGCAGGGTGGTCTTGCCGGCACCATTCTGCCCCACGATGCCGATCCGGTCTTCCTTCTCGACGCTGGCAGTCACATCGTGGAGAACGATCTTTTCCCCAAACGTCTTGCCGAGTTTTTCCAAATGTATCAGCATAATATCCTTAATCCATTCTTTTTACAGCTGGTGGCGGCGGTTCTTCGTGCCTACGGCAGCAAGTTCTTCCGGCTCCATCACCAAAGGGTACAGCTCTTCCAGCGTGGCGATCTCGTAGGTGGGGCAGACCTTTCCCGGGTTTTCGGCGTGGTTCGGGTTGAACCAGCAGGTATCCAGCCCGGCATTGACACCGCCCTGAATATCACTGGACAGGCTGTCGCCCACCATCAGAACGTGTTCCCGGTTCTCAACGCCCAGTGCGCGAAGTGCCGCATCGAAGATCTTCCGGTTGGGCTTTTCGCTGTCCAGCTTCTCGGAGACAAAGACATCCTCCAGATAATTCAGCAGGCCGGACTCCTGCACCCGGCGGCTCTGCACCTTGTCAAAGCCGTTGGTCACGACGGCAAGGGTCGCCACCTCCGAAAGCTCCTTCATCACATCCAGCACCGTCGGGCTCATCAGGTCGGGGTGGGTGGACAGCTGTTCCAGATAGAAGCGGTTCATTTCGGCTCCGTTTCCGGCGGCATTGATGGCCTTGAGGAAGCGGGTAAATCGCTCGCTCATCAGCTTATCGCGGCGGATCTGGCCTTTTTCCAGCTGCTTCCAGAGCTCCGAATTGATCTCCCGATAGGTCTGGACCGTCTCAGCGTCCGGCTCGATGCCATAGTTTACCAGCGTTTCGGCCAATGCCTTGTTTTCCGCCGCATCAAAGTTCAAAAGCGTATTGTCTGCGTCAAACAGAATACAGTAGTATTTTGCCATGGTGTATTTTCCCCTCTCTCATGCGTCTGATCCCGGGCTGCTGCGGGCTGTTTCTCGGCTCAGGACTTGTCCGTTTGGAGAACAGCGAGAAGCCAGCTCCTACCCGGCAGAGCTGGCTTCCGATTCTTTTTATCTTTCCTGCGTTGTTTCCGGCAATTCGGAAATTTCGTAAGCGTTGTCGTCCGATGGATCCGGGCAGTTGTCGCTGCATTGGCTCACGCTGCCGCAGGGTGCTTCGGAGCATTTCGCCATTTCCTCCTCCGAAACGCCGTTGTCAACATTTTCCCAGTCCATCTCATAGGAATCCACACTGCCGTCGGTCACATCCTCGGCTCCCGGCAGACCGGGAACACGGAACACGTCGAAGACCATGGGCACTCCTCCCTTCTGCTCAGCTTATGCAGACGGGCAGGAAATGGTTCCCGGGTCAGTCAGCCTTGCTTTCGCTGGGTGTTTCCTTGCTGGCGGAAGCTTCCGGATCGGAAGAGCTGCTGGCAGATTCCGCTTTGGACTCCGCCTTAGACTCTGCTTTGGATTCACTCGCGGCCTCACTCTTGGACGCAGACGACGAACTGGCCGTGCTGTGCGATCCGCTGGACGAACTGCCGGATGTGCCCGACGACGCGGAAGCGGAAGAAGAGCTTCCGGACGAGCTGCTCGAAGCACTGTGCGTGCTGGAGCTGCTCTCACTGCTGGAAGAGGCCGTGCTGTGTGCGCTGCTCGAGCTGGAAGACGAAGATGTACTTCCGGAGGACGCTCCGGAACTGCTGGAGCTCGACGAGCTGCTCGAGCTTCCGCTGCCGATGATGCTGATGGTCAGGGTATTGCTGCTTACCGAGCAGTCGTTGTAGCTGACCACGGCATGGACTTTATAGGTCGCGTCGCTGGTGTCGGTGATCTGCACCGTCACGGTGGAATGGCCTGCCGCCTCTTTCACCTCGACGCCGTTGGCATACCAGCGGATGGAAGAGGTGCTGCCGTACTTTCCGCTCAGGTTGGCGCGGAAGGTGATGGCATTTCCGGACAGGCTCTTCTCGCCGGTGATCTTGACCGACAGGCTGGCAAAGACCGCTGTGACATCCAGATTCTGCTTGAAGTTTGTATCCGTGCGGGTCTTGCTGGTCTCGCCGTCGCTCCATTTGACGAACACATGATCTTCTGCCGGAACTGCGGTAACGGTCAGCGACTTGGACGGATCTGTCACGGTGTAGTGGAGCGATTTGCCGGAATCGCTGCCGCAGCTCAGAGAACCGCCGCCGCTCTTCTCGACCTGATAGCGCACCTCGTAATGCACCGCAGGCTCCTTGCTTTCGCTGGTGCTTGCGCTGGAGCTGGTGCTCTCGCTCGTGCTTTCACTTTCGCTGACACTGGGGGCAGGGCTTTCACTGCTGGCGGCTTCGGAGCTGCTCGGTGCCTGCACCGCCGCACTAGGGTTTGAGGTATACTCCAGCGTCCGGGTCGGGATGTTGGCCGTATCCGGGCGGCGATCCTCGGTGGAATAGGCATGGGTGCGGAGATAATTCAGAGCTGCCTTGAGGCCTGCCGTCTTGAGATGGATGTCGCCATTGGTGTAGTAATCCGCAATGCCGTAGCCGTTTTCGCCCTTCAGCACCTCGGCGGTATTCAGGAAGCGGACGCCCAGCTGCTCACACAGATTCAAAAGAGCCATATTGAAATCGTCGATCTTGGCCTGATCCATGTGCGGGTAATTGGCGTGATTTTCCGGGATGGGCGGCACCGTGTTCACGATGATGTCTGTGTACGGGTAGCTGGCCTGAATGGTCTGCACCAGCGTCGTGTAGTGGGTGATGAACTCGTTGACCTCCATGCCGGTATCGTTGGTGCCAAACGTCAGCACCACACGGCGGGGCTTCATCTTGGCGACGGCTTCGGCGATGGTATAATGATTGCTGTCGTTCTTAAAGGTCACGATGCCATCGTTCAGTGCGGCCTGCGTACCGATGCCCTCTTTGGCGCAGAACTGCTGCAGCGAGATCAGGCCGTTGTTGTACAGGCGGACCGTGTTGGAATCGCCCAGAAAGAGGGTATCGTTCAGGTATTCTTCCCCCGCATCGCCGGTCTCCGGCAGCAGGGCATCCGATCCCTGATCGATCTGGTAGTGCTCGGAGAGATTTTCTCCCCCGCTGCCATCGTCTGTCGTCTGCGACTCCGAAGCGGCCGGTTCCGCCGGGGCAGGCTTCCCTTTTTTCAACAGGGTCAGCGTGATGCCTGCCGTCAGCAGGGCAGCCAGTGCGCAGATGACGCAGATCAGAACCGCCTGCTTTTGGAGAGAACTCATAGAAGTATTTTCCGCTTGCGTTTTACGACTCATCTTTTTCTCACCCTTCGTCTTTCTGCATGGTTCCCTGCTTTTCAGCGGTGCCAAGGATCTGGTCGGCCAGATCTGCACAGCTGTCGGCAAAAAGCACCGGGTGGAATGGCTCCAGCTCTTCGCGGCTGCCGTAGCCGTACAGCACCGCACCGGCATCCAGTCCACAATCGGCCGCCCCACGCATATCATCGTTCCGGTCGCCGACCATCAACACCCGCTTGCCCGCCAGCATCGGCTGCGCCAGCACATACCGCACCACGTCGGTCTTGGTGTCGCGGGTAGCATCCATCGACGCACCGCCGATGAAATCAAAAAACGGAGCCAGACCCTGCTCCTGCAGGATCGGCGTGACCACCTGCGTTGGCTTGGACGTTGCCGTGCAGAGGATCAACCCGGCCTCTTTCAGCCGGTGCAGCATCTCGGGCACACCGGGATACACTGCCCCCTCGTGGCTGCCTTTTTCCCGATAGCTGGCACGGTACATCTCGGCTGCTTTTTCGACCATGGCCGGGTCGGAGAAATGCTCACCGAAGCTCTTGCGAAGCGGCGGGCCGAGATAGCGGCGGAGGTTGATGCCCGTGGTATCGACCCCCATTTTCTGGAAAACTTCTTCCAGTGTATTTATAATGCCGGGAGCGGAATCGATCAGCGTTCCGTCCACGTCAAACAGGATGGCGTCATAATGCAGCACGACTTGTTCCCCTTTCGTTTTTAAGTACACAGCTTATAGTATAGCACAGATTTTCCGTATCAGCAATTCCGACAAAGAATTTTTCCTGTTTTTATACATTTTATTCATCCAATCGACTTTCTTTTCCCCTTCGGAAAAACAAAAAAGCCCGCCCGAACGCAGGTCAGGCAGGCAGAAGAATGCAAAAGCTCAGGTCGCGGCAGCGGTGCTCCCATTTTCAGCAGAGGGATAGTAGAGGTTGTTGGAGATGAACTCCAGCTTATCTTTGAGCACCAGCTCAAGATTTGCCACAGCGTGTACCATGTTGGTGGCCGAATCGTTGACTTCCAGCAGCTTGCACAGATCCAGCTCCTCCATCGTCATGGCGGTCTTCATCTTCTGGCTCTCCGCACAGAGGATGTGGCTCAGGGCAGACTCCTGCAGCGCGATGCTCTCCAGCAGGTCGATCACGGCCTGATCGAGGGAAACACGGGGCAGTGCCGGGCAATTCAGGGTCTCGGGGCAGTTGGGTGTGACCATAGCGGATCATCCTTTCTCTCTATAAGGTAGGTGTAATCCATCCTATGCCGCAGGCCGCCCCAGTGTCCGAAAAATTTACGGCTCTTTGTCTGCCGGTTTGTCTCCTTCCAGCTTTTCGATCACATTGCGGTAACCGCCGGAGCCGTACTGGATGCAGCGGTTGATCCGGCTGATGGTGGCCGTGCTGATCTCCACCGTCTTGACGATCTGATCGTAGGTATTGCCGCTGAGCAGGAGCTTGGCTGCTTCCAGCCGCTGCGCCATATCCGAGATCTCCTTGACGGTGCAGAGATCCTCAAAAAAATGATAGCACTCTTCCCGCGTCTCCAAGCTGAGGATCGCATCGAACAGCGCGTCCGTCGTCTTGTTTCTTCTGGGTTGATGTTCTGCCATAGCTGCCTCCTTTGGCGGGCATTCCGAGCCGATTTTGCGATTGATTTTTCACGCTATTACTTTAGCACTTGAAAGCGTGAAAGTCAAGCATTTCGGGTACTTTTCCAACGCTTCAACCGATTTCATCTGTTTATGTGTTTAGATTTATTCATTTCACGTTTGAACGAAAATCATCTAAAATTTCCGAATGAAATCCGCAAAAAAATGGCATTGTCTCCCAACTTGTTCCAAAGATATTGACAAAATATGAAATCTGGCTAAAATAAGGGGCAATCAATCGGCAAATGCAAAGAACAGGACACGACCCTTTGCACCACCTGCTTTCAGAAAGCCGTCGGACGATGCAAGACGGCAGCAAAGAACAGAGGGGCATCCCCTGCGAGCAGCCAGCAGGAACGAAGCGGATCCCGCTTTCAGTAGTGTTGGCCGTGCAGCCTACGTTACAGGGCGGCGTATCCGCATCCAGAACCGATGCGTTGTACGTTTTAAAAGCGGCTGTATCTTCTACAGCAACCGAAGTGGTACCGCGGAGAATTCCGAAAGCGTTGTGTCGCTTTCTCGGATGCCTTCGTCTTCGATGGACAGAGCGATCTGCCCGGAGAGGCGGAGGCTTTTTTCATCGGGATCCACTTCTCTTCTGCACAGACTGCAGCAATGCCTCCTGAGACATTGCAGTTCGGATGTCGGTTGAAAGAAAGGAAAGAGGTAAAACACAATGAATACGCTGGTCATCGTTTTGATCGCAGCGGTGTGCCTGTTTGGAGCTTATATGCTCTACGGCCGCTGGCTGGCAAACAAATGGGGCATCGACCCCAAAGCGAAAACCCCTGCTGTCGTCCATGAGGACGGCCGCGACTATGTGCCCACCAATGGCTGGACGGTCTTTGCGCACCAGTTCAGCTCCATTGCCGGTGCCGGCCCTGTCACCGGTGCGATTCAGGCTGCTGCGTTTGGCTGGCTGCCGGTTCTGCTGTGGGTCCTGCTGGGCGGCATCTTCTTTGGTGCTGTCACCGACTTCGGTGCCCTGTACGCTTCCGTCAAGAACGACGGCAAGAGCATGGGTATGCTGATCGAGAAATACATCGGTAAGACCGGCCGCAAGCTGTTCCTGCTGTTCTGCTGGCTGTTCTGCGGCATCGTCATTGCGGCTTTCGCCGACATGGTTGCAGGCACCTTCAATGCTTACGGCGCAGATGGTGCGCTCTCTGCCGCGGCTCAGACCAATGGTGCTGCCGGCATGGTCTCCATCATGTTCATGGTTTTTGCCGTTGTCTTCGGCCTGCTTCAGAAGAAATTCCACTTCTCCGGCTGGAAGGAGAGCGTCATCAGCATCGTTTTCATCGTTCTGTCCTTTGTGATCGGTGCCAATGTTCCCCTGATCTTCGGCAAGGCTGCATGGAGCTACATCACCTTTATTTACATCTTCTTTGCCGCTGTTCTCCCCATGTGGCTGCTCAAGCAGCCCCGTGACCACATGACCACCTTTATGTTCGTCGCCATGATCGCGGGTGCTGTCGTTGGCCTGCTGGTCGCTCACCCCACCATGAATCTGCCCGTCTTCACCGGTTTCAACAATGAGAAGCTGGGCACCATGTTCCCCATCCTGTTCGTCACCGTTGCCTGCGGTGCTGTTTCCGGTTTCCACAGCCTCGTCTCCTCCGGTACTTCTTCCAAGACCGTTGAGAACGAGAAAGATATGCTGAAGGTCGGCTATGGTGCCATGATCCTTGAGAGCCTGCTGGCAGTTCTGGCACTGTGTGTGGCAGGTGCTGCCGCCGCTGCAGACGGCACCCCCGCCGCAGGCACCCCGTTCCAGATCTTCTCCACCGGTGTCGCCGGTTTCTTTGAGATGTTTGGTGTTCCGGTCTACGCTGCCACGGTCTTTATGACCATGTGTGTTTCCGCTCTGGCTCTGACCAGTCTGGATGCCGTTGCCCGTATCGGCCGCATGAGCTTCCAGGAGCTGTTCAGCGTCGATGATATGGAGCACGCTGAGGGCTGGCGCAAGCTGTTCTGCAACGTCTACTTCTCCACCTTCCTCACGCTGGCATTCGGCTTCCTGCTGACCAAGATCGGCTACGCCAACATCTGGCCGCTGTTCGGTTCTGCCAACCAGCTGCTGTCTGCTCTGGTTCTGGCCACCCTGTGCGTCTTCCTCAAGGTCACCGGCCGCAGCAACAAGATGCTGTTCCCCCCGCTGGTCATCATGCTCTGCGTCACCTTCACGGCTCTGGTGCAGCGTCTGATCGCAATGGTCAAGGCCATCAGCAATGCCGCTGCTGTCACCATCCCTGCGGGTGAGGCTACTTGGGGCAGCGTGTTCATCGCCAACGGCCTGCAGCTGATCCTTGCGATCCTGCTGATCGTTCTGGGTCTGAACATCGTGGTTCACTCCTTCAAGGCTTACAAGTCCGCGGAGCACAACAGCGAAGCCAGCGTCTAAGCTCTGCGTAATTCTTCTTAATAAAAATGCCACTGATGGATCGGATTCCGTCAGCGGCATTTTTTGTTATGCTTTTTTCAGAGATTTACCTTTTCCCACTCCCGCAGGACAACAAGCTGCAGTGGGGTATGAAACCAATGCGCGCCGCCTTCCATAATGGTCAGGTGCGCACCGCTTTTCTGGCGGAACTGCTCGATGGCATGGTAGGGCGTGAGGTTATCCAGATCGCCATAGAGCACCTCCGTCGGGGCGTTCCACCGATAAGGATGCTCCCGCACCCAGCAGAGGTACGGCCATGAAAGCGTCTCACCAAAATCCGTCGGGAGCTCTCCCGCTTCCTTGAGCTGCGGTTCGGTGACATTCGCCCACTGCATCATGCTGGTGATCAGTTCTTCCATATCCACCACCGGCGACACCAGCAGTACACGCTCAAGATCGGCCTGCTGCAACGCCTCGAGCGACAACCATGCCCCGATGCTGACTGCATACAGGCAGACGTGTTTCCAGCGGCGTGCCGCGTAGGTATAGGCGGCCTGTATCTCCGGCACCGCGATCCACGGCAGGAGCTTCTCTTCCCCATTCTTACGTTCGCCGTGCTCCGGCAGATCGATGGCCATCACCTGATAGCCCATCGCGTCCGCCTGCTCCGCAAAGGGCAGAGCTTCTTCCTTACAGCCCCTTTTGCCGTGGACGTAGAGATAGACCCATTCGGAGGGTTCGCCGTAGACGATACCCGGAATTTTATGGTCGACGGATATATTCTGTGTTCTCATTTCAGCATTTTCACCATGATAATTTCGTCGCGGTAGGTGCCATCCTTGAGCTTGAACGCTCTGGGGCTGACCCCGTACTTCGCAAAACCAAACTTTTCGTAGAGATGAATCGCGCGGACATTGTCCTCGAACACGCCCAGTTCCAGCTGTTCAAAGCCGTTGGCCGCGGCCTGTTCGACGGCAAGCTGCATCAGGAAACTGCCCAGACCACAGCCCCAGTATTCTTTCCGGATGGAAATGCCCATCATCGCCCGGTGCCGCCACTTGAGGTGCGGGCGGATCTGTGTGACCCCGATATCGCCGACTTGCTCTCCCCTGTCATCATAGACACCAATTTCAAAGTTTATCGGGCTTGCTTCGCAGGCGGTCAGACCCTCGCGGACTCTTTCAACGTCATAACTGCATTCTTCCGGATAGCGCGCCATAAAATACGTTTCGCCGGAAGTCGTATAGCGAAAATCGCTGAGAGCTTCGGCATCTGCCGCACACAGACTGCGCACGGTCAGAACTTTTCCATCCGGCAGCTTGAATTCATGGGGTTCGATTCGCATTTGTCAGCACTTCTTTCTCTTTTGGAATGCGTCCATCATAGCACAGAGTTTTCCCAATTGCAAGACGCAAAAGAGCCGCAGAACCTTGAATGGCTCTGCGGCTCTTCTTCTCTTTGCCGGAAGTTTAAATTACTTCACCATGCTTGCGACTTCAGCAGCGAAGTCGTCAGCACGCTTCTCAAGGCCTTCGCCCTTGACGAAGTGAGCGAACTTAATGACCTTGATCTCGCCGCCCAGATCCTTTGCGACCTTAGCGGTGTACTGGCCAACGGTCAGGTCGCCGTCCTTGACGAACTCCTGATCGACCAGGCAGTTCTCCTTGTAGAACTTCTTGATCTTACCCTCGATCATCTTCTGCTTCACAGCATCGGGCTTGTTGGCGTTCTTGGGATCGTTGGCCATCTGAGCCAGCAGGATCTCCTTCTCCTTGGCAACGACCTCAGCGGGAACACCAGCCTCGTCCACATAGCCGGGGTTGGCAGCTGCAACCTGCATTGCAACGTCCTTGCCGTAAACAGCAAACTCGTCCTTGGACTCGATGCCGTTGGTGGTCTCGAAGTTGACCAGAATGCCGTGGGTGCCGCCGCCGTGGACGTATGCAGAGCAAACGCCCTCGTAACGGACGAAACGGCGAACCTTGATGTTCTCCTTGATGACCAGGATCAGGTTCTTCAGAGCCTCGTCCACAGTCTCGCCTGCCTCGGTCTTGCAAGCCATCAGAGCCTCAACATCAGCGGGGTTCTGCTTCATGATGACCTTGGTGGCCTCCTTGACGAAGTCAACGAACTTGTCGTTCTTGGCAACGAAGTCGGTCTCAGCGTTGACCTCGATGACAACACCCACCTTGCACTCGGGGCAGTAGTCAGCGTAGACCATGCCCTCGGCAGCAACGCGGCTTGCCTTCTTGGCGGCGGTAGCCAGACCACGCTCGCGCAGGATCTCGATTGCCTTCTCGAAGTTGCCGTCAGCCTCGGTCAGAGCCTTCTTGCACTCCATCATGCCGCAGTCGGTCTGCTTGCGCAGTTCCATAACGTCTTTTGCAGAAATAGCCATTTTTTATTCTCCCTTACACGTTATTCCTAGGTTTGAAAATGCGGGAATCGGGAAAATCAGGCGTTTGCTGCATCCTCAGCGGGAGCGGCCTCCTGATTGCCCTGCTTGCCCTCGAGCACAGCGTCAGCCATAGCACCGGCGATCAGCTTGACAGCGCGGATTGCGTCGTCGTTGCCGGGGATGACGTAGTCGATCTCGTCGGGGTTGCAGTTGGTATCAACGATTGCAACGATGGGGATGTTCAGCTTGCGAGCCTCAGCAACAGCGATGCGCTCCTTGTGAGGATCGACGATGAACATAGCCTTCGGCAGGGTCTTCATGTTCTTGACGCCGCCCAGGTACTTGTCCAGCTTCTCCATCTCCAGCTCCAGCTTAGCCACTTCCTTCTTGGGCAGCAGCTCGAAGGTGCCGTTCTCCTTCATCTTAGCCAGCTGATCCATACGGTCGATGCGCTTGCGGATGGTGCGGAAGTTGGTCAGCATACCGCCCAGCCAGCGAGCGTTGACATAGTGCATACCGCAGCGCAGAGCCTCGTCACGGATGGACTCCTGAGCCTGCTTCTTGGTGCCAACGAACAGGATGTCGCCGCCCTCAGCTGCAACTTCCTTGACGTAGTTGTAAGCCTCGTCCAGCTTCTTCACAGTCTTCTGCAGGTCAATGATATAGATGCCGTTGCGCTCGGTGAAGATATACTTCGCCATCTTGGGGTTCCAGCGGCGGGTCTGGTGACCAAAGTGAACGCCTGCCTCGAGAAGCTGCTTCATAGAAACGACTGCCATAGTAAAATTACCTCCAAATATTGTTTTGCCTCCGCATACCGTGATTCCCCTGCGCATCGGACGCTCAGGAACTGCCCTCCACCGCAATGGGCACAAAAGGGCATAGTAATGCGTGTGTAATGCTTAAGTATGATAGCACAAAAAGGCGACGGATTCAAGAGGTTTTCTCCGTTTTTTACAAAAAGATCCCGGATTTTTCTCTTATTTGCTGTTCTGCGTTCCGCCAAGGCCCTCCATCCCCATCCGGCTGAGGGCATACCCCTTGCCGAACATCAGATCATACTGAAGCAGCCAGTGCTTTTCGCTCCATTGCTCCTGCAGCGAGGTCGGGGTGCGGGTGGTGCTGCCATCCCGATTCATCACGACGCCGCGGGTATTGGCCCGGTATGCGGACTGCAGCTGCCGGTTGAGATACTGGAAGTAGATGGGCTGCTTGAGGCCGTAAAGGTTCATCATGACCGGCGAAATATCGTATGCCGCAATGGTGCCAAGCTCCACCGGCTGGTCGGTGTAGTTCGACCACATCAGAAGGGTGGTCTGGTGCAGACGCGGGTCGCTGCTTTCACCGCTGGCGTAGCCGCTGGCCGTGAAGATGTCGTAATTGGAGTCGATGGGGTTGTAATGGTCGCCCCAGAACACAAGGATCACCGGCTCGTCCACCTGCGCGAAATACGCCGTCAGCTTGCCGAGCATCGCGTCGGCATCCCGGATGCCGGTGGCGAAATCTTCCAGCGCACCGATGGTGCTGGGCTTGATGCCGACCGGGTGGGCGATCACCTTCACCCGCTCATCGTCCGGGTAGTTGTCGCGGTTGTAGTTGGTGTGGTTCTGCATGGTGACGGCGTGGAGGAAGACCGGTGCGTCCGAATCCGCTTTCATCGTTTCGTATTGCTGGATGATCTGATCCGCCATGGTATCGTCGGTGACAAGGCCGCTGGTCCAGTAGTGCTTGCGGACTTTCTGGACGTGGTGCATATCCTCAAGGCTGATGAAATCGTCAAATCCAAGGTTGGGATAGGCCGTGTCACGGCTCCAGTATTTTGCCCAGAAGCAGTGGATGGCTGCCGTCTGGTAGCCCTGTGTTTTCAGGTAATTGGGCAGAGCGAACATGGGCTTTGTGACGTGCTGCTGATAGGGTTTGCTGCCGTTGGGCAGATAGGAGACCGAGTAACCGGTCAGAGCTTCAAACTCCACATCGCAGGTTCCGCCGCCAAAGCTCGGGCTGTAGGCACGGCCGCTGGCACTGGTCTGCTGCAAGGCATGGAGGTTGGCCGAAACATCGGTGTCGAAGACAAAGCCATGTTCTTCCAGCTCCGACACATCCCAGTAGGACTCGTCCATCACGTAAATAATGGTGGGCTGTTTTTCCACCTCATCGGCCGGGGTGGTCGCACCGTAGGATTCTGGATAAAGGGGCTGGGTCGTGTACTTTTCCCCCGCCTCTACATCGTCCAGAATCGCGTTGACGGCCTCCTCCGAATAGCTTTCGGGCTTGGTGATCTCCAGATTGGTCAGGTTGGTCAGAAAACTCGTGATGACACCGTAGTAGCGGTAATAGCGATCCTGCATCCACGCATCCGGCTGGATGCCGATGGCCTGCGTGACTGTCGGCTGCAGAAAGACGCCGAAGAGCATCCCGCAGGTCACGGCAGCACTGGCCGCAAAACCGCCCAGCCGCTTGACCCAAGGGAGCTTCTGGCGGCCGCGGTAGAGAAAAAATGACCCCACGGCCAGCAGTACCGCCAGCACAAGGGAGACGACCATGCTGGTCTGGATGTGGATGCCCGCGGCAGAAGCCACGCCCGCGGCTTCGGAGACCTGCATCAGATCCCACGGCAGAAACGGTTCGCCGCGGAGCTGCAGCGTATAGAAATTGACTGCCGCCGGTGCGCAGCCCAAGACCGCCGTGAGCAGCATTGCCAGCGGCGCAAAGCGGGTCAGCCAGTCGATGCTCAGCCAGATCAGGAAGAGCAATGCCCACGCCAGCAGATAGGCCTCGGCGTGGGGAAAGATGTACTGGGCAAAAACGTCCGCATTCAGGGTGCCCCGTGCGATCCACTCCGTCAGGAGCAGCACGATCAGGGTCGCCATCGGCGGAAACACCAGCCGCACCGCATGGAGCGATGCCGGTGTGCGTTTGGGTTGTTTCAACATAGAGAAATTCCTTTCACTTCCGGAACAAGAGCGATTCTTCTTCTGCCGCCGCCGCTTGTTGTGCGAAGGCCTGCGGCTCCTTATTATAATCTACTTTTCACCAAAAGCAAGCCCCGTTTTGCAAAAAACGCTCTCTGACGGCGCGCTCAGCCCCGCAGCCAATTCCGGATCCGTTCCAACAGACCCGTTTTCGCCGTCTGCGATCCGGTTTCCGGCAGAGCCGTCCGGACCAAGATCGCATCCACGCCAAGGGTCTCGATCTCGTTCCATGGGATGCAGAGGGTCTCTTCCCGCCCCATCAGCCCGAACAGTTTCGGACGGCCGAACAAAAGCAGTGTTCTGATCTCTGCCGTTTGGGGGTCGAATTCCAGATCATCGGCTCGGCCCAGACAGGCACCTTCCCGCAGCTGCACCACTTCTTTTGCACACAATTCCCGAAACGTCACAAGCTTCGCCCCCTTCCTTCCGATTGTATGGCACGAACCCGCACTTCATGCGCATTCGGCAAAATCGGGTGGAAATCCCATCCACAGTTGTGCTATACTGAGTGCAGCATCGCGGGGATTCCCCCGCCGGGATCTGTTGCAAACCGAATCAAGCTGAAACCGAGGAATTGAAAAATGTATCAAAATATTGTGTTTGATCTGGGCGGTGTCATGGTAGACTTCGACCCAAAGGAATATCTGGTGGATCGTTTCTGCAACGCTGCCATCGAGGAGCGGGTCTATGACCTGACCTTCGGCAGTGAGGAATGGAGCCTGCTGGACGCCGGGCGCATCACCCGTTTTGAGGCCAACCAGCGGATGCTGGCTCGTGCCAAGGAACAGGGCTGTGCCTTTGAGGTGCAGGGGGTGCTGGACGACTGGACTCACATTCTCCGCCCCCGCCGACGGATGCAGGAGCTGGCGCAGAAACTGAAATCCCATGGCTACTGCGTCTATTACCTGAGCAACATCCCCGAAGATACGCTGGAGCTGCTGATGGAGCGCGATTTTCAGGGGATCTTCGACGGCGGTGTGGCCTCCTGCGAAGTCCACATCAACAAGCCGGATGTCGGCATTTACAAGGCTTTTCTGGAAAAATACCACCTCAAAGCAAGCGAATGCGTTTTCATCGACGACCGCCGTGAAAATGTGCAGACCGCGTTTGAGCTAGGCTTTGCCGGGATCCAGATGAAAGACAGCGTCGGCACACTGGTGCGCAGCCTTGCCACCTGCAACGTCACGCTGCGCTGAGCGGCCAAGAACCTTCCTCAGAAAAATCAGAAAAATCCCTGTCCGCGCCATCAGAAAGCCGGACAGGGATTTTTCGTTCCCGAGGTCAGTGCGTTTTACTTCTTCTCAAAGTTCTGGCAGAAATGCGGGGTCTCGACCTGCTGCGAGGAGCAGGTGCAGTGTTCCGTCACCTTGATCTGGGGCAGATCGCATTTGCAGCTGTCCATGTTGTGGCGGCACGCGCAGACGTCGCAGGTAACACCTGTGTTTTCCATTGTTATCACCTCTTTGCAGGTAGTCTGCCCCGCCCCGCTGCGGTTTATGCAGCGGATCTCATTTTCGGGCTTCCCGCTTGGCCTTGAGGGTCACAGCGACGTGTTTGAGGGAGAGGATCGGGTGGATGGGCAGCATCCGCGGACCCGACCAGCGCATCACGACCCGGATCTTTTCCCGCATTTCCGGCTTATAGCAGTGAACCTTGCAGGCCGAGCAGAACGTCTTGCTCTCCATAAAGGGGCAGCGGTCGATCCGGATGCGGGCATAATCGTGCAGCTCCTGACACTCCGGGCAAAGCTGCCCTCTGGGGGTGTGATGCTGCCTGCGGCAGTACAGTGCGATCATTTCGCTGACCAGCCGTTTTTCGTCGGAGCGTTTTTTCTCCAGTCCAAAGTTTGCGTCGGGCATAAGTTCCTCCTGTAGCACGCAAACAAAACCGGCAGGTGGTCGGGCATTTCTGCCCGGCTCCTGCCGGTGGTTGCGGTGTTGTTCCTGCAAGCTCCGGCTCTGCGCAAAGTTTTGCAACGCTAACTTTCTGTGCTTTCAAAAAGCCGGAACTTCCAGCTTTATGGACAGTTTATCAGGACAAACTTATTTTGTCAAGGGCAGCCTGTCAATCACCACGCAGCCAGATCTGCGCCCAGCTTGCGGCAGGCCGCCTGTGTATCGTCATCGGGAGTCTCGTTGCAGATCAGACCTTCGTCGCTGAACAGAACCGCCCCGTCCTCCTTGGCACGCTCACACCAATCGCGCATCCACTGGCCGTCGCCCCAGCCGTAGGAGCCGAACAGCGCGACCTTCTTGCCGTTCAGAGAGCCTTCCAGCGAAGCAAACATCGGCTCAAACTCGCTCTCTTCCAGCTGTTCTGCACCCATGGCGGGGCAGCCGAACGCGACAACGTCAAACTCCCCCAGCTTTGCGGGGGTCATATCGCTGCAGGAAACCACAGTTGCGGCGGCACCTGCGCCCTCTGCGATGCAGTTTGCCATGGTCTCGGTGTTGCCGGTTGCGCTCCAGAATACGATTGCTACTTTGCTCATAAAGATCGACCTCTCTCATGTCATTTTGGGTTAGCTTTATCTAACTTATGCTGCCTTAAAAATGCGTCATACGGGATGGATGACGCATTCAGTCGGTTAGCGTTTTCTAACCGTCATTAGAGTACCACAGCACCCCTGCTTTGTCAAGGGATTTCCTCAAAATAGTTTGTCACAGCTGACTCATCTTCCCAGCAGCCCGAACACAAGGCTCAACCCGCCATAAAGCACCGGCTGGTGGAGCAGATACAACGGCAGCGATTGCCGCCCCAGCCAACCCAGCGGTGCGCAGACCGACCGACGCAGCGGCTCCATCCGCTTCTGCCCCACCAGATGGTGCAGATAAAAACCGCACCAGAACAAAAACAGCCACGGCAGCAGCGGGAAATAATCGGTGGAGTAAAAGCCAAGGGGGTAAAAGCCGAAGTAAGCCGTCAGGTAGTTCCGGAACAGCCCCGCCGGGAGCATCAGCCGTGCATTTCCGATCCCCCAATAGCCCGCTGCGGTATGGTAGGTCAGCACAAACAGGACAAAGCTGACCGCCAGCCCTGCTGCTGGCGGAACATTGCGCAGCGGCTTTTCCAGCAAAGCCGTGAGGAGCATGGCCGAGCCCAGCAGGGTCAGCACGCCAAACCAGACGACATCTTCCGGCATGAACAGCAGCGTCACGATTGTAACAACTGCACCTGCACCGAAAACCGTCACGCCTCGGCGGAAGCTGTGACGCCCCATCGGCAGGCAGAAGCCAGACAGCAGGATGAAGATCCAGCAGATCGACTGCTGCCACAGATGCCCGGGCCAGTCGGAGTACCAATCGACCCACACGCCAAAAATATAAATGAGATCCCACATGCCATGGTAAAACATCATGCTGATGAGATCCAGCCCCCGCAGCTCATCCAGCAAGGCATAGCGGGATGATTTTCCGTTCATTCCTCGCACTTCCTTTTCCCGGGAAATCTCAGTGCCCGGCGGCACTGGCGATCTCTTGCAATGCAAAGCGATCCTCCTGCCCGGCGTCCGGATATTTTTCCCGATCCACCCGGCTCTGGAACATCGCCAGCGGCCGGACCCACAGCCCGCCATCCCCATACAGCTTGCGGTAGATGACCATCGGCTCCCCTGTTTCGGAATCGTGCGCCAGCCCCTCCACCAGATAGTAGTCGCCTTTGAAATGGCGGTAGACCCGCCCGATCTGAAGTTCCTGCATGATTTTACCCCCTTTTTGATGTCAACTCATTGTATCACAGGAACCCCGAAAGAGCAATTCCCGATTCCCGCCTTGCAAAGCCTGCCCGACTGTGGTATGCTGACCTTGAAAATAACTCTGGCCTGCCAGAGAATTTGTAAGGAGTTTTGTGCAATGAAAACTGCTTTGACCATTGCCGGCAGCGATTCCAGCGGCGGTGCCGGCATTCAGGCCGACATCAAGACCATGACGGCCAACGGCGTGTTCGCCATGAGTGCCATCACCGCGCTGACCGCCCAGAACACCACCGGCGTCACCGCCATCTTTGAGACAACGCCCCCGTTTCTGGCCGCGCAGCTGGACGCAGTGTTTACCGACATTTACCCGGATGCCGTCAAGATCGGCATGGTGTCCTCGGCAGAACTGATCGAGACCATCGCCGAGCGGCTGCATTTTTATCACGCCAAGCACATCGTTGTGGATCCGGTCATGGTGGCCACCTCCGGCTCCAAGCTGCTGCGGGACAACGCCGTGCAAGCCCTGACCCAGAAGCTCCTGCCGATGGCAGAGCTTGTCACCCCGAACATCCCGGAAGCAGAGATCCTCTCCGGGCTGACCATCACCGACGCCGCCGGGATGGAAGCCGCCGCCCAGTGCATCAGCGAGAAATACGGCTGCGCCGTTCTTTGCAAGGGCGGACACCAGATCAACGATGCCGACGATCTGCTCTGGCGCGACGGCAGCGGAAAATGGTTCCGTGGCCGCCGGATCGCCAACCCCAACACCCACGGCACCGGCTGCACCCTGTCCAGTGCCATCGCTTCCAATCTGGCCAAGGGCTATGATCTTGACACCTCGGTGGAGCGTGCCAAAGCCTACATTTCCGGCTGTCTGTCGGCCATGCTCGACCTTGGCCACGGCTCCGGCCCGATGGATCACACCTTCGCGCTGCAGGGCGATTTTGTCCGGGATTGAGTGGTCTTTTCTATTATGCAACAGTAAAAGCGTTGGAGTTCTCCTGCACAGGAGCAGGCTCCAACGCTTTTCTTGTGTTTGGTTTACTTCGACCAGGTAAGCTCTTCATCGCCGGTATAGTCGAACTTGCCGTCGTTCTTTTCCTCAAGGGCCTTGATCATGTGGTAGGTGTACTCGTTGTAGGGCGTGGGGATGCCCAGCTCTTTGCCCATCTGGATCAATGCGCCCGAGAACATCTCGATTTCGGTGTGACGGCCTGCATCAAGATCCTGCAGCGTGGAATAGCGGGCACTGGACTTCACCGCACTGCCCCGGCCGGAAGAATCTGCCGTCTTGTTCATGTCGATGCCCTTTGCGGCGGCAATGGCTTCCAGCTCCCGGCGGAGACCATCGCTGATGGCCTTCATGTGGACGCTGTCGCGGTAGCAGCCCACACCCGCGCCCAGAATCGCCTGCGGCAGGTTGTTGCAGACGTTCAGGCGGAACTTGTTCCAGATTTCCTCCCGGATGCAGTCGGTGACGCGATAGTGGATGTCTGTCCCTGCAAACAAGTCCACAACGGCCTTTACCCGCTCGCTGTCATAGGGTGCGGTCCGCTCTCCGAAGATGATGCCGACCGTGGTCTCCGGGTCAAAGCAGCAGCCGCTGCCCTCCCAATGGGAAGCGACCTTGATGAGGGCAGGAAGCAGGTGTTCGCCGCCCACCTGTGCGCCGATCAGCTCCTCACTGTCCACGCCATTCATCAGGCTCATCACGATGGTATGCTCCCCTACGATGGTCTTGATGCTCTCCATTGCGCCGGGCAGCGCACCGTATTTCAGCGAGACTTCAAGGAAATCCACCCCGGCAGCTTCCTGCGGCGTCCAGACTTCCGGGCGGTAGGTTTTGCCGTTGATGGTGCAGCCGTTCCGCTTGAGGCGTTCGGCCCGCTCGCCTTCTGCGATCACGCCCAGCCGGATGCCCTCTTTTTCGGCAAGGCCCCAGATGATGTAGGAGCCGACGGCACCCGCACCCAGTACCGCAACGGTTTGGATCTTCATTTGTATTTTCACTTCCTCTGTTTTTGAGGTTATTATAGCATATTTCAGCAAAAATGAAAGTGTACGTTTCTTTGTCAGCGGCCTTGCCCTCTCAGTCTCGCTCCGCTCGACAGCTCTCCCGAAGGGAGAGCCAAGACTTGCCTCCCACTTTGAAAGACTCCCTCCGGCCGGAGGGAGATGTCGCATGAGCGACAGAGGGAGGACAAGCTGGACGCGAAGCGGCCTGAGAGGGCAAACGTTACAGCAGAATGCAGATCAACCCGGTGCAGCCGTCGTTGATGACCTTTTCCAGCGTTTCCTGCAGCCGGGTGCGGGCTTCCTGCGGCATATGGAGCAGCTTGTTCTGCAAGCCCTCGTTGACCAGCTCATGGAGACTCTTGCCAAAAATGTTCGACTCCCAGAGCTTTTCGGGATCGGACTCGAAATCCCCCAAAAGGCTCTGCACAAGATCTTCGCTCTGCTTTTCGGTGCCGACAATGGGGCTGATCTCGGTGTGGATGACGGCTTTCATGATGTGGAGGGAGGGCGCACTGGCTTCGAGCCGCACCCCATACCGCCCACCCTGCCGGACGATCTCCGGCTCTTCCAGCGAAAGTTCGTCGATGGTCGGCATCACGATGCCGTAGCCGGTGGCTTCCACCTGCTCCAGCGCACTGCGGATCTTTTCATAGCCCTTTTTGGCGCGGGCCAGTTCGATGATGCAGGGCATCAACCCGGCTTCATCGCCGATCTCCAGCCCGGTCTGCTCGCTGAGCACCCGATAGAACACATCCGGTTTCAGGATCACCGTGATCCGCACGATTCCTTCGGAAAGGTTCATCCCGCTGAGCGTCGCCTGCTCCACGGCATCGCAGGTCATTTGCACCGCACCGGGGGCGTTCTCCTGCCCGGCGGCGTCTTTCATCCGGGCGATCCGCTCCGCACACTCCATGGCGGCGGTGTAGACCTCCTCTTGGAGCCAGTGCCCCCGATCCAGCATGGTCACCCAGCGCGGCAGGGCAAAATCCAGCTCCCGCACGGGAAATTCGTACAGCACGCGGCGAAGGATCTCGTTCAGCGCGGCTTCGTCGAGGTCGATGCAGCTCACAGGCAGGACGCTCCGCCCGTAGCTCTGCTCCATCTGCGTGGCCAGTGCCTTTGTTTCCGCTGCCTCCGGGTGGATGGAGTTGAGCAGGATCACAAAAGGTTTGCCCAATTCTTCCAGCTCGGTGATGACCCGCTTTTCGGCGGGGAGATAGTTTTCCCGGGGGATCTCGCTGATCGTGCCGTCGGTGGTAACGACGATGCCGATGGTCGAGTGATCCCGGATGACCTTTCGCGTGCCGGTCTCTGCCGCGAGATCAAACGGGATTTCCTCCTCAAACCACGGGCTTTTGACCATCCGGGGCTTGTCATTTTCTTCGTGGCCGAGAACCCCTTCGACCATATAGCCTACGCAGTCGATCAAACGCACCCGACACTCCCCGCCGCCCTCCAGCTCCAAAGGCACCGCCTTTTCCGGGATAAACTTCGGTTCGGTGGTCATAATGGTGCGCCCCGCCGCCGACTGGGGCAGTTCGTCTCGTGCCCGCTGCCGGGCAGCTTCCGGTGTGATGGACGGCAGCACCAGTTTCTCCATAAATTGTTTGATCAGGGTGCTTTTTCCGGTTCGCACCGGCCCGACCACCCCGATCAGCACATCGCCGCCTGTCCGCGCACCGATCTCGCGGCAGACTGCGCTCGCTCCCAAACGCTCCTGCTTTTCCAAATCGCACTCCCTCCTTACAGCAAATTGTATGCGGGAGAAGATTCGGGTATGATAACCCTCTCAGTCTGCTTCGCAGACAGCTTGTCCTCCCTTTGTCACTTCGTGACATCTCCCTCCGGCCGGAGGGAGTCTTTCAAAGGGAGAGTCCTTGGCAGACCGGGTAGGCATTTGCGCAAAATGCAAACAGCCGGGCTTCGCTGTCTGGATGAGCGGCAGCAAAACCCGGCTGTATCACAATCTATCCTTAAACGAGCGTCGGCACCAGCGCGGCCAGCTTTTCGGCCAGCTGTGCGTGCCCCCTACGGGTCAGGTGCATAAAGTCCACCTGATTGAACTCACAGTCCGCGGCATTCAGGAAGTGTACCCGATTGCGCTCAGCCACAATGCGGAACTGTTCGGCCACACCGCGGGATCGCTCCACGCAGCCATTGCCCATAACGGCATCGTGGAAGCCGTCGCCGATGCGGGGCGGTGCCACCACCAGAAGGTTGGGCTTCTTGGTGCCCCAGCAGTCGATGGTCTTGGCACGCTGGATCAAACGCTCCATCCCGGCTCCGATGACGTATTCATTGGCGGCAAACCGCTCTTTGACATCGTTGGTGCCCAGCATGATGATGAGCAGGTCGATGCATTCATGGCTCTTGAGGATGGGATAGAGCACCGACAAGGCGTCCATCGACTCATGGATAGGATCCACAAAAACGGTCGTCCGGCCGGAAAGTCCCTCTTCCGTCACCAGATAGTCGCTGCCCAGCGCAGCCTGCAGGCGGCAGGTCCACCGCTCGTCCTCGTTGAAGCGGATGCCGCCGTCGGCGCAGTCCTTGGGGTCTGCGCAATAGCCGTGGGTGTTGGAATCCCCCAGACACAGGATATGTTTTTTCATCGTAGATACCTCTCAGTTTTTCTCGTAGGTTTTCCGGAAGTAGTAGACCGCACCCACCATACCGGCGTCGTTGTGGAGCTGCGCCGCACGGATCTCCAGCCCTTCGGCAAAGGCAGGCATGATGGAGGCGCGCACTTTTTGGGCCAGCGGATCGATCAGCAATTCCTGCTGGGCCGACACGCCGCCGCCGATCAGGATGAGCTGCGGGTTGAAGATGTGAACCATCCCCGCCAGCCCCTGCGCGATCTCGTCGATCCAGTCGTCGAGGATGGTCAGAATGCGGGTGTTCCCGGCCTGCGCCTGCTCAAAGATCACCCGGCCGTTGTTCCATGCCTCGTTGAAGGACTGTGCTTTCCGCACCAGTGCCGTGGTCGCGGCATAATGCTCCCAGCAGCCGGTGGCTCCGCAGGTGCAGAGCGCACCGTCGAGGGCGTGCGTGCGGAAATGCCCCAGCTCACCGCCAAGACCGCGGCTGCCTTCCAGCAGATGTCCGCCCGTCAGGATGCCGCCGCCGACGCCGGTGCCAAGGGTCACACCAATGACATCGGTATAGCCTTTTGCACCGCCGACCCAGACCTCGCCCAAACACATACAATTTGCATCGTTGGCAACGGTGACCGGCAGGCCGAATGCTGCTTCCAGCTCTGCTTTGATGGGGCTGCCGATGTAATTGGGGAAATTGCCGCAGGTTCCAGCCACGACGCCAGCCTTGCTGTCGATCTGGCCGGTGGCCGAGACGCCGATGCCGGCCAGATCTTCCGGTTTTTTGCCCTGTTCGGTCAGGAATTTTTTCGCTGCGCGGAGCACGGTGGTCAGAACCGGGGTCTGGTAACCGTCAAAGTTGACGCTTTCTTCGGCCTTTGCCAGCACGGTGCCGGTCTCATCCACAATACCCAGTTTGACCGAGGTGCCGCCGATGTCGATCGCAAAATATTCGTTCATCCCCAAATTCCCTTTCCTGCTTTATGATTTGTGCATGGCGTGGATGGCACTGGTAAAGCGGGCTGTGATCTCGGCCGGGCGGGTAATGGCACCGCCGACCACCAGCGCAAAGGCACCGGCTTCCAGAGCCTTGACCGCCTGTTCGGGAGAATGGATATGCCCCTCGGCGATGATCTTGGCCGGACACTCTGTGGCCAGCTTATGGACAAACGCAAAGTCGATGTCGTTGATGCCCTCGGTCTCCGGCGTGTAGCCGCGCATGGTGGTACCGATGAAATCCGCACCCGCCGCGGCGCAGGCCATGGCATTTTCAAAGTTGTCGCAGTCGGCCATCACCAGCTGGTCGGGATACTTGGCTTTGATGGCACGGATGAACGCGGCAGAGGTCGAACCGTCCGGACGGAGTGCCCCTGTACCCTGCACCGCAAGGATATCCACCCCGCAGGCCACCAGCTCGTCCACTTCCTTCATGGTGACGGTGATGTACATCGGCGTACCGGGATAGTCCTTCTTGATGATGCCGATCACGGGCAGATCCACGACCGCCTTGATCTGGGTGATATCCCGCACGGTGTTGGCGCGGATCCCCACTGCGCCGCTCATGGCGGCAGCCTTTGCCATCAGGGGCATCACGCCGCCTTCTTTGGTGTAGAGCGGCTCCGTCTCCAATGCCTGACAGCTGACGATGAGGCCGCCTTTGATCTGGGCAAACAGTGTTTCCTTCTCCATAATTCAACCCTCCATCTTGATTTTGATGACTGCTTTGCGGACCTGAGCGCATTCGGCACGCGCCACGCCGGGGCGGTGTAGCTCCCCCGGGAAGAAAAGGACGAACCGCCCCTCCCCCAGCGAGCCGGACACGACGTCCGGGCTGTCCTGAAAGCCGATGTCCCCGCGGAATGCCCCGACCTCGGTGCCGGGGTTGGTGGTAAAGCCCCAGCCCTCGCCGCCGGTCAGGTCGATCTGCAGATCCGCATACTGATGATGATATTCCAAATGAGAACCCTCGTCCGGGTGCAGATCGGCGTCCATCACATTGATAAAGACATTCTCGCCATCCACCTCGATGCGGCCCAGCGGCAGCTCGATCAAATCGTGCGCGACATGGTAGGCCGTAAGGTAGTCGATGGCGGTATTCAGGTTCTTGTGGATGCCGCGGTAGCGGTTCAGGTTCTCCAGAGTATCGCAGATCATGGTATGGTGTTCTCCTTGTTGTTTGATGATGCAGAAAATCCAAAAAAGCACCCGCCTCTCCCCTCTGTGAAAAAGAGATGGAGAGGGGTGCTTTTTTCAGATATCAGAGCTTGGCGATGGCGGCTTCGATCATCGCCTGTGCTTCGGCGACGATGGGCTCATCCTCCGGGATCAGACTGGGCATCGGGGCGCGGACACCGCCCAGTTCAAGGCCGTACATCCGGCGCAGGATCTCTTTCTGCACCGCATACAGGTTGCCGTGTGCTTCGCACATCTTATAGATGATGCGGTCGGCATCGTACTGGATGGCACGCGCCTGCTCGATCTTGCCCTCGTTGATGAGGTTGTGCATAGCCAGATACAGTTCGGGCATGACGGCATAGGTGCCGCCGATGCCGCCGTCGGCACCGATCACGCGGCCGGAGACAAACTGCTCGTCCGGGCCGTTGAAGACCACGAAATTGCCCTCACCGCGGGCGGCAATGCCTGCATCCTTGAACATCTGGATGTCCTGCGTGGGCATCGAGCTGTTTTTGACGGCCACGACGTTGGGATTCTTGAGCATCTCGTGCAGCAGGCTCATGGTCAGGCCGGTGCCCGCCAGCTGCGGGATGTTGTAGATGACGAACTCGGTGTTGGGGGCGGCAGCCGACATATCGTTCCAATACTTGGCGATGGCATACTCCGGCAGGTGGAAGTAGATCGGCGGAATGGAAGCAATGGCATCCACACCCACGCTCTCGGCATGCGCCGCCAGCTCCATGCTGTCGGCGGTGTTGTTGCAGCCGACGTGTGCGATCACCGTGATCTTGCCCCGCGCCTCGCTCATGACCGCTTCCAGCAGCTTTTTGCGCTCGTCCGGGTGCTGGTAGATGCACTCACCGGAAGAGCCGCCGACGTACACGCCCTTGACGCCCTTGGCGATCAGATGGCGGGTCAGTGCCTTGACGCCCTCGACGGAGATGTTGCCTTCCTTGTCATAGCAGGCATAGAAAGCCGGGATAACCCCCTGATATTTTTTGATGTCTTTCATGATTCGCTGTCTCCTTTCTTATCCCTTCACAGCACCCATTGCGATGCCTTTGGTAAAGTACTTCTGGAAAATGAGGAAGATGATGATGATCGGCACGGCTGCCAGAGCTGCACCGGCCATGATCAGGCCGAAGTCGGTGCTATTTTCGGCCTGCAGCTTTGCAATGCCCAGCGAGATGGTCAGGTTGCTGGTGCTGGACAGCATGATCAACTGCATGAAATAGTCGTTCCAGCTGTTGATGAAGGTAAAGATGGCCAGCGCACCGATGCCCGGTTTGACCATCGGGAGAACCACACTGACGAAGGTGCGCGCCTCGCTTGCACCGTCGATGCGGGCGGCTTCGATCATCTCTGTGGGGATGCCCTCACTGAACTGCTTCATCAGGAACACGCCGAAGGGCCAGCCGACGATGGGGAAAATGACCGCCCAGATGGTGTTGTAGAGGTTCAAAGACGACATCTCGCGCAGCAACGGGATCAGAATGACCTGCTTGGGCAGAGCCATTGCACAGACGATCAGCGTGAACAGCAGCTTGCGGCCGACAAAACGCTTCTTAGCCAGTGCGTAGCCTGCCATGGCCGCCGTGATGCAGGTCAGGATCATGGACATCACCGCCATGAACACGGTGTTGACCATCCAGCGGATGGCAGCGGGCACGGTGGGGCCGACCGAGAAGTAAATGGGGTCGCCCGTGGAGCTGAACGAAGAGCTGAACGGGATCGCCAGCTGCCACAGCGGTGCGCTCTTGCCGGCAAACAGCTTCTGGTAGTTGGTCAGCACCCACTGGCTGGGCCACCACTCCGGCGTTGTCGAGTTGATGGCGGCACCGGTCTTGAACGAGCCGGTGATGATCCAGTACAGCGGAAATGCGAACAACACCGCCACGATGCTGATGAGGATGAGGGTCAAAATCATGTACGCACTCATTCGCTTGAGCTTGCTGGGGTGCCGCTTCAACGGCTTCTGTTTGGTTTTTTCTGCCATAATTTCGCACCTCCCTTAATTTTCCTGATTGCCCAGCTTGAACTGAACCGCGGACAGGATTGCAATGATGACCGCCAGCACAACACCCATCGCGTTGCCGTAGCCGTAGCGATACAGCTTGAATGCGGTGTAATAGATGTAGTACATGATGGTATCGGTGCTGTGGTTGGGGCCGCCGCTGGTCAGCAGCTGGATCAGTGCGAAGCACTGGAAGGAGTTGATGGTGGTGATGACCAGAATGTACAGGGTGGTCGGCATGATGGCGGGCCACTTGATCCGCCAGAAGCACTGGAAATCGGTCGCACCATCGACCTCTGCGGCCTCAACGATGGACTGATCGACGTTGCCGAGGGCGGAAACATACAGCACGATGGGCTGACCCACCGAGGTGGTCAGCAGGATGAGGATGATGCAGCCCAGTGCAAACCGCTCATCGCCCAGCCAGTTGATGTTCTTGTCGATGAGACCCATGGCCTTGCCAAGGTAGTTGAAGATGCCGTAGTAGTTGTTGTACATCCACTTCCACACGACGGTAACAGCCACAGAACCGGTGACGACCGGCAGATAGAACACGCAGCGGAAGAGGCTGGTCGCCCACTCGGGCAGATCGACAATGGCCGAGCTGACCCACAGCGAGAAAGCGCAGGTCACAGGCACCGAGACGATGACGATGATAAACGTGTTTTTCAGTGCGCCGAGGAAGATGGGGTCGCTGAACAGCTCTTTGTAGTTTGCCAGACCCACGAAGATGTCGGCGCGGTTCATGGTGGAGTCGAAGAAACTTGTCACCACGCACAGAACCATGGGATAGATGACGAACCCAAGGAAGAAAATCAGACTTGGCAGAAGGAACAGGTAGGAAGCGATGGTTTCCTGCCGCACCAGTGCGCTGCTGCGTTTGGGTTCCTTGATCTTTGCAGCCAAAAAAATCACCAGACCTTTCTATAGCAATTCAACGTTTGAATGCGACAGCAACATCGTTGAATTGCCTATCGCAGAGATGCTGTTTTGATATTGCGTTCATTTCCTGACTTGCGGTCACCCAGTCAAGACCGGCTCCCGGCGAGAAACTTTTTACACAAAATGCCCCTCCCTCGCCGGGATCGTTCGAGGAAGGGGCGCGGTACGCTCTTTGGATCAGAGCAAATTCGATTTATGCCTCAGCAGCAGCGGCTGCATTGGCGTTGGCGACGAAGGTATCGACCGCAGTCTTGACGTCTTCGCCGGTGCCCACACGCTGGAGCATATTCCACCACTCGGTACGAGCCGTTGCCCAGCCCGGAGTGATCTGATAGTAATCGCCCAGATAGCTCATGAACTTGCTGTACTCGCTCATGATGTCGTTGCCGGCATAGATATCGCCCACGCTGGCACGAACCGGGAAGTAGGTGGAAGCCAGAACGCTGTCTGCCACCTGATCGGGATCGGCTGCGATGAAGTCGATGAAGGTCTTGGCTGCTTCGATCTTGGCCTCATCGCCGTTGTCGAAGATGCCGAAGCCCCAGATGCCGCCGCACAGCTTCGGGTCGCCGCTCTCGGTCGGGAATGCCATGGGCATGATCTCGTCGCCGTCGTTGGTCAGGCCGGCGTCGTTGTTGTCGCTGTTCATCTGCTGTGCGATGTTCCAGCAGAATGCCATCTGCAGGGTGCCGTTGCGGAACAGGGTGATCTCGTCGCCGCCGGCGATGGAAGCATCAAAGTTGATGCCGTCGGTGTCGTACAGGGTCTGGATCGCCTTGACGTTCTCAGCGGAATCTGCCGTATACTTGGTGTGTGCTGCATCGGTGAAGGTGCCGCCGTACATATTGTTGATGATCGCACGGGTGCCCTGATCGCCGCCCTGACCGCCGCAGTAGATGGCTGCAACGTTCTCATAGCCGCCCTTGTACAGAGCGTCTACGGTGGACAGGAAGCCCTCGGTGCTCCAGGTGTGCTTGTCGGTGTCGATGTACTTGTCTGCACCGACTTCCTTGACCTTGGTCATGTTAACGGCCATGCAGTGTGCGGTCATGCACAGCGGATACTCGTAATAGTCGCCCTTATCGTTCTTGCAGGCAGACTCGACGGACTCATAAATGTCCTTCTTGGCGTCGTCGGTCCACAGATCGTTCAGCGGAGCCATCACGCCCTTTGCGCCCCAGTTTGCAACCAGACGCTCGGGTCCTTCCATGATCAGGTCGGGTGCGCTGCCGCCCTCGATGGCGGTGTTCACCTGATCGTCGCCATTGGTGTAGTCGAGGTACTCGACGGTCACCTTGATGTCGGGATACTTGTTGTTGAAGCTTGCAATGAGGTTTTGAACCGTCTCATCCTTGCCCCAGCCGCCGATGGGGTATGTCCACAGCTTGATGTTGGCACCTGCCGCAGCTGCGGAGGAAGCCGGAGCGGAGGAAGCGGCTGCAGAAGAAGCTGCGGTGCTGCTGGAAGAGCCACCGCCGCAGGCTGCCAGCGCACCGGCTGCGCCCATCACGCCAACGACTTTCAGGAAGGAGCGACGAGAGATAGACTGTTTCATAACAATTCTCCTTATTCTTGTGATTCCCGGTTCGGTTCACCAATCTGTGAATCGCTTGTGTTGGTTTTATTATAGAAAAATCTTTTCATTTTGTCCATCGGACGCTTGTACAATTTTGAAAAAGTTTTCTTGTGCATCCCGCCCAAAAATCTGGGATACTTCTCGTTTTTGGATGTTTTTCACAATTTTCGAGGGATTTGTTTCTTTTCTGTAATAATTCATCCCGCAAGCTTTTTTGCAGCTCTGAAAATTGTTTTCCGTCTCATTTTTGCGATTTTGAAAAGCTTTTTCAGTTATAAGTGCTACTTTTTCGCCGAAATTTGGACGCTCTGCACAGAAACCGCGCCGAATTTGTGTGCAGTACCCCACTTGCCAAGCCGCAGAGTTTCTTTTATACTTCTTTATTAGAAGGTGTAAGAAAGACGGTTCCGCACGCGCAGTGTCTCGGGAACCGTGAAAAGGAGTTGACCCCCATTATGGCTATGAATTTTTGGGAGCTGCTGCACGATCGGCAGGACTCCCTGACCAAATCCGGACGGGCCGTTGCCGAATACCTCATGCAGCACTCCGACGAAGCGCAGTATCTCTCGATCTCCTCGCTGGCAAAAGAGTGCAAGGTCGCCGAGGCCACCGTATTCCGCTTCTGCCGGGCATTGGGCTTTGACGGCTACCACGAAATGCGCATTGCGCTGGCGCAGGCCAATGCCATGGGTTCGCCGCTCGACCCGCGGGAGCCGGAACCCGGCTCGTCCACCCAGACGCTCTGTGAGCACGCTACGGCTCTGTTCCAGAATGCCATCAGCGGCACACAGAATGCCCTCTCCACCGACGCCGTGGAGCAGGCAGTCGATCTGATGCAAAAGGCACAGCAGGTGTTCTGCCTCGGGCAGGGCGGCAGTATGCTGCTGGCCAACGACATCTGCGCCCGTTTTTCCAGCCTGTCCACCAAGTTCCGGACCGCGGGCGACAGCCATCTCCAGCTGCTGACAGCCAGCCTGATGGGGCCGGAGGACGTCGTGCTGTTTGTTTCCTACTCCGGTGCGACCCGGGATATGATGGAGACCCTGCGCACTGCCAAAAGCGTCGGTGCCAAGATCATCCTTTTGACGCACTACGAGGACTCGCCCGGTGCTTCGCTGGCCGACATCGTATTGCTCTGCGGCGCACAGGAAAGCCCGCTGGACTCCGGCAGCATCCCCATCAAAGTGGCCGTCCTCTATGTCGCCGAGGTGCTGCTGCTGCGCTATATCCTGAACGATCCCGAGGCTTCCAATGCCGCGCAGGATCGCACCTCCGAAGCACTGACGCTCAAGATGGTCTGAGCCGCACCTCCTTTGCAAGGCACAAAAAAGCACCCTCCCGCCTGCCGGTCTCGCACAAACTGCGAACGGCAAACGAGAGGGTGCTTCTATTTTTTCAAAAGTTCCGGAGGGCATCCACGATGGTTCCATCCACGGAATACAGCGCATCCTCGCCCGAAACCTTCAGGTAGTATCCGTCGATTCCCTCCCCATAAGTCAGAGTGCGGATCGTCTCCCCTGCGGTGACTTCGGCGGTGACAACGGTCTGGAACCCCACCTCCGCTGCCTCTTCCTGCGCGGTCTGCCCGGTCACATAGCCACTGAGAGCCGACAGAAGGTTTTGCACAGCGGTGTCATCAAGCTCCGTTTCCGGGTCTTCGGTGTTCCGCCAAACCGTTGTGTAGCTGCTGTCCGCGTCTGCCGCGTCGGACGAAGCGGGTTCGGACAAGGCCGACAGTGAGACGTTCCTTCCATCCGGATACGTCAGATGGACGGCTTCGATTTGGGAGCTGGTCAGCCCCGCCGGGTTGAAGGGGCCGAACAGATCTGCTTTCGTCTGCTCAAAGCAGGCCGCCTTGGTTCCGGCGACGGTGTAGAGCGAAGCGTCGCCCTGTTTTTGCAGGTAGAAATCCCCGGTGATGGGGTTTTCGGCTCCAAAGCAATAGGCAGCCGTCTCCCCTTCCGCCGTGACCGTCACGGTGACCTGCGGAGCATCCATGCCATAGTCCTCGCCCGCCTCTGCGGTCAGCTGCCGCTTGGCGCGCAGGTCGGTCAGGGCGGTCAGCATGGTGTTGCAGGCAGCGGCATCGAGATGGTAGTCCAGATCTTCGGCGAGGGTCCAGCTGCCGTCCGCGTAGTTCAGCGTCAGCGTCTCGCCCTGATAGTGGATCTGGATCTGTTCCAGCGCATCGGCCGAAACTGCCGCGAGTGAAATGCTGCCCTCTGCGGCTTCGCTTGCGGCCTGTTCGGTCTGCTTTTCCCGCTCCGTCAGGAGAAACAAAGCCGCTCCCGCCAGCAGGATCAGAGCCACCAGTACCAGAAAAAGGGTCTGCTGCTTCGTATTTTTTGCGTTCATTCCAGCCCTCCTGTTCCAATGGATCGGAACGATCTCATCTCCGGCGGCGCAGAAACACCACCACAGCACCCGCGGCCAGCAATGCCGCCGGGAGAAGAACGATGAAGGTCAGCCCCAGCCCTGCTGCCACCGAGGAGGGCACGCTGATGGGCGACGCTTCCAACGCCTTGGAGTCCACCAGCGTCACCGCCGACGCACTGGCCAGTGCCGCGGCACAGCCCTGCAGGAAGGTCACATTGCCCAGGATGATCTGATAGATGCCCTCGTTGTCCATGTTTCCGCAGTTGATCCAGATCACCTGCGCCCCGGTGGACTCGTTTTCGGCCCATGCCGCCAGGGTGAACGGGCCATCGAGGTCGCCGTCCTCTTTGTCGGCCACGGTCATTTCGTAGCCAGCGGCCTTGCTGTATGCCTTGTCGGTGGTGGTCAGCAGGGCTTCTGTCGTCACACCGTCCGTTTCGGTCAGGGTGATCCCCTGTGCCATCTGGAGCAGGACCCGGCGGCTGGTGTTGATGCTGTCCAGCACGCCGCTCTCGAGAGCCGAAGCATACTCCGGCAGCAGATAGTAAGGGTAGCCGTTCATGGAGTGGTCCGAATCTCCCTCCATCACAAGGCCCTCGGTGCGGGAAAGCCCAAACTCCGCCAGCAGTGCGTCCAGATTGGGGGTATTGTAATAGCTGTCGGTGGTCAGCAGGATCTTTCCGCCCTTGTTCAGGTAACTGCGCAGCCCGCTCATCTCATCCACCAGTGTGCCTGCCGCAGCAAAATCGTTCTGCGGGGTGCTGATGAGGAGCAGATCGCAGTCCTCCGGGATGGTGCTGCTGATGAAATCCAGAGCCGTGACCGTGAAGTTCTGGTTTTCCAGTGCTTCGGTCAGGGTGCTCGTGGGAGCCTGCTCGCCGTGGTTGGTGGTGTAATAGGCGTGCAGCACTTCGCCGCCGGACAGTTTGTAGAGTGCCGCCGTGATCTTGTTCTCGCCGTCAAATTGCACGCTTGGGCTGCCGGAGGACGCATAGTCGGAGTAATCGTATTCATAGAGATCCGACGCATCCAGCACCGTGCTTTCTTCGCCGGAAACAAAGATCAGACTGCCGTTTTCAGCGTCCTGCGCACCGTACTGTGCGGCAAACGTCGGATATACCGCCGGGTCTTTCTGCTCCCAACGGATCCGGCCGTTTTCTGCGGCATAGCGATCCAGAAGCTTCGAGATGATGGCGTCCTCATTGCCGGTCTCGCAAAGATAGTAGATGGTTACATCCCGATCCACCGCCCGGGCGATCTCTTTGGAGCTGTCGCTCAGGGTGTAGAGCCCGGCCTCCGAAAGGTCGAACTCGGTGTACTTGGTGGGGATGGCCCGCACCACCAGATTGAGCAGAATCGCCAGCACGACCACAGCCGCGGCAAGAACCGCCGACCAGACTCCGCTGCGGAATACCGCCGGGTTGACCGGCTGGGATGGTTTTTTGGGTTTTAATTTCATCCGTTTTCCCTCCCCTCAGTTCCAGCGGCGGTGCTCGATGCCCTGCATCGTAAAGAACAGGAACACCATCGTCACCGACAGATAGTAGACCAATACCGGGATGGAAAAGCTGCCGTTGATGAACGTCTCGAATGGCGTAAACAGGCAGAGCGCAGACAGCACTGCGCTGAACGCTTCGGTCAGCCATGCACTTCTGGCCAGAAACAGCGCACAGAGTGCGACGCAGAGTGCCGCAAAGGTCAGGCAGCCCAGCGTAAAACTCCGGGTGCGCAGACCCGCCGCCAGAGATGCAGCACCGGCCAGCCCCGTAAAGACCACCAAGGCCACCGCACTGCCCGCATGGAACATACTGCGCAGACTGGGCATCAGGTAGGCCAGCAGCAGTGCGGCAAAGCCCATGACCGCCGCGATGATCGGGTTTTCGGTCAGGCCGGAGAGAAACTCTCCGATGGCGATGCCCGCGCAGCCCATGCAATAATAGCAGAGCAGACCGGCCAGATTCGCCGCCAGTGCCGCCGTCGTGCCGCCCAATACCTGCATCAGCAGGATCATGAGGGCATCCGCCAGACAGGGCAATGCGTAAACAACGCACAAGGCAAAGAACTTGCCCAGCACAATGCCGCTGACCGGCACCGGGCTGGTGAGAAGCAGTTGGTCGGTACGGCTGCGGCGTTCCTCGGCCAGCGAACGCATGGTCAGCACCGGGAAGTAAAGCAGCAGCACAAAGAGGGTCTTGTAGAGGGTATAATAGCTGAAATCGGTCATCCCGTAGCCCAGATTCAAGGCCAGAAAGTACAGGCCGGTATCCGCCAGCAGAAAGGCGGTGAGGACATAGCCCATCATGCCCTGAAAGAAGCTGCGGAGCTCCCGCTTGAAGATCGCTTTCATGGGTCAGTCCTCCTTTCCTTCTGCGCCGTTCGGCTCTTCCCCTGCGTTCCAGTCGTCGTCCTCCGGGCTTTTCGTGCCGGTCAGCTCAAGGTAAAGCTCCTCGAGGTTCCGGGTCTCGGTGGTGAGATCCAGCACGGTGCTTCCCTTCGGCGTCAGGATCAGCACCTGTTGGCAGACAGCCTGCACCTCGCTGAGGATATGGCTCGAAAGGATCACGGTGTGGGAACGCCCCAGCTCCCGGATCAGTTTCCGGATCTCGATGACCTGCGCCGGATCCAGACCCACGGTGGGTTCGTCCAGAATGATGAGCTTGGGGTCGCCCAGCAGTGCCTGCGCAATGCCCACCCGCTGGCGATACCCCTTGGAGAGATTGCGGATCAAGCGGAGCCGCACCGTTTCCAGCCCGGTACGGCGCATTGCCCGGAGCACCTGTTCGCCGCGCTCCGCCTTTTTGATGCCCTTCAGTTCGGCCGCAAACTCCAGATACTCCTGCACGGTCATTTCCGGGTAGAGGGGCGGCTGCTCAGGCAGATAGCCCACGCAGGCTTTGGCAGCATCGGCCTCTTCCGGCAGCGGATGCCCCGCCACCGTCACCTGCCCGCTGGTAGCCGCGAGATATCCGGTCAGAATGTTCATGATGGTGGATTTTCCTGCGCCGTTTGGCCCCAGCAGGCCAAAGATCCGGCCGTCCTCTACCGCAAAGGAGAGGTCGTCCACCGCCAGATGCCTGCCGTATTTTTTGGTAAGATGGGATACTTCGATCACGAAAATGCTCCTTTCCCGGTCTATGCCGCGTTGCTGGTTTATTTTAGTCGGTAATTGTGTTGATTTTATGCCAAACTCGTGTAAAAATCAAAAGCTTTCCTTTTATGCTTTCTTTCGCGGTTTTTCGGGCGACTGGCCAAGCCGGAAATACGCAAAAAAGCGTCGCTTCCCATACAGGAAACGACGCTTTGAAAAGACCAGTAATTACTTACGGCCGAAACGCTTGTTGAAGCGTTCAACACGTCCGCCGGTGTCAACCAGCTTCTGCTTACCAGTGTAGAAGGGGTGGCACTTGGAGCAAACTTCGACGTGGATCTCGGGCTTGGTGGAACGAGTCTTGATGACGTTGCCGCAAGCGCAAGTGATGGTGCAGTCAACGTAGTTCGGATGGATACCCTGTTTCATTCTTTTCACCTCAATTCTGGTTCTGACGTATTGGGGCCATATTTGATGTATGTGCCCATCACAACCTTCAATATCGGCTACCCCCGCGAGCGGCCTTGGAAACGATTGCCTTAATATTATAGCACTTCTGCAAAAAATTGCAAGAGGAAAAATCAAGTTTTTTCAGCTTTCTCCGCGAAAGTCTTTCCTTTTCCGGTCGAGATCTCCGTTTGCACGCCGTTCAGCGGCGGAACCCCTCCAGCAGACGGGTCAGCCAGCCCTTGCGCACCGGCTTTTCATACACAGCCGGGCGTACCGGCTGGGGCGCAGGCTGCGGTGCCGGAGCTTCCGGCTCTTTCCGGGGTTCGGCCGGTGCCGGCTGCGGCGGTGCCTTGGGAACGGCGGGCGTTTCCGGCTCCGGCTGTGCTTTCACCAGTTCCGGTTCTGCCGGTGCTGCGGGCACAGGTTCGGTTGACTGGAAGCTGGTCCAATCGTCCTTCAGCAGATCGTACATCCCCATCTGGCTGTTCACCAGCGATTCGCCCTCAGCAGGCTTCACCTTCTGGTATGTGCCATCGGCCTGCATTGCTCTGGCATTGACGTTATCCCGGAGCTGCAGCTGCAGGATATCGGTCAGCTTTTGGATCAGCAGCGGGGCATCCACCCGGACGCCCACCTCAACGCGGCACTCGGTATTCCGGGTCAGGAAGTCGCCGGATGCGATGTAGATGCGGGTATTCTGCCCATCAAAGAAGCTGTAAATGCGGCCATGCTCGAGATAGCGGCCCACAAGACTGCGGATGTGCAGATTCTCGGTCTTGCCGGGCACCTCCGCACGGACGCAGCAGATGCCGCGCACGATCATGTCGATCCGCACACCGGCGCAGCTGGCCTCCTCCAGTTTCAGGATGATATCCCGGTCGCTGATGGAATTGTTTTTCAGGATCATTGCCGCGGGCCGCCCCATCTTGGCAGCGGCGATCACCCGATCCATCTCGTCCAGCAGAACGCTCTTGAACCGGAGCGGAGCCACCAGCATTGTCTCGCTGGTCTCGGTCAGTTTTTGCACTGCAAGATTCTGGAACACATTGGAGGCTTCCTCACCGATCTGCAGATCGGCCGTAATGAAGGAATAATCCGTATACAGCTCGCTGGTTTTTTCGTTGTAGTTTCCGGTGCCGATCTGGGTAATGTAAGAATAGCCGTCCGCGTCCTTTTTGGTGATGAGGGTCAGCTTGGAGTGGACCTTATAATCCTCAAATCCATAGATGACGGTGCATCCGGCCGCTTCCAGCTGTTTCGACCAGTCGATGTTGTTCTGCTCGTCAAAGCGGGCGCGCAGCTCCACCAGAGCCACGACTTCCTTGCCATTTTCGGCGGCTTCGACCAACGCCTGTACGATCTGAGATTCCCGCGCCATCCGGTAAAGCGTCATCTTGATCGAGATCACATCCGGGTCGTGCGCCGCCTTTTTGAGCATTGCGATGAACGGCCGGATGGACTGATACGGGTAGCTGAGCAGCACATCGTGCTTTTGCACTTCGGCGGCCAGATCGTACTCCGGCGGCGGCAGCATCGGCCGGGCGGCCGGGTAGAACAGTTCCGGGTGGCTGTCGCATTCCATCTTGGCCGTCAGTTTATAGAAGAAGCTCAGATCCAGCGGGCTCTTCTGCACAAAGACCCGCTTGCGGCTCAGTTCCAGTTTGTCGCAGAGCAGCCGTGTGACTTCCGGCGGGGCGGCGGGGGTCATCTGCAGGCGGACAGCGGCCAGCTTGCGGCGGCGTTTGAGCAGATCTGCCATGATCTCCCGATAGTCGATGTCGTGATCCATCATCCCCTCTTTCACGTCGATGTCGGCGTTGCGGGTCACCCGGAACACGCATTTTTCCTGAATGGCGTCTTTGCCGAAGATCATAGAGGCAAAGTGCATCACCAGCTCTTCCACGAGGGCGAACTGGGTCTGCCCCTCTTTCTTGATGAGATGCATCCGCTCCATCTGGCTGGAGATCGGCACGATGCCGAGGCTCGGCTCGTCCATGTGCTTTTCCTTCAGCAGGACGCCGAGGTAGATCTCCTTGTTGCGCAGAAACGGGAACGGATGGCGGTGATCGACGATCTGCGGGCTGAGGATCGGGAACAGCTCGTTCTCGAAGTATTTCTTCCAGAAATGCTCTTCTTCCCGGTTCAGGTCGGAGAAATCCACCTTTTTATAGCCGCAGTCCGCCAGATTTTCGAGAGCTTTGGCGTAGTATTTGTCACAGTCCTCCTGCAGCTGGGCTGTTTTGGGCATGATGGCACTCAGCTGCTCTTCGGCGGTCATATTGGTCTTGTTCTCGCGCTTTTCTTTTTTGCCGCGCATGAGGTTGGCACGCTCCTGCAAAGAGCCGACCCGCACCATAAAAAATTCGTCCAGATTGGAGCCGTAGATCGCAAGGAACTTGACCTGCTCGCCCAGCGGAACATTTTTATCCTTGCCAAGGACAAGGACCCGGTGGTTGAAATCCAGCCAGCTCAGTTCGCGGTTGATGAAAATGCTATCCTCTTTCATACTGATCCTCTTTTCGCCTCGGTTGCGAGGCCGTTTTCAGCGCACGGTCGCCAGTTCGCCCCAAGATGCCACGATCTCCGCGGTCAATCCCGGAACCTTCGCCGCGTCCGCCACCCGGCGGAACGCGCCGTTGCGCAGCCGGTAATCCAGAATGGCCTGCGCCCGCTTCTCCCCGACGCCGGGCAGGATGGTCAACGCTTCCAGCCCGGCGGTGTTCAGATCCACCTGCGCCAGCTGCACCAACGGCACAGACCGCGGTGCGGGCAGCGACTGTTCCGGACGGAGCGGAACTGCGAACCAAAAGGCCATCGCCGTGCAAAGAGCCGCAGCTCCCGCTGCAAGGAGCAAAAAGCCAGCTTCCCTGCGGGGAAAAGCAGTTTTCTTCATTGTACCATAATCCCTCCAAAAAGAAAGCCCCTGCATCCAAAATCGCGGAAACAGTTCTCGATTGTGCTTTCATTTTACTCTCATCCGTGGCTCCAGTATACCATAAACCCGCTTTGCGGAAAAGATGCTCCGTCATTTTTCGGGCATTACGATATTCCTCCGCCATGCTGTTCTTCATTGCACAACAACAAGCCTGTATACGGATATACAGACCTGCGGCGAGGGATGCTCTCCATAGCACTTGAAGCTGTTCATCTGCTTCAATATCAAGTCCACGACTCCTGTGGGTTACACCGCTTCCGTGCGTGAGAAGATGATACCCTGATGCAGTGGTGTGTGGATAATGATTTCTGCAGTGAAGCGGCAAGAGTGGTGCGTTATGATTCCGATTTTATCTGGCAGACCGAACCTTGGCCTGTGCGGGAATATATCCTCTCCGAAAAAGACAACTTTCCGAGCTGCGCAAGTTTTGAGCCTGCGCGGCTCTTTTTGTTTCATCCGAACTGAAGAAGCCAAGATAGTGCTAATATCGGACTGCTTATACACTTCTGAAATTACAAATATCCTTTTAAAATATGGATGTACGACAAAATTAGCCAAGATAAGTTTTAAACTTCACGTTTTAAATGAGGGTCGAAATTATGAAAAAAGCACTGATTACCGGTATCACTGGTCAGGACGGTTCCTATCTAGCAGAGTTCCTTCTGGAGAAGGGCTACGAGGTCCACGGCATCGTCCGCCGCGCTTCCATCTCCAACACCGCACGCATCGACCACCTGATCGAGAAGAATGCGATCACCCTGCACGACGGCGATTTGTCCGATTCCTCCGGTCTGATCCGTCTGGTGGGCGAGATCAAGCCCGATGAAATCTACAATCTGGCTGCACAGAGCCATGTTCAGGTCTCCTTCGACGCACCCGAGTATTCCGGCGATGTGGACGCATTGGGTGTTCTGCGCGTGCTAGAGGCTGTCCGTGTTTGCGGCTTGACCAAGACTTGCAAGGTGTATCAGGCTTCTACCTCTGAGCTGTACGGCAAGGTCGAGGAAGTCCCTCAGCGCGAGACCACTCCGTTCCACCCCTACTCTCCGTACGCTGTGGCCAAGCAGTACGGCTTCTGGATGGTCAAGGAGTACCGCGACGCTTACGGTATGTTCGCTGTCAACGGCATCCTGTTCAACCATGAGTCCGAGCGCCGTGGCGAGAACTTCGTCACCCGTAAGATCACGCTGGCTGCTGGTCGTATCGCCGAGGGTCTGCAGGATCATCTGGAACTGGGCAACATGGACTCTCTGCGTGACTGGGGCTATGCTAAGGACTACGTTGAGTGCATGTGGCTGATCATGCAGCAGGATAAGCCGGAAGACTTCGTCATCGCTACCGGCGTGCAGCACACTGTCCGCGACTTCACCGAGAAGGCATTCGCAGCTAACGGCATCACCATCCGCTGGGAGGGCACCGGCATCGATGAAAAGGGCTATGATGCAGCTACCGGCAAGATGCTGGTCTGCGTGAATCCTCAGTGGTTCCGTCCCACCGATGTGGACAACCTGTGGGGCGACCCCACCAAGGCAAAGACCGTTCTGGGCTGGAATCCGCAGTCCACTACTTATGAGCAGCTGGTAGAGATCATGGCCAAGCATGACCGTGAGCGTGCAAAGCGTGAAAAGGCTCTAAAGAACGTCTGATGCAGGCAAAGAATCTCTGCTTTTATCTGTCGGATCACGGCTTCGGACATATTGCCCGGAATATTCCGCTGATCGCAGAAGCAGTGCGCAGGATCGATGCGTATGTTTATGTGGTGTGCGGGAAACGGCATCTGGAATTTGCAAGAGCCAATCTGCTGGAGATCCTCACGCCGGAGCAGTTCTCCCGTATCCGGTATCGTGCAGAACATACCGACATTGGACTGATCCTTCAGCAAGGCACGCTGCTGGTCGATACGGCAGCACTGACCGATGCTTGTGCGCAGTATCTGGCTGAACTGCCAGAACGGGCAAAACGGGAGGCAGAATGGCTGCATCAACAGGAGATTGATGCTGCCCTTTGCGATATGCCCCTTTGGTCGATTTCAGCCTGTGAGCAAGCCGGTGTGCCGCTGCTCTATGGGGGAAATTTCACGTGGACGGAGCTGTACCGGGAGTTTTTGCCGGAACATATCTGGAAAGCCTATGCCGCAGAGTACCAGAAGATACAGCACGGAATGCTTTATGCACTGCATAACCCGGAAATGCTGGAGTTTCTGCCTCGGGCAGAGTTGAGCGAAACTTCGTTGGTGGCGCGCCCCTTCCACCCGGACGAAATTCGGGCGATTCGTGCGCGTCATACCTGCCCGATCGTGTTTGTGGCCTTGGGAATGTCCGCGCAGTTCACACAGCCTGTTTCAGTAGAAGGCGTAAATGCTCATTTTTATGTCACAGAGGGTGTTCCGCTGACTGGAAGCAATGTGACGGTGATTCCGTATTCTACGCTGCACACGCAGGACTATGTGGCAGCAGCGGATTACGCTATTACCAAGGCAGGCTGGGGCACGGTGGCCGAATGCCTGCTGGCGCGAAAGCCAATGGCTCTGTTTGCACGCGACAGCGTGTTGGAAGATCGCACGACTATCCGCAAGCTGGAACAGAAAAAGCTGGGGATAAATGTCACCTATGAGAAGTTGACAGAAATGTCAGACTTTCTGGAACAAATGAAACAGATCACCTATCCGGCAGTGCCGGAATATCACAACGCAGCGGCCGAAATTGTTTCAAAGCTGCTGACGCTGACTGAATAAAGGAGCGTCTTATTATGATGGAAAAGAATGCTAAGATTTATGTTGCAGGTCATCGCGGCATGGTAGGCTCTGCAATCGTCCGTGAGCTGCAGCGTCAGGGCTACACCAATATTATCACCCGCACCCACAAGGAACTGGACCTGACCCGTCAGGATGCTGTGGAAGAGTTCTTCGCACAGGAGAAGCCGGAGTATGTGTTCCTTGCTGCTGCCAAGGTCGGCGGCATCGTGGCCAATCAGGAAGCACTGGCCGACTTTATGTACGACAACATGACGCTGGAAATGAATGCCATCCACTCGGCTTGGAAGAACGGCTGCAAGAAGCTGGAGTTCCTCGGCTCTTCCTGCATTTATCCTCGCATGGCTCCGCAGCCCATGAAGGAAGATTGCCTGCTGACCAGTGAACTGGAAAAGACCAACGAGGCCTATGCACTGGCGAAAATCAGCGGTCTGAAGTACTGCGAGTTTCTGAACCGTCAGTACGGCACCGACTACATCAGCGTCATGCCCACCAACCTCTATGGCCCCAACGACAACTATCACCCCACCCACAGCCATGTGGTTCCCGCACTGATCCGCCGCTTCCATGAGGCAAAGGAGCAGAATCTGCCCAGCGTTACCTGCTGGGGCGATGGTTCTCCACTGCGTGAGTTCTTGTATGTGGACGATCTGGCGAACCTGTGCGTTTTCCTGATGAACAACTACTCCGGCAACGAGACTGTCAACGCCGGTACCGGCAAGGAACTGACCATCAAGGAGCTGACCGAACTGGTCGCCAAGGTCGTGGGCTACACCGGCGAGATCAAGTGGGACACCACCAAGCCCAACGGCACGCCCCGCAAGCTGCTGGATGTCTCCAAGGCCACCAATCTGGGCTGGACCTACAAGACCGAGCTGGAAGACGGCCTGCGCCTGTCCTACGAGGACTTCCTGAACAACCCGATGCGTGCAGAACGCTAAATTATCGCAATTTTCAAAAATAGTGCCTATCAAAACGGCCTCTTTGCGATATGCAGTTTGCGGATGTTGCTTGTGCATTAAAAACGCAAACTGCTATAAAATAAACGATTTGAAAAGGTCGTGTGTCCGTGCAGGGCCACGGCCTTTTTTGTTAAATGACAGGAGAACAATTATGAATTTGGTGTTATTGTCCGGTGGTTCCGGCCAGCGTCTGTGGCCGCTTTCCAATGATATCCGTTCCAAGCAGTTCATCAAGATCTTCCACCGGGAAGACGGTGAACTGGAATCCATGGTGCAGCGTGTCTACCGTCAGATCAAGGCGGTCGATACCGATGCAACGGTCACCATTGCAACCTCCAAGTCTCAGGTGTCTGCCATCCACAATCAGCTGGGCGAAGAAGTGGGCATCAGCGTGGAGCCTTGCCGCCGGGATACGTTTCCGGCTATCGCTCTGGCAGCAGCCTACCTGAAGGATGTGCAGGGTGTCGGCGAGGAAGAATCCGTGGTCGTCTGCCCGGTAGATCCCTATGTGGAAAACGACTATTTTGAGGCACTGAAAGCACTGGGCGACCGTGCCGCTGTCAGCAACGCCAATCTGGTCCTGATGGGCATTGAGCCGACCTACCCCAGCGAGAAATACGGCTATATCATCCCCATCGGCAAAGAGCAGGTCAGCAAGGTGTCCATGTTCAAGGAAAAACCGACGCAGGAAGTGGCAAAGGATTACATTGCAAAGGGTGCGCTCTGGAACGGCGGCGTATTCGCCTTCAAGCTGGGCTATGTGCTGAATCGCGCCCATGAGCTCATTGATTTTGTAGACTACGATGACCTGTTCAACAAATACGATGGATGCCTTTCTTCCAATGTGGGAATGACGGATCATCCTGCTCCTGATCGATCAAGGTCCAGTACAGGGATTTTATTTTGTCGAAATCTTCTTTTTCTGCCTTACGGAATATCATTTTGTTTACCTCTTTACTCGTGCAGTTCCAGCGGCAATCCATCCGGATCGTGGAAGAATGTCATCTTCTTGCCGGTATAATCATCCACACGGATTGCTTCACATTCAATCCCAACTTCTGCCAGCTCCCTCACAGTCTGCTCTACGCTGTCTACGCAGAACGCAAGATGACGCAGCCCACAGGCTTCTGGACGATTCACACGCTTCGGTGGATTTTCCTCAGCAAAAATCTCCAGCTCTGTGTGTTCATTGACACGAAGATCCAGCTTCCAGTCTTTTCGCTCCGGGCGGTAGTTTTCTCTGATGACAGAGAAGCCCAGCTTGTTCACATAGAAATCCTTAGCTGCTTCGTAGTCAGATACGATGATTGCGATGTGGTGTATGAATATAACAAGTATGGCAAGTTGACGCAGGACTCTATGCAAAAACTGCTTCGTCTCGACCCCTCTTATTTGCAGTGCTTGAAAGAAGAGGGAGACCAGCTGAAATTCAATGCGGTTCAGTATCGGATGCTGTATGCAGAGCAGGTACATCAGCTCGCTTTAAACGCAAAGACCACTTCCCAGCGGAAGGTTTACACTGGTATTTTGTCTGATATTTTTGGTTTCACTCCTGAACAGACCGAGGAATATGAATCAGCTCTTGAGGATTATGCCGATACTGTCAAAGAAGTCCAAGACAGCGGTGCAGCGAAGTACGGTAATGTTGATAATATCAATCGTAGCCGTATTGACTGGACTGCTGAAAGCATGGAGAAGTACCATGATTTTGTTGAAGAGCAAAATAAGAAAGAGCCTGGTTCTATTGTCGAAGGTGGTTATTCTACTGTCCTTGGTGCAAGCAGCGCGTTTGAAACAGATAAAGGCGAACGTGAAATTGCTTTTACTCCTATGCTTCAAACTGAAGATGGCGCAGTTCCTCTTACTGACGATGAAATTTACAACTATATTGATAACGTTATCGAGAAAGCAAGTAAACTTGAAGGCGGAGCCACTGCTGAAAATATCTTAAAGGTTGATTCAGAAGGACTCTTTGAAAATGTTGCTGGTGACGAAGTAAAGGTCAAAAACATGATTACCGCCATTCAGGGGCAAATTGTTGATGGCGCAGAACTTACTCAGGCAGATGTAGCTGCAATCGGTGGCGAAACAGTAGAAAATCTTCAGAAATATTTTAATGCAACAAGTAAGTATGCTGGACAGAGTATGCACGATGTTCAGGCTAAAATATTCGACTCAAAAGAGAACGTTGAAACACTAACAGCGGCGTTAAATTCTATGGGTGTCGATGGCGCAAAGGTACTTCAATTGTTGCAGGAACATTTCAAAGATGCAAATACATACGCTGAAAATTTCAAAACGACGCTTTCCAACATCAAAACTATCTTCTCTGACCTCGTAAGTCTCTACAACTCCGGCGCATCTAAGCAAACCAACGACCTCCAGCTCTGGGCTGACGCCTTGAACGACGAGATCGACGAGCGGATCGACAAACTGGATAAGCAGAAAGAAGCCCTTGAGAAAGAGAATGAAGCTGAGGAACGTGCAATCGAGCTGACCAAAGCTCAGGATGCACTTGCCCGCGCTCAGAGTCAGCATACCGCCCGTGTTTATGGTGGCAACGGCTATGAGTGGGAAGCAAGCTCCGCCGATGTTCGCAGCGCGCAGCAGGATCTCGACGACAAACGCCGACAGTACCGGCAGGCCGACGCAGAAAAAGCCATCGAGGACGAGAAGAAAGCCCTGAATGATCTGAAAGACGAATATGCAAAAATCACTAAGCTGATCGGCAAGAGTCTGAAAGATTATAACAAGCAGATGAAGTACACTGCTCAAGTTCAGGCCATGACACTTCAGGATATGAAGGATAACATGACCAGCTACAAGGACAGTGTACTCGAAAATATGAAGCTTGTCTCGGCTGGCACCAGTATGAGTGATGCACTCTCGAATCTGGAGAAGCTGATCTCGACCCTTGAAACGCTGAATGATATTTGGACGTTCTTTAACACAAAGGGCGCAAGCACAGACGGCGGGGGTATAACTGGTCTTGCCAAAAACATGAATACACTTGGCGAGGATATCTACAATAAGGGCTTCGGCACCGCGATGAAAGATTTCCTTGGCAAGTTCAAAGATGATGTTTGGGAGACCCTAGCTACCAGCGACAATAGTATCGTTCAGATGTTCCGAAATGCGTGGACTCTGATCGAGGATGGCGCGGCTAAGTTCTTCACGAGCGAAGGGCTTGGCAAGACAATCGGCTCTGGTCTACAGTCTATGGGTGGTTCTGTCGGCAATTGGGTCAGTGGTCTGATTGGCAAAGCCAGTGGCGATGCCTTAATGACACAACTCCCCACAGTGGCGGAAACTATAAACTCTAGTCAGACAGGGTTGTTATCTCTATTGAAAGGTGCGGAACCTATCGCTGCGACAGACACTATGACTGTTACGACCGGTGGAGCTACATCTCTTGCTGGTATTGCATCTTCTCTCCCCATCATCGGTGCGATTGCTGTTGGTGTGAATAATATCTTCCAGCAGACAAAGAAAACCGTTGACGAGAACGAGAAACTGTGGGCTGATACCTCGAAGTCTACCAGTGAGAAGATCGTTGGCTCGATTGGAAATGTTCTGTATCACCTCTCTCCTGTTGAAGGCTGGGATAAGAGCATCCAGTATGCGAAGAAAGCAGCTGAGGGCGACGGTATCTGGGAGAAGATCTCGAATGGTTTCAAGTCTGTCTATTATGGCTGTGGCCTTGGTGTTATGCTGGACAACATCTGGACAACTATCAAAGCCATCTTCCACATTCAGGACAAAGCCAGCAAGGAAGCCGAATCTTCTAAGAACACAACTACCAGCACAGAGCTTGACAACAAGAATCTAAGCGTCAGCACCACAACGACAAAGACGACAGAGGCTAATCCGACCGAAGACACGAAGAAGAAGTGGTATGAGTCTAAGTTCTGGTTCTGGAACTGGGGCAAAAAGAAGAAAGCCACCGGCGACAAGGGAATCAAGAAGTCCGACCTGTACAACGTTGATGAGCAAGGCAGTGAGCTTATTGTTCGTCAGCCCGCGTCTGGCCGCTACACTTATCTCGAGACTGGCGACGGTGTGGTCCCTGCTGATATCACATCGAAGCTGTTTGAGATGGGCGGTAATCCGGACAAGTGGTTCTCTGATCAGATGGCAAAGTATTCCACGAATGGAATTCAGACACGCAATGTTGACAGCAGCCGGTCGATTTCTATTGGCGACGTTGTTGTGAATAACCCTGTTGGCGATGCAGACGCTCTGGCGCGAGCTCTCGTCCAGAAGCTTCCATCTGCGATTGACCAGCAAATGAACAAACGATAAATCAAATAGAGAATAAACACTCGGCTCAGGGTGGGTTTGGGTAGGTTGAGCCCGGGTGAATATGAAGGGAGTACATTATGAAAATTGAAATTGAAGCAACAGAAAAAGAAATCGCCGCCCTCGTAGATATGATTCGAGGACAGCGAAAGTATGATTGTGATGAGTTGGCGGATGAGGTTATGGGTCGTTTAGGTGACAACTTTGTCAAGTTACTTGTCAATCAAACTTAATAACGTCGTTTTTCTCGAGCGTATCCATAACGATTTTAACTGATTGTTTGATAGCGTTCGTATACATAAGCACAATCGTTTCAGAGAACCGATCTATATTGTTGCATTCAAGAGTGTTTACTTCATTGGAAAGTTCAGAACAAGCTTTTGCAACAGACACTTCCAGAGATTTATTAAACTCTTCTCTAGTCATTGTAACTTCCTTCCTTCTTTAGTCTTTATTTAAGTCTACCATAAAAAGACAAAATGTAAAGCACAAAAGAGAAGTTCAAACTTACGTTGAATTATTGACATCTACTTTGAACTTGTGTATAATAAAAGCAACCAAGGAGCCCCAATAGACGGTCCCCTCGGTTAATCACATAATGCAATGTAAATGCTTCGGAACATCTACATCACAAAAGAGCTGCCTACTGGACATAGGCGGCTCTTTTACTTATCACAGTTGTTTTTGCTGTGACGGATAGCAATGTACAGGCCAACGCCTGCAATGACATCACCAATAAGCTGCAGGATAAGTCCTGCAATGGTAGCATAGTCAATACACATTACACATCACTCCTCTCGACAGACTCGCCGAAAGGGAGTAAAAGAATTTGACACTCTCCTTCTCGCCTTCCGGCTGTATGGGAGGGTGACCGCCTATTTTTACATCTATGATTGGCAAGTTCGATGTGGAACTCCCTGATTGCTCTACTATTATACACGCTTCGACAGAGTAAAGTCAACCACAAATTTTATAACACATTCCAGCTCGGCTTCTTCGGAGGCCGGGCTTTTTATTTTGCAAACAAAGAGGTGAACTTATGAGCGAAACTGATAACCTAATAGACACGATGGCAAAAATGATTGTCGGCACTGTGGATGAACGCCTGAGTTCTGCCGATTTCGACAAATCCTCACAGGGTGTTGTTACGGCAAAAGCTGGCGACACTTATACGATTGCTGTGTTCGGCGGAAACTATAATATTACGACCGACCAGACATTCGTTGTGGGGCAAAAAGTCCTCGTTACTGCTCCACAGGGTAACATGAAAAATCTCACTGTCTCCCCTGGAAATATCGGCACAATGAAGACCGTCCGAAGCGGCGTGCAGGATGTGGATGATCGCTTATCTGACATTGAGGGTGATTATAATTTTGCCTATGATATTATCAAGAAACAAACTGATGGCGAATTAACCATTTGGTATAATGCTGGTGAGCCAACGGTAAACGGATATCCCGCGTATCAATGGAAAACCGACGATGCTAAAAAAGGACACGTTGGAGATATGTGCTTCGATACTCAGAATAACGTTGCATGGCAATGGGAATATAAAAACAACACCTATCAATGGGTTAAAGTGTCTGATTCTACTATTACAGCCACGCTGTTAAAATCAAGTAAGGCACAGGATACAGCCGACGGTAAACGCCGTGTATTTTACAGTGATAAAGATCATACCCCTTCTACTCCGTATGACGTTGGAGACATCTGGGCACAAGGTTCAAATGGCGACTTGCTTAGGTGTATAAAAGCGCGTACCATCATGGAAAGCAGCAATAAAACCGACTGGGTGCTTGCCTCAAAGTATACGGACGATACCGTGGCAAATAAAGCTAAAGAAGATGCAAAAAAAGCCCAAGATACAGCAGACGATATCACCAATATTTATAAAGAATTTTATGACTCAGAATTCACAGTTGAAAAAGGTCATATTTCCGCACTGGTTGGCTCTGTAACTAAGGGTTTAAAGTATGGTAATGAAGAAACTATTATGATGCAGAATTCTTCACGTCTTGATCAAACAGATACGGCTATCAAAGCTTGTGTCAAAGAAGAGGATTTTACCAAAGCTGATGGTGATCATTCTTCTGTCGTTAAAGAAAGTATTATCAACATCACCAAAGACCAAATTAATCTTGCTGTCAAAGAAAATGGTGTTATTGGTTCTCAGTTAAAAATTACAAACGATAGTATCGAATCAAAGGTTAGTAAAGATGGTGTTATTTCTGCAATAAATCAAACTACCGATAGTGCTACTATTGACGCTAACAGAATTAACTTTAACGGTCTTGTGACTTTTGAAAACGACAAAGCAGTTGGATTTAATCCCGATGCCGTAAACAAATCCGTCACTTCTATTTCTGGTGATGTAATTACAACAGGAACATTGAAGGCTGACAGAATTGAAGCAAAATCTATAAAATTCGATAAACTAGACGATGATGCTTGTTGTAAATTTATATGGGAAAATCCAAAGCCAAATAACGAAATTGGATCTTTTACAATAAAAGCTTCTAATTATCCAGATTTACAAACATGCAGTGCGATAGTTTTGGTTTGTAGCGATCAAGACTGGTGGGCAAACAGTACAGATACAGGTAGTTGTAATAACGGTGGCTCTTGCCAGTTTATTCCAAAAGGATGCAAAACAACTATGGTCGGAATCGCCAAAGGTGTTATAAATTATTATGTTAGTTATCGCTTGGTAAGATTCCATGAAAGTGGAGATATTGAATTCGGCGAAGGGTTTGGTGGAGATTTTTAT
>CAKTBG010000011.1 GCA_934533135.1 uncultured Faecalibacterium sp.
GTTCGTAGATTTCTCAGCTTCTCGCTCGAATCTTACGTCCTCATATTGGTTCTTCCGTTTTACTTCTCAGCGGCTCTCAGAAGTCATTCTTTCGTGCCGCACTTGGTGCTCGAGTATAATACCACACTCCCGCCTTCCTGTCAACACTTTTTTGCAGTTTTTTTGATTTTTTTCGATCTTTCTCCCACCGGATGCCCGGAACCATTTTGCGTCGTGTTGGATCTCCGCCTTCCTTTCTTATTGTATCAGTACGGACGATCCCCGGCAGTGGAGCGGACTGCCGGGGATCGTGTTTTCTTTTATTGTTCCTGTTTCATCTGATACAGGGTCAGCCAAACTGCCGCAGCCAGCATGGGCAGCACGGCGATCAGACCGATGGGCATGGGGCCCAGCACATTATAATAGGTGTCCGCTGGAGCAGTCAGCACCTGTGGCAGTGCAGCAATGGCATTGAATGCTCCATGTGCAATGGCGGGCACCCAAATGCACTCCGTTTTCTCATATAAGACGTCCAGCAGGGTGTTGAGGGCAAAGCAGACCACACACCACACCACCAGACCCAACAGGGGTGCGCCCAGATAGTTGGTGCCATACTCGTAGCCCACCAGAAGCATCAGCGGCCAGTGCCAGACGCCCCACACAACACCGCCCAGCAAACGGCCATTCAGCAGGCCGAACCGCTCCTTCAGGCGGGGCATCATGTAGCCGCGCCAGCCGACCTCCTCGCCCAGTGCGGGGAACAGATTGATGGCCGGGGCAAGGAGCACCGCAAACAGGCCGTTTTGCAGCAGATAGCTGCCGGTGGAGACCCCCAGCTCCCTTCGCAGGGTCTGGGCATCCATCTCACCGCCGTAGGCGGCTGCCAGCCAGCTGCCGGAGAGATCCAGCCGGGAGGGGAACACGGCGAAATACAGCACCGCCCCCAGCAAAGTGAACACTGCCGGGCCAAACCATGCCGCCAACCAGAGCCGCCGCTTGCCCTGCACCTTCCAGCCGATGCCCGTGGCTTGGTGCAGAAACGCCTTTTGCACCAACAGTACGGCCAGCAGCGGGCAGAACATGGTACCGATCAGTGCCAGCTGATACAGCACAGCGTTCTCCTGCTGCAAAAGTGCCATACACCCGCCGATCTGACACAGCCACGCCATGCCGAACGCGAGCAGGAAGTACAGGCCAAAGCCCTGCTTTTCTTTCGCGGTCATACAAACTTCACCGCCGTTCCGTAAGCAATGACCTCAGCCGCGCCCTGCATGACGCTGGCGGAGGCATACCGCATTCCCACAATGGCATCGGCACCAAGACCTTCGGCGTCCTTGACCATGCGCCCGGTGGCGATCTGCCGCGCCTCCGTGAGCATCTCGGCGTAGTCGGTCACCTCGCCGCCCACAAGGGTGCGGAAACCGGCCATCATGTCGTGGCCAAGGTTGCGGCTTTGTACGGTGCTGCCCCGCACCACGCCCAATGCCTCCATCTTTTTGCCCGGGATCTCGTTAATAGTTACGATAAGCATCTTCTTCTCCTTTTCCGATCTCTTCGATCCGATCCAGCAGCACCTTCAGGGTGCCCACAATGCAGCCCGCCGGGATGCCGAACATCACCACCAGCAGCGGCAGCGGCGGGGCATCCAGCGGGTCGGTATAGACCGCCCAGCCCATGGTGGCCATCACAAAGACCATCATGACCACAAAAAGGGCAGCACCAATGCAGGCATCCCGGATACGGCGGGTCTTTTGGTCGGTGCGTTCAATGTTCACAAACGTCACTCCCTGTTCTTCCCGTGCAGTCAGGCGCGCCAGCACCTGCTCCACATCCAGTTGTTCCAGAGAGCCGCTCTCCCGTTGGAGCAGCGTGCAGAAGCCAATGGCCTCCTCCAGATCGGTGCGGCGGCTGCGCAGACGCTCCAGCTGCAGGTTCATGCCCTCGGCCAGCGTGCGCTGCCCCTCCAGCATCTGCCGGATCTCCGCCAGCGGCACATCCAGCTTGCGCAGCAGCTTGATGCGGCGCAGGCACTCCACATCCGCTTCCGAGTAGCTGCGGTAGCCGTTGCCCGGCTCCCGCCGGGGACAGATGAGCCCCTCTTCCTCGTAAAAGCGGATGTTCTTTTTGGTTACGCCGACTGCGGCTTCCACTTCGTTGATCTTCATGGGTCACGACCCCCTCCTTACGAGAGCATTCTACACCTTCCACAAAGGGGAAGGTCAAGCCTTTTTGCAAAAAAGAGCCGCCGCACACAGTGGTACAGCAGCTTCTTCCTTTAAAAATAGCACTTGATCTGGAACCGATCGGCGTTTTCCTGTTTTTTCTCCACCACAATATGCTCATGGTTGAAATCGAAATGCACCGGCGTACACAGCTCGGTGTTCCGGGTCAGGCGCAGCAGCTCCTGCACCCGCTTTTTCTCCTCGGGCACATAGAACAGGTAGCTCACGCCCTCTTTTTTGGCGCGTCCGGTGCGGCCGATGCGGTGGGTGTAGTGCTCGTTGTCGCCGGGAACATCGTAGTTGATCACCGCATCCACATCCGAGACGTCGATGCCGCGGGCCGCCACATCGGTGGCCACAAGGATGGCCAGCTTGCCATCCCGGAAATTCTGCATGATCTGGTTGCGCTCTTTTTGGGAGAGATCCCCGTGCAGGCAGTCCACCGAGAAGCCCAGACGCGCCAGCTGATTGGCCAGCGTTGCCGTATTGAATTTGGTATCGCAGAAGACCATGACCCGCTTGTAACCCTCGCCAATGATGATCTGCGCCAGATCCGACAGCTTGTTCCGGCCGGAGGTCTCCAGCATATACTGGGTGATCTTGGGCTGGCTTTCTTCCTTGGGCTGCACGGTGATCTCCTCGGCATTGTTCTGATAGAGCCAGCCGATGTCCATGACCTCCCGGCTGATGGTGGCCGAGAACATCGACAGCGACTTGCGCGCCTTCATCATCTCGATGATGTGGCGCACATCCTTATAGAAGCCCATGTTCAGCATCTCGTCGGCCTCGTCAAGGACGATCTGGGTCACATGAGTCAGGTCGATGCTGTGGTGCTTGTAGTGATCCATCAGGCGGCCCGGGGTCGCCACCACGATCTGGCAGCCCTCGGCCAGTCGGCGCGCCTGCTTTTCCATGTTGGCTCCGCCGTAAACGCAGGCCACCTGCACCTCGGGCATGAAATAGGTCAGGCCGCTCAGTTCCTCTGCGATCTGCTGCGCCAGTTCCCGGGTCGGGGCCATGATGACCGCCTGCGGCACTTTCTGTGCCGGATCAATGTGCTCGGCCACCGGAATGCCGAAGGCGCAGGTCTTGCCGGTGCCGGTCGGTGCTTTGGCGATCACATCCCGGCCTGCCAGCATGACCGGAATGGTCTTTTCCTGGATCTCTGTCATCTCCGAAAAGCCCATCCGTTCGACGGCCTTGTGGATGGCCTCGCTGCACTGCAACTCGCTGTAAAGCATATTTCTCTACTCCGTTCTGTTTTGTGCGTAAAACGCCATTTTCTCTTAAGGTGTATCTGAAAACAAAGAAAATGACGAATATTTCGCAAACACAAGCGGGATTTAAGGCAAATAGTCGCAGGAATCCTTTGTGGATTTCAAGGCTGTTTCACGCAAAATCCAGCTGTGTTTGTAGAAATAGGCTAAATTTTCGACTTTTCAGATACACCCTAGTATAGCATGAAATCCGCCCCTTGTCAGCACAAAAAGAGCCGCATCCCGGCAACGCAGGATGCGGCTCTTCAGTTCGAGGTTAAAAATCAGGCAGTCTCTTCGACGCTCTGGTTGGCAGCACGGCCAGCATCAAGCTTCTGCTTGAAACGGCCGCTGGCCTTGAAGCCGGGGATGGAAGTAGACTCCAAACGGCTGGAGACCTTGGTCTTGGGGTTGGTGTACGCCTTCGGCTTGCGGGGACGCATCTCAAAACGGCCAAAACCGGCGATGGTCACCTTCTCGTCTGCACGCAGGCAGTCTGCGATCTGGTCAAACAAAGCATCCATCGTGGTCTCGACCTGTGCTTCAGTGAAGCCGGTCTTGCGTGCCACGGTCTCAATCATTTGGGAACGAGTCATGTAGCGATATCCTCCTGGAACGTCCAAAAGTAACGTCTTTTGGCAAATTTTGCGTTGTTGAGTATAGCAAATGCCGCCCTCTATTACGAGGGATTGCGCACAAAACAGCCTATTTTGCGCACGAAGCTGCATCGCATGACTCAATTCTTATGATACAGCGTTGCAATATCCACCAGCGGGATCTTCTCCATGCTGTGGTCGCTGCGCAGGCAGTTGACCAGTGCATTGGCCGTATCCACGGCGGTGATGCAGGGAATGCTCAGCTCCACAGCCTTGCGGCGCAGGCGGACCGAATCACGCTTCGGGTCACGCCCCTTGGCACTGGTGGAGAACACATAGTCTACCAGTCCGCTCTGCAGCAGATCCACGATGTTGGGCGATTCGCCGGACATATTGCGAACCTCGTTGCAGGGCACCATGTGCTTGTTCAGCCATGCGCAGGTGCCGGAGGTGCCGTAGAGCTTGTAGCCCATGCTCTTGAGCTTCCACGCGATGTCCACGAATTCCGGCTTGTCGCTGTCCTTCACGGTAAAGATGCAGCAGCTGGCCGGGCCGGGGGTCTTGAAGGTATAGCCCGCACCGATCAGACCCTTGAGCAGGGCGTCGTGGTAATTGGGGGCAATGCCCAGCACCTCGCCGGTGGACTTCATCTCCGGGCCGAACTGGGTATCCACGCCGTGCAGCTTCTCAAAGCTGAACACCGGCACCTTGACGGCCACATAGGGCGCGTTGGGGTGCAGGCCGGTGCCATAGCCCATATCCGTCAGCTTCTCGCCGAGGCAGCAGCGCACGGCCAGATCGACCATCGGCACGCCGGTGACCTTGGAGATGTAGGGCACGGTACGGGACGAACGGGGGTTGACCTCGATGACATAGACCTTGCCGTGGGAGACCGCATACTGCACATTCACCAGACCGGTGACGTGGAGCTCACGGGCGAAGCGGCCGGTGTAATCCACCATGGTGTCGATCTCGGCCTGCGTCAGATGCTGCGCCGGGTAGACGCAGATGGAGTCGCCGGAGTGGACGCCGGTGCGCTCGACCTGCTCCATCACGCCGGGAATCAGGAAGTTTTCGCCGTCGCAGATGGCATCCACTTCGCACTCGGTGCCCATGATGTACTTATCCAGCAGGACAGGGTGATCCATATCGACGTGCTCGGTGATGACGCCCATATACTCGATGACATCCGCCTTGGTATAGGCCACGATCATATTCTGACCGCCCAGAACGTAGGACGGACGCATCAGGACCGGCAGGCCGATCTCGTCGGCAGCGGCCAGAGCTTCGTCCAGATTGAAGACCGTCCGTCCGGGGGCACGGGGGATCTTGCAGCGTTCCAGCAGCTCATCGAACCGCTCCCGGTCCTCGGCCTCGTCGATGGCATCCGCCGGGGTGCCGAGGATGGGCAGGCCGATCTCCTCCATGTGCTTGGCCAGCTTGATGGCCGTCTGGCCGCCGAACTGAACCACACAGGCGTCCGGCTTCTCGGTGGCGATGATGTTGTCCACGCTCTCCGGGTTCAGCGGATCAAAGTACAGACGGTCGCCGGTGTCAAAGTCGGTGGAGACGGTCTCCGGGTTGTTGTTGACCAGAATGGCCTCGCAGCCGTGCTTTTTCAGCGTCCAGACGCAGTGGACCGAGCAGTAGTCGAACTCGATGCCCTGACCGATGCGGATGGGGCCGGAGCCAAAGACGAGGACCTTCTTTTTCTTGGGCTCACCCTTTGCGGCGGCCTGTGCTTCCTTCTCGGCGATGAAGGCGGCTGCCTCGTTGTCGCCATCGTAGGTAGAGTAGAAATAGGGGGTGTTGGCCGAGAACTCTGCGGCGCAGGTATCGACCATCTTGAACCCGGCGCGGTAATTTTCCACCGGCAGTGCATCCACCGCGGCAAGGCGGCGGATGGTCTTATCCTGAAAACCGTATTTTTTCGCTTCTTTGTACTGTGCCTCGCTCAGGACGCCATGGCACTTGGCCAGACCATTTTCGAGGTCGGCCAGATGCTGCATCTTATCCAGGAACCACCAGTCGATCTTGGTGATCTTATAAATGGTCTCATGGTCGATGCCGCGCTTGAGAGCCTCGTAAACGCAGAACACCCGCTCGGCGTCCTGCACATACAGATGCTCGACGATCTCCTCGTCGCTCAGCTCCACAAACGGCTTGTGGGTCAGGGTATCCATGCCCAGCTCGATGGAGGAGACCGCCTTCATCATGGCCGCCTCGAAGCTGTTGCCGATGCTCATGACCTCGCCGGTGGCCATCATCTGGGTGCCCAGCGACTTTTCGGCGTAGACGAACTTATCAAAGGGCCATTTCGGGTACTTGACCACGATGTAGTCCAGTGCCGGCTCGAAGCAGGCGCAGGTCTTGCCGGTGACGTCGTTGGTGATCTCATCCAGCGTATAGCCGATGGCGATCTTGGTCGCCACCTTTGCGATGGGATAACCGGTGGCCTTGGAAGCCAGTGCGGAAGAGCGGGACACGCGGGGGTTGACCTCGATGACCGCATAATCAAAGCTGTCCGGCTTCAGGGCGAACTGGCAGTTGCAGCCGCCCTCGATGCCCAGCTCCGTGATGATGTCGAGAGCTGCGGTGCGGAGCATCTGATACTCGTGGTCGGTCAGGGTCTGGGAGGGAGCCACGACCACCGAATCGCCGGTGTGGATGCCGACGGGGTCGAGGTTCTCCATGTTGCAGACGGTGATGACATTGCCCTTGTGGTCGCGCATGACCTCATACTCGATCTCTTTCCAACCGGCAATGCACTTTTCCACGAGGATCTGATGGATGGGCGACAGGCGCAGGCCGTTGGTGCCGATCTCGATCAGCTTGGCCTTGTTCTCGCAGATGCCGCCGCCGGTGCCGCCCATGGTGAAGGCCGGGCGGACGATGACCGGGTACCCGATGCGGTCGGCGCAGGCCAGCGCATCTTCCAGCGTCTCCACGACTTCCGAGGGAATGATGGGCTGGTGCAGCTTTTCCATCGTCTCCTTGAACAGTTCGCGGTCCTCGGCGCGGTCGATGGTCTCCGGCTTGCAGGCCAGCAGGCGGATGCCGGTGCGGTCGAGGTAACCGGAGCGCGCCAGCTCCATCGAGAGGTTCAGACCCATCTGGCCGCCGAGGTTGGGCAGCACCGAGTCCGGCTTTTCGATGTCCAGAATGCGCTCCACGACCTCGAGGGTCATGGGCTCAATGTAAACATGGTCGGCCACGTCCGGGTCGGTCATGATGGTAGCGGGGTTGGAGTTGAGTAGAACCGTCTCAATGCCCTCTGCTTTCAGGGCACGGCACGCCTGCGTGCCGGAGTAGTCGAACTCCGCTGCCTGACCGATGATGATGGGGCCGGAGCCAATGACCAGCACCTTCTTAATACTAGGGTCCTTCGGCATTTCAGCGTGCCTCCTTTGCTGCTTTGACGTTGTTCAGGAAACGGTCGAACAGGAACTCGGTGTCCTTGGGGCCGCCGTTTGCTTCCGGGTGGAACTGCACGGTAAAGCAGTTCCACTTCTTGTACTGGATGCCCTCGCAGGTGCCGTCGTTGGCGTTCACCTGTGCCACCTCGCCCATCGCGGCGGGCAGCTCCTCGCCCACGACGGCATAGCCGTGGTTCTGGCTGGTGATGAAGGTGCGGCCGGACGCAAAGTCGGTGACGGGCTGGTTGGCACCGCGGTGGCCGTATTTCAGCTTCATGGTCTTGGCACCGGCAGCCAGTGCGGACAGCTGATGGCCGAGGCAGATGCCGAAGGTGGGGATGTTCAGCGCAAAGATCTTTTTCAGGTTCTCGATGACCTCCACCGGTTCGGCCGGGTCGCCGGGGCCGTTGGACAGCATGATGCCGTCGGGGTTCAGAGCCGCCACTTCCTCTGCCGTGGCAAAGGCGGGCATGACGGTCACCTTGCAGCCCCGCTTGACGAGGCAGCGCACGATGTTCCGCTTGCAGCCGTAGTGCATCAGCACGATGTGGGTCTCGCCCTGTTCGTTGTAGACCTCGGGCTTTGCGCAGGTGACGCTCTTGACCGCGTCGGTCACGGCATAGGTGCGGATCTCGGCCAGCAGTGCATCCGTCTGTGCCTTGTTTGCTGGGTCAGCCGGGTCAAAGGTGGTCAGGATGGCACCGTTCATCACGCCGCTCTCCCGGATGATGCGGGTCAGGTGGCGGGTGTCGATGCCCTCGATGCCGATGGTGTTGTTTTTCTTCAAAAAGCTGTCCAGCGTTTCCTCGCACCGCCAGTTGGAAGGCGTCTTGCAGGCTTCGCGGACGATGTAGCCTTTCGCCCAGATGCGGTCCGACTCCATGTCGTCATGGTTCATACCGTAGTTTCCGATCAGGGGGTACGTCTGGGTGATGATCTGGCCGTAATAGCTGGGGTCGGTCAGCGTCTCCTGAAAACCCACCATACCGGTGGCAAAGACGACCTCGCCCACGGTGACGCCCTCGGCACCCACCGACTGACCGGCAAAGACCATACCGTTTGCCAAAAGAAGATATGCGTTCATAGTATTCCTCGTTTCAACACAGATGCGCTTTGGGCTTACAGGGTCTGCTTGGCTTCCTGCTTCATCTTGCGGCTGCCCAGATGGACCAGCGGCAGCTTGCCCTCCTTGCAGATGGGGCACTCTTCGGGGGCATAGTTGGGCAGATCCAGCTTGAGGGCACTGGCCACGATGGGGATGGGAGACGGAGCCTCGGCCTTGGTGCGGTCCACCACGCAGGTGATGCCGACGCAGATGCCGCCGTTCTCCTCGATGACCCGCTTGGTCTCCAGCGAGGAGATGCCGGTGGTCACAACGTCCTCCGCGATCAGGCACTTCTCGCCCGGATGGATGGCAAACCGCTTCAGGGTCATCACATTGTCCACCCGCTCGGTGAAGATGGCGCGCTTGCCGGTCTGACGCGCCAGCTCGTAGGCATAGACGATGCCGCCCATGGCCGGTCCGACGATGACGTCCACATCCATCTCCTTGATCTTGTCTGCCACCGTCTTCATGACCTCAGCGCAGCGGTCAGGATACTGCTGCAGATAGGCCATCTGGCAGTATGCGCTGGAATGGCGGCCGGAAGAAAGGAGGAAATGACCCTCCAGAAATGCGTCACAGCTCTTCAGGATCTCAAGTGCTTCACTCATAGTTTTACTCTCCCTCTCTGTTGTAAAAAAACGTTCTTGCGGTATTGTACCACGCTTTTGGTTAAAACGCAAATTTATTCGTATTTGATTTTGTTTTAACGAATATTTTCACGTTATATGCGATTATCAGCAATTTTATGCACTTTCCCGTGCGCAGCCGCGGATCTCGTCCAGGGTCTTGACGCCGTGGGCGTCCATCCACTGTGCCATCTCGTCGGCAATGGTCTCCATGGCACGGGGGTTCGCAAAGTTGGCTGCGCCCACCTGCACAGCGGCCGCGCCTGCCATGATAAATTCCAGCGCGTCGCGGCCGGTGGCAATGCCGCCCAGACCCACAACCGGGATGTTCACTGCACCGACCGCCTGCCAGACCATCCGCAGCGCGATGGGGCGCACGGCCGGGCCGGACAGACCCGCGAAGATGTTGTTGAACACCGGGCGGCGTTTCTCGAGGTCAATGGCGCAGGCCTGAAAGGTATTGGTCAGGCTGATGGCGTCCGCACCGGCGGCTTCCACAGCCTTGCACATGGCGGGGATGTTCTCGGCCTGCGGGCTGAGCTTGACCATCAGGGGCTTCTTGCAGGCCGCACGGACCATCTTGACGACCTCGCCGGCCGCTTCCGCCTTCACGCCGTAGGCCATGCCGCCCACCTTGACGTTGGGGCAGGAGATGTTCAGCTCCACGATGTCCACCGCGCTCTCGCTGAGCATCGCCGCACCTTCCACATATTCCTCTTCGCTGTGGCCGCCAAGGTTGGCGATGACCACCGTGCCGTACTTCTGCTTGAGCTCCAGCATCTCGTTCAGCTCCACGTCGATGAAGTGCTGCACGCCCGGATTCTGCAGGCCGATGCTGTTGATGAGGCCGGAGGGCGTCTCCCAGAGGCGTTCGCCCTGATTGCCGTACTGTCCGTGCAGGGTCAGCCCTTTGCCCGAGATGCCGCCGATCTTTGCAAAATCGGCCAGTGCCTCATACTCCACCCCGTAGCCCACGGTGCCGGATGCACCGATGATGGGGCTGTTCATCGTGAACCCCAGCAGGTTCGTTCTCAGATCTGCCATCAGAACACCTCCGTTGCATCAAAGACCGGGCCGTTTTTGCAGACGCTCTTGCCCTCGCCGCTCTTGGTCTCGCAGGTGCAGCCGAGGCAGGCACCGATGCCGCAGGCCATCTTCTTTTCGAGGCTGACGAAGCAGGGCGTTCCCTTTTCGGCACAGAGCCGCGCCGCGTTCTTCATCATGACCGTCGGGCCGCAGACCAGCACCACGTCGTAATCCGCCGGGTCGTACAGCTGGGTCACAAAGCCGTGGAAACCCACCGCGCCGGTGTCGGTGGAGACTTTCACGAGGTTTGCGATGGGGCGGTACGCTTCCATGCAGTAGGGCTGGTCCCGGAAGCCGAAGAACACATCGGGCTTGACGCCCGCCGCCGCCAGTTCCCGGGTCAGCTGGTACATAGGGGCCGTGCCGATGCCGCCGCCCACGACGGCGATCTTCTGGTAGTGTTTCACGATCTTCGGCACATCGAACCCGTTCCCCATGGGGCCGGTCAGCTGGAATTTGTCCTTCATTTTGAGCTGTGCCAGCTTCTTGGTGCCCTCGCCGATGACCTGATACAGAAACTCGACGGTATTGCTTTCGGCGTTGTAGCAATGGACGCTGATGGGCCGGGAGAGGAAGGGTTCCTCGCTGGCCGGCCAGCTGCGCAGGGTAAAGAACTGCCCCGCATGGGGGATGTGCTCGCCGTCCGGCCAAACGACGGTCAGCAGGCGGATGTCGTCCGCAATGACCTCATTGCGCAGGACGGTCGCCTCACAGCAGGCTGCACGCATGAGCAATTGCCTCCTTCATGTTCACACACTCGTTGTAAGCGGCCTCGTCAAAGGTCGTGCCCGGCTGCTTCTTGTAGGCCAGCAGGATGCCGCGGCTGGAGTTGACCACGCCGCCGTTGCCCTTGGTCAGATACTGGGCGATGTCCTCGGCCTTGCCGCCCTGTGCGCCGTAGCCCGGGATCAGGAAGAAGGAATCCTGATACTTGGCACGGATCTCGGTGGCCTCCTCAATGTGGGTGCCGCCGATGACCAGACCCAGAGAAGAGTAGCCGTGCTCGCCCATGTAGTCCTTGCCCATGGCGTTCAGCTTGTCGCCCACCAGATCGTAAACGTGGCGGCCGTCGGCCAGCTTCTCATACTCAAAGTCCTTGGCACCGCCGTTGGAGGTGCGGCAGAGGACGAACATTCCCTTGCCCTGCTTCTCCGCGTAAGGCAGATAGGGGCTGATGGAGTCCAGACCCATGTAGGGTGCCAGCGTCACAAAGTCTGCCTCAAAATCTCCGGTGAAGTGACCCATGGCGTACATCTCAGCGGTCTTGGCAATGTCGCCGCGCTTGATGTCGGCGATGACCGGGATTCCCGCCTCGCGGACGGCCTTCAGGGTCTCGGCATACGCACGCATCCCGTCCAGACCCAGCGACTCATAGTACGCGATCTGCACCTTGTAGCAGCCCGCGACGGCCTTGGTCGCCTCGATCATCTTCTTGTTGAAGCGGACGATGTTTTCGCCCTTGGACAGGGTGCTGTCCACAAAATCGGCGGGCAGGTAGCTGAAATCGGTATCCAGACCCACGCAGACCGGGCCGCGTGCCTCGACCGCCTCGTACAGTTTGTCCATGTTCGTCATTGTTGTTTTCCTCCTGATCATTTTCTTTCTATTATAATGTATTGTCAGCGTCCTTGCCCTCTCAGTCTGCTTCGCAGACAGCTCTCCCAAAGGGAGAGCCAAGACTTGCCTCTCCCTCCGGGAGAGGTGGCATCGCGCAGCGATGACGGAGAGGGCTTTACTCCAATCTGAGAGGGCTTCACTCCGCCTGATAGGTCAGCGCACCGCCCTTGACGGTGGCGCACACCTTGCCGTACAGCTGCACCCCATCGTAGGGGCAGTTGTGGGATTTGGAATGGAGCTTGTCCTTGTCCACCACATAGGGGGTATCCAGATCCACCAGCACAAAGTCGGCGTCGTAGCCCGGCTCCAGCTGCCCCTTTGCCAGACCAAGGATCTGCGCCGGGCTGGTGCTCATCAGGTGGACCAGCAGCTCCAGCGGCAGATTCTCTTCCTTGCAGAGCTTGGTATAGCAGACACCGAAGGCCGTCTCGCTGCCCACCATGCCGGCCATTCCCTTGAGTTTGTCCTCTTCGGAGTGGGGCGCGTGGTCGGTGGCAATGGCATCCACCACGCCGGAGCGGATGGCGTCCAGCAGAGCCTGCACATCGTCCGCCGTCCGGATGGGCGGGTTGACGCGGTAATCGCAGGTGTCGTTGGTGAACCACAGATGGTGGGGCGTGACCTCACAGGTCACCGGTGCGCCCCGCAGCTTGGCCATCTGGATCGCGTCGATGGCTCCCCGGGTGGAGACATGGCACAGATGCAGCCGGGTCTGGTAATACTCGCTCAGCCAGCAGTTCCGCACCGTTTCCAGATCCTCCGCCAGCCGGTAATCCCACGGGCTGATCTCCATATCCTCTGCATGGCTCATCACGGTGATATCCCGCTGGGTGCAGATGGCAAAGGCCTTTGCCATGGTCGCGTTGTCCTGCACACCGTGGCCGTCTTCGGTGATGAACTTCACCGTCGCGGGCAGGGTCTTGAGGTGATCCAGCGTTTTGCCGTCAAAATTCTCCGTGATGGAGACGGTCTGGTTCACGTCGCACAGACCCACCTCCGCCGCTTTCCGCTCGATCTGCTCCGCCTGCGCCGCCGAGGAGCAGACGGGTTTCGTGTTGGGCATCAGGTTGACGAAGGTGTATCCACCGGCCGCCGCTGCCCGGCTGCCCGTCTCGATGTCCTCCTTGTACTCAAAGCCCGGCGTCCGCCAATGGCAGTGGAGATCGACAAAGGCCGGCAGAACCGTCAGCCCGCCCGCATCGAGGACGGTTTCGTTTTCTCCGGCGAGTGCGGCCAGATCCTGACCCACGGCCGCGATCTTCCCGTCCTTGACGTAAAGCTCGACCGGCCGACCCTCGGCGTTGACAGCGTTTACAAGCAGCATAATGTACCTCCCTGATCCGTTTTTGATGATATGGATTTGTTCGCGTACCCGTCCGTTTCTGGACAAAAAAAAACTTTTCCCGAAAAAGGGAAAAGTCAATTCAGTAAAAAAGGAAACAACGACTCCACAACAAAACCGGCAGCAAACTGGTTGTTCCGTTTTGCGCGCATCGACTTTGCCTGCATCGTGTTGTCTCCTTTTTTTGAGCTGTGATTTATTTCGATATATTTTATCATAGAAACGCAAAATGTGTCAATGCTTCCGGCAATTTTTGTTTGTAAAAAGGTTTCTCTGCCGAAGCCCGGATTTTTGGCTACTCTACCGAAAAGTCTGCTCTCGACCGCGCAAAGGCATCTTTTTCGCAAAAAATCCACCCAATTCCTAGCGATCCGCTGTACATTAAAGTTCACCTGTGTTATTATAATAGGACACAACGGATTCTGCCGCCGGGTCGTGGGCGGCAGCAACAGGGAAAAGGGAGGGAACCCTCATGGGTTTGTTGGAGGACGCACGGAACATTCAGCGCAAGGATCCTGCTGCCCGCAGTGTGCTGGAAGTCATTCTGCTGTACCCCGGTTTTCACATTCTGGTCTATCACCGCATCGCCCATTGGCTGTATGAGCACAAGCATTTCTTCCTTGCGCGGTGGGTCAGCCAGCACGGACGCCACCGCACCGGCATCGAGATCCACCCCGGTGCCACCATCGGCAAGTGTCTGTTCATCGACCACGGCATGGGCATCGTGTTCGGCGAGACCACCGAGATCGGCGACAACTGCACCATCTACCACGGTGTGACCCTCGGCGGCACCGGCAAGGATACCGGCAAGCGGCACCCCACCCTTGGCAACAACGTCCTGATCGGTGCGGGCACCAAAGTCCTCGGCCCGGTCTACATCGGCGACAATGCCCGCATCGGTGCGGGCAGCGTCGTGCTCCGCAACCTGCCCGCCAACTGCACTGCCGTCGGCGTTCCTGCCGAAGTGGTGCGGATCAACAACAAGGCCGTCAACCCCGCCGACGACCTCGACCAGCAGGATCTACCGGACGTCATCTCCCAGCGCATCACCGAGCTGGATCGCCGGATCAGTGCGCTGGAAAATCACAAACAGGGCGATATCCCGCCCACCGCGGATCAGATCGCCAAACGCCAGAAATAAACCAGCAAAAAGCAGGTGTACCCCCGAAGCTCACGCTTCACCGGGCACACCTGCTTTTCTTATGCGCTTTGCCCCCCTCCAAGGAGCTGTCACCAAAGGTGACGGAGAGGGTTCTGTCTTGGCTCCCCTCTGGGGGAGCTGGCAAAGCCGTCAGGCTTTGACTGAGAGGCTTCTTCTTGGCTCTCCCTCTGGGAGAGCTGTCACCGAAGGTGACTGAGAGGGCTGAGAGGGCTTAGAACGTAAACGTTCCGTTCTTCGCCGGAGCCTTCACGCTTGCCGTCCGCACGGTCTGTTCGCCCGTCTCGGGATTGACCGTGGTGACGTTCATCTGGTACTCGCCGCGCTTGACTTCCAGCGCAAAATGACCGCTTTCGTCTGTTGTTGTCTGGGCGACCTGCTGGCCGTCCTTCATCAACTGAACATTTGCGTTTGCCAAAACATTGCCGTCGCCCAGCTGCGCCACGCCGCTGACTTCCACCGGCATCATCAGGATGACGCCCGCCGTCACCGCCGCAGCCGCGCCGCCGATCAGAACGACCGCCACGATCGCGCCGCCGCCACCGCCGGAGGTCGAAGGCTGCTCCGGCGTGCTCGGCTTGGTCGTGTCTCCGCCGGGTTTGCTGGTGCTGCCGGAATCATCCTTGCCGGTGTTTCCGCCGGGATTCGTCGAACCACCCTTCCGGCAGGCCACCACATACGCCGCACCGCTTTCGCTCGAGATGAACGGCACATCCAGCACGCCGTTTGCGCCAGCGGTCTTCTGGTTGATGTAGATCAGATTTGCCGCGTCCAGCGGGTTTTCTGCCGACTTGCTGACGATAACAGCATAGTCTTCACCAGCCGTCAGCCCGTTGAACACCGCGTGGAGCGTGGCGTTGTCTGTGGTCGTTTTGCCGGTGGTGATGGAGTTTTCGGCTGTCGGTACAATGTCGCCGTCGGTGCAGTGGATGGTGGCACTCTTCAGTGCATCGTTTGCGTTCCCACACGTAATTGCATTCCACTGCTCTTGCGTTCCCGCAAAATAAACTTCATTCAGGTTTTCGCATCCATAGAATGTATAGTGCCCGATGCTCGTCACACTTTGTGGAATTGTAACACTTTTCAAATTCACGCAATCGCTAAACATACCTCTCGATATTTCTGCGATTTTTTTCGGCAGTGTAATACTCTCCAGACTCTTGCAATTATAAAATGCGTCCTGACCAATGGATGTCACACTCTCCGGAAGTGTGATTTTTGTCATGCTTTCACAGCCAGAGAATGCACTATCCTTGATGGTCGTTAAACCATTCTGGAAGTCAAGTTCTTTCAGGCTGCTGCAATTCAAAAAGGCATTCTTTCTAACTTCCTGAATATCGGATGGAATCACTACATTTTTCAAGCTGGTGCAGCCGGAGAACACATTGCTTTCAATCACTTGAATGCCGGTCGGAATCGTGACACTCTCCAAAGAAGTGCATCCCGAAAATGCTCCCTGTGCGATATATCCACTTGACATCACAGCCGGAAGTACAACTGTTTTCAGGCTTGTGCAATTATTGAATGCACCAGACTCGATCCAAGTCACATCATCCGGAATCACAATCGTTTCCAGACTGCTGCACCCATCCAACATATGGTATGCGATCCTCACCCGATTGGGAATATTGATGCTGGTCAATTTGTCGCACCCTGCAAAAGCATAGTCTCCAATCGAGTCAATACTGCCCGTGCCTCCTTCCGCTTTCAGGATGACCCGCTTTACCTTATCCCCATACCACGGACTGGTGCCCCACTGATAGTTCGTCATCCTGCCATAGCCGGTAATCGTCAGAACTCCCTGATAGTTCAGCGTCCATTTCAGGTTATCACCGCAGGTTCCGGACTTCATCTCTGCCTCCGACGGAGTAATATTTCCGTCGCGGCACTGGATGATTGCGGTATACAACGGCTCGTTCTTTTCACCGATCACGACGCTGTTCCAGCTTTCTTGTGTTCCGCCATAATCCACAAGTTCCAGATCCTGACAGCCCTCAAACGCCGCTGCTGCGATTTCCGTCAAAGTACCTTCAAAAATCACATTCGTAACATTCGCACACTCTGCAAACGCATACGGACTGATTTTCTGCACACCGGACTTCACCACGATCTGCCGGATGCTGTCACGGAACTCATACCACGGTGTTTCTTCCGCCGAGGTATAATCCATCATGATCTTCTCACTGTTGATGGTCAGGACTCCATTTTCCAGTACATAGTCCGGTTCGCTCTCACCCGGAGTATCGGGATCGGGGTTATCCGGATCCGGCTTGTCTGGGTCGGGTGTTTCCGGCTGATCCGGATCAGGATCGGGTTCCGGAACATAGTCTCTCGACAGTTTAACCGTCAAATCCGATTCCCGGATCGTAAATATACTGCTGCGGTAAATTACATCATCCACTGTAGCTGTCATCTGGTATTTTCCCGGATCAAGATACAGTTTCAAATAACCGCTGTCATCAATCGCTCCCATTGGCTGTGCAGTACCGCCGTCTTTGCTCACATATACTTCAGCCCCCGTCGGATCATCGCAGCCAATCAGCATAATAATCATTCGATACTTGGTATGCGGGCAGTCACCCCATCCCAGATCATCATACTCCGGTGCCCAATATACTTTTCCAAGAGAAATCGACGCATCTACAAAGTCAAACGTCAAAGTAAATTTTTTCAAATTCAAGAAAGAAAGTTTTGCGCTTACTTTCAAATTTGCATCCAAAGCCACTGTATAGCAAGTGTTACAGCCGTGTTTGGAGGCCGCATTCATTTCGATTTCCGTCGATTTCAATCGAATTGAAATCGTTGCTTTTCCTCCAACTTCAGCCGTCAATTCCACCTTTGCAACCGCTCCCAAGACTTTAATATTGGGGCACAGATCAATTCCAACGTAGATCATTCCTTCTACGCTCGTTTTGATGGAGGTGTGCGGCGTTTTAGACAAGTTCTTCGCCACAGAATCTATGCTGTCATAGGAAAATCCAATCTGAGTACTTGTCTTTGCGCTAACGGTTAATTTCACTTCTGCTTTTGCTACAAAAGCCGGGTCAAATCCAATATAGAGTCCGGGAATTGGTGCAACACCAAATGAACCGAGCCGAATTCTCGTCTCGATTTTTCCTGATATCACCACATTTGCAGCCATTGCTGCGTCTGCAACAAACGAAAAACATTGCTTATCCGGCGTAACATAATATTTGACAGTTGCTGTTGCGCTGACACTTACCGTACCCGTACATTCTGCATTTACCTTTGTTCCCTCTCCAGTATCAACACCACCTTCTGTCGCACCAGCGGCGTTTTTTAGTTCAAATTTCCTAACGGACTTTATATATGCCTCGTGTTCTTTCTCTGTTCCATTATCCGATTCATCAAAATCCGGCGACCATTCATCTTCAATCGAAAAATCTTCTTCATACTCGCCAAGATATGCCACACCTGCATCCGCCGTATGTTCATCGTATGTCAGATCTTTGCTGTCAGCAGTATCTTCAATTTTCAGCGCATCGAACACATCCGTGACTTCCAGCGTATCATCGCCATGGATCGTGACTGTGTCACCGTTGACTGCAATCGAAGCAACTTTTACAACCAGCAGTTCGCCCGGTGCGTACTCATAGGTAAGGATATCGCCGACCTGCAGATTTTTGATTTCTGCGCTGGCATTTGCAATGGTATAGTTCAGCCCATCGTCATCCTGACTGACAATATTGTTTTTGCCTGCAGCAGAGTCTTCCCTCGTCAAAAGAGTTACATCTTGATTAACGACCACAAAGTTGGTCGTTGCATCATCATCAAGGTTAATAACACGATCTTCCGGAAAGTCGTTGACTGTCGCCCCGGCAAGGTCTACCATATCTTTTGTGTTTGATGTATTGGTGAACGCTTCACACAGCGGAGCGTGTTCTGCTTTATCAAACAAATATCCTTTTATAATATAGTAGTCCGGGATTTCCCCAACGATTGCTACTTTCACTGTGCCGTCAGTTGTTTTATCAACTGCCACCGTACCACTGGCAACCATCTGTTCTTCGCTGTCGTCGGTATAAATCCCCACCACAAGATCCGCATCCTCCTCAGCGACATACTTCACCGTGGCGGTGCTGCCGTTCATAGTGATGCCGATGACCCGGTTTCCCGAAGAGAAATTGCTTCCATTCTCTCCATCCAGATCCATGCCATCCAGCAGCAGTTTGCCGAAGCTGTTCGTTGCCTCCATGGACACATTGGAGGTGTCCACCGTGGCATTCTGTTCCTGCACCGGGGCAGAATCCGCCTGTGCCGTCAGGAACGGGTCGGACGCAATGGCCTGCACGAGGTCGGCATCCGGCTGTGATTGAACCGTGATGGTCTGGCTCAAGCTGTTATCCGACGCCGCCAGCGCACTCAAAGGTGCCGCGCTGACCAGCATCGTCAAGGACAGAAGGATCGCAAGTAGCCTTTTCATAATGCATGATTCCTTTCGTTGTTTGCAATTGATACAATCTTTATGCCAAGTGTAATCTACCAAAAACCCGTTTGTCAACGTGATATCTACCAAAAATCCCCCAGCATTTTTGGCAGTTCAAACGAAAAAACAGGTGCATCTCCGGAGCATCAAACTCCCAAGAATACACTTGTTTTATCCCTGCTGTCTCTGCCCTCAGCCGTGGGGCCGTCGCTTTGCCGGTATTCGCGCAAGCTTTACCGGCCTGCCAAGGGCTCAACGGGTTGTGGCACCCAGCAGATATTTCGTGCCTTGGGCGGCACTCATATCTCGCTGACCACTGCCCCAACAACTCCTCCCTGTTTCGGCCACTGGCCGCGGTCGTCGTCGTTGCCCTCTGGGAGAGCTGTCTGCGAAGCAGACTGAGAGGGCTACCGGCACCCGCTGCTGCAGAGCTGCCGGACCTTCTGGGCGGCAGCCTGCACCAGCTGGGAAATGGGCTGTTCGGGCACGCCGACGATGTAGTTGTCGCAGTGGTTCACCGGCACCAGCACCCGCCGGGCGCAGCTCTGGCAGACGGCCATCGCCATTTCCGGCGTGATCTCACCCATCAGCGCGTCGGCAATGACGATCCCGATGGGGCCGACGATGATATCCGCCGTGCGGCAGTTGACCACCACGGCGTTCCGGCCGGTGGCGGCGCGGCGGGCACCGGCTTTGAGCATGGCCGACGCCGCAAGGCTGTTGGTGCCCACGGCGATCAGCTCTTCCTCCGGGCAGGCCGCTGCAATGGCCGCGACCAGCTGGCGGCCCAAACCGCCGCCCTGTCCATCAATTACCAAAATCTTCATCGTACGTTCTTTTCTCAGAAGTCGATCTCTTCGAGGCGCAGCAGCGCGAGGATGTAGATCTTCAGTGCTTCCAGCAGCTTGTCGATGGGGGCTGCCTCGTTTGCACCGTGCATCGGGCCGCCGAACTCGGGCAGCACCATGTCGTTGTGCTCCGGGCCAAAGCTGACTGCATAGGGGAAATGGCGGGCATAGGTGCCGCCGCCCATGGTGAACGGGATGGCATTCTCGCCGGTGACCTCGTTGTAAGTCTCGATGCAGGCTTTGATGGCCGGGGTGTCTGCCTCAATATAGAACGGCTCCGCGGTCTTTTCTTCCACCAGCTCGGCACCGGTGCCGATGGCGGCGCGGATGCTGGCCGCGATCTTCTCGCCGTTGATGCAGGTGGGGAAACGGCTGTCCAGCGTCTGGACCATCTTGCCGTCCTCCATATAGATCCGGCCGCCGATGATGGTCAGCGGGCCAAAGGGACCGTCGGCGCAGTTGATGCCCAGACCTTCACCGGCCGTGGAGCAGTGCAGTTTCATGACCGACTCCAGATAGGCGCGCTCTGCCTCGTTGCAGAGGTCATTCTCCAGCAGATAGTGCATCACCAGACCGATGGCGTTGACGGTACCGGCGGGCATGGCGGCGTGGCCGGACTTGCCCCAGCCGCGGATCCGGACACCGGTTCCTTCCGGCTCAAGGGTGATGTTGGGTGCATTTTTCAGCTTGGTGATGTCCGTTTCCACCAGTGCGCTGGCACGGTCGGGCACCGCATTGTTGGCCACACCGCCCACGAACTCCTTGATGACGCCGTTGCAGACCGGGCTGACCAGCTTGCCGCCGAACTGCCCCTTCTCGCCGTTGCAGACCGGGAACTCCGCGTCCGGGGTAAAGCAGAACACCGGGGCGGGATAGTTCTTGAGGTAGTATTCCACATCGTTCATGTGGGTCTCCTCGTTGTCGCCCACCAGCGCACGGATGGGATATTTCAGCGCGACCCCCTCTTCCTTGAGGAACTTCAGGGCGTACAGGGTGGTCACCATGGGGCCTTTGTCGTCGGCCACGCCGCGGCCCAGCAGCCAGCCGTCCTGAATGCGCATCTTGAACGGGTCATCCGACCAGCCGTTGCCCTCGGGCACCACGTCTACGTGGCAGATGGTGGCCAGATACTTTTCCGGATCGGCACCGGCCAGCTCTGCGTAGCCGATGTAGTTTTCACAGTTGCGGGTGGCGAGACCCATGCCCGCTGCCAGCTCCAGCGTCTTGTCCAGCGCGGCGCGTGCGCCCAGACCAAAGGGGGCACCCTCGGCGGGGGTGCTCTCCACGCTGTTGATCGCAACAAGAGCTGCGATGTCCTTCAGGAGCTGTTCTTTGTTCGCCGCGATAAACGCGTCGATCTTCTGGTTCAATGCCTGATCCATGATTGATTTTCGTCCTTTCTTTGTTGTATCTCAAGACACATCGTTGTGTATTGTAGCATATTTGCGGGGAAAATTCCATGGTCATTTTGCGCGACGCCGCTTCAGCCGACCGCAAAGAAGGTGCTCAGCGCACCCAGCAGACCCGCGCTGGCCAGACCCATGATGATGCCGGCCAGCAGCACACCGCCCATACAGGCCACCAGCACATCCTTGAACTTCATGTCCAGAATGGATCCGGCCAGCGTGCCGGTCCACGCACCGGTGCCGGGCAGCGGGATGCCGACAAAGAGCAGCAACGCCAGCGGCAGGCCGCGGCCGGCCTTGGCCTCCAGCGCACGGCCGCCTTTTTCGCCCTTGACGATGCAGAACCTGCAGAAGGGGCCGATGACGGGTTTGTGGTAGCCCCAGATCAGGAACTTGCGGGCAAACAGATAGATGAAGGGCACCGGGATCATGTTGCCGAGCACGCAGACCAGATAGGTCGGCAGCACCGGAAGCCCCATCCCCAACCCGATGGGGATCGCGCCGCGCAGCTCGATGATGGGAACCATCGAGATGAAAAAGACGAGCAGATAATTTTTGATCATAAACAGTTGCTCCTATTAGAAAGGGGGTGTTACAGGTCGATCTGCAGCTCCACCGGGCAGTGGTCGGAGCCAAAGATCTCGTTGTGGATCTCCGCAGCCCGGATCCGATCGGCGATCCGGTTGGACACGAGGAAATAATCGATCCGCCAGCCTGCGTTCTTCTCGCGGGCATGGAAGCGGTAGCTCCACCAGCTGTATTTGACTTCTTCCGGGTGGAGCAGACGGAAGCTGTCGGCAAACCCTGCTGCCAGAAGCTCGGTCATCTTGGCGCGTTCCTGATCGGTAAAGCCCGCACTCATCCGGTTGGTCTTGGCATTCTTGATGTCGATCTCGGTGTGCGCCACGTTCAGGTCGCCGCAGAGGATCACCGGCTTTTTCGCGTCCAGATCCAGCAGATACGCCCGGAAATCGTCTTCCCAGTTCATGCGGTAGTCCAGCCGCTTTAAGCCGTCCTGACTGTTGGGGGTATAGCAGTTGACGAGATAGAAACCCGGATATTCCAGCGTCAGCACCCGGCCCTCGTGGTCATGCTGCTCGATGCCGATGCCCTGCGTCACCGCCAGCGGCGGCTGCCTGCACCAGCAGGCCGTACCGGAGTAGCCCTTCTTCTCGGCGGAATAGGTATATTCGGTGTAGCCCTCGGGCGCAAAATCGGCCTGTCCCGGCTGCATCTTCGTCTCCTGCACCGAAAAGATGTCGGCATCCAGTGCGGCAAAGCTGGCCGCAAAGTCGTGGGTCAGGCAGGCACGCAGGCCGTTTACATTCCAGCTGATGAGTTTCATTTCCCCATTCCCTTCTGATCTTATGCGTGATATTTCGTTTTCCAGACGCCGCTCTGAAAGCGCGCCACAAAGCAGATGACCCGGCAGATCCAGTCCACCACCATGGCGATCCAGACGCCGATGGCACCCATGCCCATCTGGACGCCGATGACGTAGCTGAACCCCAGACGCCAGACGGCCATGCTGAGGATGGAGACGATCATCGTGAATTTCACGTCGTTGGCGGCACGCAGCGCGTTGGGCAGCACAAAGGAGCTGGGCCAGAGCAGGATGCCGAAGCCCGCATGGATCTGCACCAGCAGGATCGCCAGCTCCATCGTCTCCCCCGACAGGGCATAGATGCCGACCAGCGGCCGCAAAAAGAGCAGGATGGCTCCATTGAAGATGCCCATGGCGATGTAGGCCCAGAGCACCAGCTTGCGGGTATAGTAGACCACCTGCGCGTCATCCCCTGCGCCAATGCACCGCCCCACCACCGTGATCATGGCCAGACTGATGGCCTGCCCCGGGATGCAGCCCATGCCGTCGAGGTTGTTTGCCACCGCGTTGGCTGCGATCTGCACCGTGCCGAAGGTGGAGATGATGCTGACCACCAGAATGCGCCCGGCTTGGAACAGGCTGTTCTCGAACGCCGACGGGATGCCGATGCCGAGGATCCGTCTGGCCAGACGGCCGTTCAGCCGGGTGGTCTTGGGAACGGTCAGCATCTGCCCCTTCCGGTAGCAGCAGGACAGGATCAGTGCCGCCGCCACCACACGGGAGAGGACGCTGGGCCATGCTACGCCGTCCACGCCCATCTTCAGGAAAAAGATGCAGACGGCGTTGCCCACAATATTGATGATGTTCATCAGGATGCTGATCTGCATCGAGATCTTGGAGTTGCCCATGCTGCGGTAGAGGGCTGCGCCCGCGTTGTACAGCGCGAGGAAGGGATAGCTCAGAGCCGTGATCTTCAGGTACAGGACACCGGCCTCCAGCACATCCGCTTCGATGCTGCCGTAGCACAGCCGGATCATGGGGCGTGCCAGCACAAAGCAGAGCAGCCCGATGCCCGCACCCAGCAGCGCACTGAGCAGGATCAGCTGGCCGGAGCTGTTGTTGGCGTGCTCCTGCTCCTGCGCACCGAGGTACTGGCTGATCACCACCGCGCCGCCGGTGGCCAAGGCCGCAAACAGCACGATGATGAGGTTGTTGATCATATCCACAAGGCTGACGCCCGAAATGGCCGCCTCGCCGCAGCGGGAGACCATCATGGTATCGGCCATGCCGACCGTGACTGCCAGCAGCTGCTCCACCAGCAGCGGTCCGGTCAATTTGAGCAATTCCGCCTGTGTGAACAGCGGTTTCCGTCCGCCGAACAGCGGCTTTTTTGCAGGGATGGTTTCAGCGTTCATTCACACTCTCCTATTCGATTCCGGGTCCGCCCCGGCATTGTTCCTTTTTCGTGTTTCCTTTGATTCTGTGCAATCAATATCATCTTAGCACACCCGCCTGCGGTTGTAAAGGCAAGCTTTCTTTTTCGGTGTGCCGCCCAAGGCACGAAAGATCTGCTGGGTGCCACAACCCGTTGAGCCCTTGGCAAATGGGGAAAGCCCCCGCAGATTGCGCTGGGCTTGGTGTGTCACAAGCGGGCGGGCCCTGTTCTCCGGCACTTTGTTAAGAAAATCCCCAGCAAATTTGTGCGTTCCGCCAAAAGTACGGATCTGTCGCCGTTTTGGGGAGATTTTTTTCAGAAAAGACTTGTATTTTTGGAGCAAACGTGATAATCTTGTATCCAACAAGGGGCGGGTGCTTGGATACATTTCTTCTCCCCGCACACTCTTGTGCTTCCTTCTTCATTTTTTTGCTATTTTCTTCATTTACCTTCTTATCATTTACCCTGCTGTTCCCGCAAGGGAGCAAGAAAGGCGATGACCCATCCTGCACCGGGTCACCGCCTTTTCTTTTTGTTCGGGTCTGGCTGCTGTTCAGCGGGTCAGGGCTTCAAAGGCCTGCCGGACGTCGCCTGAGAAGTAGAGCGTTCCCAGTGCGCAGACCGGACCTTCTCCGCCCAGTTCCAATGCGCGGGCGACGCCTGCCTCGATGCTGGGTGCCGCTTCCGCCCGAAAGCCCGCGGCACGGATCTGCGCCGCCAGCGTCTCGGCGGGCGTTGCGCGGGGGGTGTGCGCCGCCACAGTCACAAACTGTCTGGCCAGCGGTTCCAGCAGAGCCAGCATCTCGCTGACGTCCTTATCCGCCATGATGCTGATGAGGAACACGAATTTCTCGCCCGGGAACCGATCCTGCAGGCTCTGTACGGTGGCGCGCATTCCGTGGGCGTTGTGGCTGCCGTCCAGCAGAAACGCCGGCGAATGCCGCAGCAGCTCGAATCGACCCGGCCAGCGCACCGTCTCAAGCCCCTTCCGGATGGCTTCTTCGGGGATGTTCCACCCCTTTTCCCGCAGAACGCGGAGGGTCGTGATGGCGGTTGCCGCGTTTTTGGGCTGGTAGCTGCCGATGAGGGGCAGCCGAACGCCGTTCAGCCCGTCAAAATCAAAGGTCACTTCGTCGAGGTCGCCGCCGTCACAACGCAGCTTGTGGAAATCCACCACCGTCAGCGGCGCGTGCATCTCGGCGGCTTTTTTTGCGATCACCGCATCGGCTTCGGGCACCCCGCCATAGCTGACCACCGGGCAGCCCTCTTTGAGGATGCCCGCCTTGGCCGCGGCGATGTCGGCGATGGTGGGGCCAAGCTCCTTCACATGATCCATGCCCAGTGCCGTGATGACGGCACACTCCGGTGCGTCGATGACGTTGGTGGAGTCCAGTGTGCCGCCCAAGCCCACTTCCAGCACCACGATGTCACAGTGCTTCTCGGCAAAGTAGAGCATCCCCAACGCCGTGATGATCTCGAACTCGGTGGGCACATCGGCCATGGCGTCGGCGGCGGGCTGGATCCGTTCCACCAGCCGCACCAGCTCGTCATCCCCGATCTGCACCCCGTCCACCTGGATCCGCTCATTGAAGCGGTTGATGAAGGGCGAGGTATACAGCCCCACGCGGCAGCCCGCCGCCTGCAGGCAGGAGGCCAGCATCGCCGCCGTGCTGCCTTTGCCGTTGGTGCCCGCCACATGGATGAATTTCAGATCCTTGTGCGGGTCGCCCAGAGCCGCCAGCAGGGTGCGGGTGCGGGTCAGGCCGGGTTTATGGCCTGCCCACTGCACCGCGTGAATGTATTCCATAGCCGATTCGTAGTTCATCGTGATCCCTTCTTACTTTCCAATTGCATTGCGCACGGCGCGGTTCTCCATCAGCAGCCGGAGCAGCACCGTGTTGACGGCACTGAGCACCAGTGCATTGGGGATGCGGGCAAACAGCACGCTCCACGCATAGCCGTAAAAAATGCGGAGTGCCAGCGAGTTGATGACGATGGATCCCACCACATGAGCCGCCACCACGCTGACCGGCAGCCGCAGCTCCGGACGCAGCTGGGGCAGCTTCTCCCACAGGAGACCAGCCACCAGACCGATGGATCCGGCACCCAGCGTGATGAGCGGGTTGATGGCATAGCCCGCCAGCACACCGCCGATCATGTCGGCCACCGCACCCACCACAAAACCGGCCCCCGGCCCAAAGAAGATGGCTGCCAGCAGCACCGGCAGGCTGCCGAGGTTGAACCGGACAAACCCGGTCGAGATGCTCAGCACCCGGGTGAACACGATGCTCATGGCGATCAGCAGGGCCAGCACGGTCAGTGTACGGACGGAATTTTTGGACTGTTTCATTTTTCTTGTCCTCCCTGAAAAGGATCTTGCACGGGAGAGCAGCAAAAAACGCCCTCCCTGTGTGACAAACCGCACAAAGGAGGGCGTGAATCCAACAAGCTTCACTTCCAACCGAGACCGCAGACGGTCTCGCCTGCACCCAAGTCCATGCAGCAGCGGGATGCAGGCCATGCACCGCGGGTCTCCCTTCGTCCGCAGCACAACTCCCCGTTGATGCGGCACTTAACGCGCATGGCCTTACTCTGTTGATGTTCTCATTATATGCTTTTTTTCGCCCGCTTGCAAGCGCAGGATGCAACAGGTTTCACAAATAGTTTTGCCGTTTTTTATAAATGTTGCTGATACCCTCTCAGGCCGCTTCGCGTCCAGCTCTCCCAAAGGGAGAGCCATTGGCGGGCCGGGTAAGTTTCTGCAACAAACAATAGATGCCGGGCCTTGTCGTCCAGATTGAGCGGCTGCTGACCTAGGCCGCAGGGCCCGGTATTTTGCGTTTTGCGCGCAGAGTTGACCGATCTGCCAAGGGCTCTCCCTCCGGGAGAGCTGGCAACGCCGTCAGGCGTTGACTGAGAGGGTCACCCGTGATAAGATTAAATCAAACTTATAAAGAAAGGACAACCTCTATGAAATTCCAAGAGATGACCTATACCCGGCCCGACATCGACGCCCTGCTTGCCCGCTGCAAGGAGCTGGCCGCCAAAGCTGCCGCTGCCCCCAGCGACGAAGCGATCGTGGATGTCTACTACGAGCAGAGCCGCGCCTTTGCCGATTACAACACCGCTGCCAACCTCGCCAGCATCCATTACACCTGCGACACCCGCGACGCCTACTGGAAAGCCGAGCAGGACTTCTTCGACGAGAACAGCCCCGCCGTCTCCAACGCCAGCACCGAGATCAGCCGCGCCTTCCTCTCGAACCCTCATGTGGACGCGCTGACCAAGGCGTTTGGCTCCACCTGCGTGGCCGGCATGAAGAACGCCGTTCTCGGCATGGACGAGCGCACCATCGACCTGCAGAAAGCCTACAACGCCCTCGTCAGCAAGTACCAGCAGGTCTACGGCGGTGCGCTGGTGGAGTTTGACGGCAAGCAGCTGACCATCCCCCAGCTCGGCCCCTACAAGGAGAGCACCGATCCCGCCGTCCGCCGCGCCGCTTATGAGGCCGAGGCTTCTTACTTCGACGCTCACCGCGACGAGCTGGACAGCATCTATACCCAGATCGTGCAGAACCTGAACGCACAGGCCAAGATCATGGGCTACCACGATTACAGCGAGCTTTCCTACGTCCGGATGAACCGCATCGGCTATGGCCCCGCCGAGATCCAGAAGTTCCGCGATCAGGTCGCCCACGATGTGGTGCCCGCACTGCAGCAGGTGATCGAGCTGCGCAAAAAGCGCACCGGTATCCAGCATCTGACCTTTGCGGATCTGCCCGTCTCCTTCAAGGACGGCAACCCCAAGCCCATCGCAGGCTACGAGGCTCGGATGTCCGCTGCCCGCACCATGTACCATGAACTCAGCCCGGAGACGGCCGAATTCATCGACTTCATGCAGGACAACGAGCTGTTTGATGTGGAGAGCCGCCCCGGTAAGATGTCCGGCGGCTATATGACCAGCCTGCCCGCTTACAAGGCACCCTTCATCTTTGCCAACTGGAACAACACCTCCGCCGACGTGGACGTGCTGACCCACGAGTGCGGCCATGCCTTTGAGGGCTATGTGGCAGAACGGGATCCGAAGGTTCCCGCCGACCTCGAATGCCCGGGCATGGAAAGTGCCGAGATCCACTCGATGGCCATGGAGTTCCTGACGGCTCCGTGGCACCATCTGCTCTTTGGCAAGGACACCGAGAAGTATGCCCTGCTCCACGCCGAGGACAGTTTCCTCTTCCTCGCTTACGGCTGCATCGTGGACGAGTTCCAGCACAAGATGTACCAGAACCCCGATCTGACCCCCGATGAGCGGAATCAGGTCTGGCTGGAGCTGGAGCACAAGTACCGCCCGTGGATCGACTTCGACAACCTGCCCTTCTACGGCCGCGGTGCCGGCTGGCAGCGTCAGCTCCACATCTATGAGTGCCCCTTCTATTATATTGACTACTGCCTGTCCACTATGGCCGCCCTGCAGTTCTTCCTGCTGAGCCTCAAGGATCACAAGGACGCATGGGAGCGGTATCTGCGTCTGGTGCGCCGTGCAGGTCTGGCCAGCTACACCGAGCTGTGCGAGACCGCCGGGCTGAAGGTTCCCTTCACCGACGGCAGCATCAAAGCCATCGCCCAGCAGATGGGCCAGTGGATCGCAGAGCATCAGGTGTGATGCCCTCTCAGCTGGCTCACCCTCTCCGTCATCATCGCTTCGCTCGATGCCACGAACCTCCCTTTGTCGCTTATGCGACATCTCCCTCCGACCGGAGGGAGTCTTTCCCAAAGTGGGAGGCAAGTCTTGGCTCTCCCTTTGGGAGAGCTGGCGAGCGACAGCGACGCCTGAGAGGGCGAGCCCGTTGACAAAATACCACCCGCCTTATTATAATAGGGTCAAATAAGCAGCCCATCCGGGCGCAAAGGAGTGGTATTGCTATGGCAGAAAAGAGCAAAGGCATCAAAAAATTCTTGGAGGAATTCAAAGCGTTCGCCATGCGCGGCAATGTGCTGGACATGGCCGTCGGCGTGGTCGTCGGCTCGGCATTCACGGCCATCGTGAATTCGCTGGTCGGCGACATCATCTCGCCCCTCATCGGTCTGTTCTTCAACGCAGACTTCTCGGACGTCGTGATCCAAGTGGGCGACGTCGGCATCGGCATCGGTGCATTCATCAACGCCATCATCAACTTCCTGATTGTGGCCTTCGTCCTCTTCCTCGTGCTCAAGACGTTCAACGCCCTCTTCAACAAGAAGAAGGAAGAACCTGCCCCGGCTGAGCCGACCACCAAGGTCTGCCCCTACTGCCAGAGTGAGATCGCAATCAAGGCGGTGCGCTGCCCCCACTGCACCACCAAGCTGGAAGGCTTCCCCGAGATCCACGACTGATCGTTTCCCTGAACCAAAAATTCCTCCCGAGCGACTTGCCCGGGAGGAATTTTTTTGCTTTATTTTACAGTCTGTGCTTTCGCCGCGCTTACTGCACCTTGGTCAGCTCGGCCAGCTTGTGGAAGATCTCGGTGTTGTCGAACACACCGCGGAACTTCTCAGAGCCGACGCCCTTGGCGTAGATGTTCACCGAGGCACCGGTGTGGGCGTAGGTGGTGTGATCCATACCGGACTTGTGGTTGATGGTGTGGCAGACAGCCATCGAGAAGGGGATGTAGGTGCCGTACAGCTCGTAATCCTCCTGACTCATCTTGCTCTGAGAGGAAGCACCAACTTCAAGGGTACGCTCGTAAGCCTTGCGCAGGTTCTCCACCTCGTAATCGGTCAGGAGCAGTTTGCCCGCGTTGGCCGCATCCGGGTCGGTGGGCAGGGTCAGGCCGAAGGCGTTCTTCACGTCGGCCATGGCTGCCTCGAAGGGGGTCTTGTTGGCGATATAGCCCTGCACATAGGTGGAATCAAACTTGGCGTAGGACATCTTCTGGTGGGTCAGATTGGTCAGGAAGGTGTCGTAGTTGGTGGTCTTGTAGCCGATGCCCATGCCGCCGGTCTCGTGGTCGGCGGTGACGAGGATCAGGGTCTCGTTGGGGTGAGCGTTGTAGAACTCTTCGGCCGCCTGCACCGCGTTGCTCATCTCCAGCACATCGTGGATGGAAGCCGCCGCATCGTTGGCGTGGCAGGCCCAGTCGATCTTGCCGGATTCGGTCATCAGGAAGAAGCCCTTTTTGTTGTTCAGCAGCTCAATGCCCTTCTTGACGTAATCGGTCAGCTGCCACTCGCCAGCGGCGGCATCCATTGCATAGTTCATGGCCTTGCCGTCTGCCAGCGTCTCGGCGATGATGAGGGTCTTGCCTGCGCCGGCGGTCAGTGCAGCAGCACCCGCCTGCGTGGTGACGACGTTGTAGCCAGCCTGTGCTGCGACCTCGTGGTTGTTGGGGCCGGTGCCGTCGCCGTTCACCTTCTGGAACTCGCCGCCTGCAAAATACTCAAAGCCGGAGTTTGCCAGCTCGACGCCGATCTGGTAGTAGTTCTTGCGGGTCTTCTGGTGGGCGTAGAAGGCTGCGGGGGTGGCATGGTCGATGTTGACGGAGGACACCACGCCGACCTTGTAGCCCTTCTGGGCGTGGAGCTTTTCGGCGATGGTCTCATAGGGCACATCGCGGGTCCACGGGCACATATTGATGACGCCGCTCTCGGTCTTGTGGCCGGTGGCGATGGAAGTTGCGGTGGAAGCAGAGTCCGGGCAGAAGGACGTGCTGTCGTAGGTGGTCACGCTGCCAACTTCCGGGAAGGACGTGAAGCTCAGGTCGGCCTCGGTGACGGCACCGTTGTTCTCGACCGTGCCCTTGTAGAAGCGGGCAGACTGGATCTGGGCAGTGCCCATGCCGTCGCCGATGAACAGGAAGATGTATTTGGGCTTTTTGCCGAAGTCCAGCAGGCCGTTCTCTTCGTCCTCCGCCTGCTTTGCGGTGACGCTGGGGGCTGCAGCATGGGCCGCCATCGGTGCTGCCGCCATCATGCCGAGAGCCGATGCAACGGCTCCGGCTTTCAGAAAACTGCGGCGGGTGATGTTCTTCTCTTTCATAGCAAATATCCTCTCTTTTACAGAGCCGCCCGGCTCTTTTCGTTTTGTCTTTCTCACGGGAACGCCTTTATTGTACCGGAGTTTTCCACCCGCCGAAACCATCCCGGTGCAAAACATGGGTAAAATTCGAGAGAGAGAATCTGCCCGTCCGTAAAAATTATGAATAGAATGTAAAAGCTATCTCAGTCCATTGACTGCCATAATATTATATGCTATATAATATACAGAATCATTCAATATCAACCACAACGGAGGCAGAACCATGAACTTTACCACCGGTGCGGCGTTGCTTGACGCAATCGTGCTGTCCGTCGTCTCCCGTGAACCGGATGGAACCTACGGCTACAAGATCACGCAGGAGATCAAACAGGCCATCGACCTGAGCGAGTCCACGCTTTATCCTGTTCTGCGGCGGCTGCAAAAAGACGGCTGTCTGACCGTCTACGACGCCACCACCAACGGCCGGAACCGCCGCTACTACATGATCACCCAAGTCGGCCGGGAACGGCTGGCCGCTTACCGGGCTGAATGGAAGCAGTACGCCGCCAGCATCGACCAGCTTTTATAGCAGTTTGCGTTTTTAATGCACAAGCAACATCCGCAAACTGCATATCGCAAATATGCCGTTTTGATAGGCTCTATTTATGAAAATTGCGATAGAGGAGGACAACTATGACGCGAACCGAATATATGAAGTCTCTTGAGAAGCTTCTGGCTCCTCTGCCCGAAACGGAGCGGCGAGATGCCCTTGACTATTACGACGAGTATTTTGATGCCGCCGGAAAATCCCGGGAATCGGAGACGATCGCCGAACTGGGAAGCCCCGAAGAAGTCGCTCAGAAGATCCTCGAAAATCAGGATTTTGTTCCGGCGGAAGCTCCTTCTGCATCCATCGAACCGGATCATTCGTCCGAGCGTCCGGTGAAAAAGCACCGCTCCCACTGGAAACCCATTGCCGCCTGCGTCCTGCTGGCAGTGGCTGGCTTCGCTTTTGTCGGAGCCCATCTCCCGTTCCGCCGTGTTGTCGCCACGACAGCGAACGCCATTGAGACCGGCACATCGAACTCCCCGGCTTACAGCAATCTCGCCGTTGAGAACAACGCGGCGAATCCCAGCTCCTCCTTTCACGTCAGTCTTGACCGCCTGAAGAAGCTCACCCTCGATCTGGACATCGGCGACGTGAATTTCATCACCGAAAAAGGGCTGACCGACGCACGCATTGAATACCAAAACCGTGACAGCCGCTTTGAGAACGACTTCGTTTTCAAGGATTCCGGCTCCTACTTCAACTACAAAGCACCCAAGGGCTTCCATTTGAAGGACACGAAAAAGAAATTCACCCTGACAATTTACCTGCCCGAGGGCTTTGCGATGGACAAGCTTGATGCTACCCTCGACATGGGCGACCTCAGCCTTGGCAGCCTCACAGTCAAAGACCTGACTGCTGAGCTGGACATGGGCAATTGCACCGCGGACGCCCTGACCGCAGACACCTCTCATTTTGAACTTGATATGGGCAATTTTACTGCCGGTTTGCTGGATGCCAGAAGTGCTGAAATTGACCTCAGCATGGGCAATCTCGAAATCACAACGGTCAACGCCTACGATTTTACCGTCGATAACGATATGGGTGATATCAAAATCGGCCTGCTGACCGGTGCGCAGAAAATCGACCTTGATACCGACATGGGAACCATTGAACTGATGGTGGACGGCTCCCTCTCGGATTACGCAGTCGATGCCTCGAACGACCTCGGAACCCTGCGCGTCGATGGCAAGAAATACTCCGAAACATTCCACTCCAACGGCAGCCGTAAGCTTACCCTCTCCAACAGCATGGGCTCGACGACTCTGGATTTCCAGAATTAACGCATACAAAAACAGGACGCTTCCAATGTTCCGGAAGCGTCCTGTTTGTTATATCTTGGTGGATTTCAATTATGCGTTGAATTTTTTCTCATCCAGCAGGCCCTCGCTCTTGGCCACGCAGATGCTTGCGACCGCGTCACCGACGACGTTCAGGGAGGTGACCAGCATCTCAATGGGGCGGTTGATGGCAAGGATCAACGAATAGGCCAGCAGCGCGCTGTCGTTGACAAAGCCCACGCCGGACAGGATGGTGAAGAGGATGACAGCACCGGCACCGGGTGCGGCAGGGGTGCCGACCGAGGCCAGCAGTGCTAGCAGCGCGACCACCACCAGCTGAGCGGGGGTGACGGTGTAGCCCGCGCAGCCTGCGATGAAGACGGTAGCCACTACCTGCATGATGGCGGTGCCGTCCATGTTGATGGTCATGCCCAGCGGCAGAACAAAGGAGGCAATGCTCTCATCCACGCCGAAATCCTCGGTGCAGGCCCTGATGTTCAGGGGCAGGGTGGCTGCACTGGACGAAGTGGAGAAGCCGAAGACCGCAACATTGGCGATCTTTTTGATGAAGGTGATGGGGTTCTGCTTGGCACCGATGGCGATCACCAGCGGGTAGCCCACCAGCAGGAAGACGAAGAGCAGCACCACCGTGACCACCACATACACCAGCGCGGGCTTGAGGTAATCAATGCCGTAGATGGCGAAGGTACGGGTCAGCAGCACAAAGACCGCAAACGGTGCAAAGTGGGTGACAACAAAGTTCAGGAAGACGACCACCACATCGTTCACCTCGCCCAGCAGACGGCGCAGGGTGCTGGTGCGGCTCTCGCCCAGCACGTTCATGCTCAGGCCGACGGCCACGGCGAGGAAGACGGAGGACAGCACCGCGTTGTTGCTGCCAAACGCAGTGACGATGTTGGAGGGGATAACGTTCAGGACAACGTTCAGCGGATTGGAGCCGGTGGAACCGGTGGTGCCGGTCAGACCTTCGATGTGGGTGTTGAACAGCCCCATCGAATAGGTCGCATAGCCCACGCAGCTGGCCAGTGCCAGTGCCATGAAGGAGCAAAGCAGGAACCAGAAGAGGGTCTTAGCGGAGATGCGGCCCATCGTGCGGGTATCGGCAATGCTGCCAATGGCCAGCGAAATGGAGGTAAACACCATCGGGATGATGACCAGCTGCAACGCCTTGATGAACAGCTGCCCGATGATGTAGAAGATGCCAAAGGCACGCTCGGCACCTTCGGCCGTGATGTCCTGAAACAGCAGGTCGTTGATGGTCTGCCATACGCCGCTGTTGCCGGAAGCGATCAGCTTCTCCCGCAGGAACATGAAGGCCAGACCTGCTGCCAGACCGCAAACCAGCGAGACAGCCATTTTGCGGGCCAGTGCTGCACCGCTATTCTTGCTTTTTTCCATAATTGTCTCCTCATTCGTCATAATTCAATTGTGTGTGTATTTCGCATTCCGGTGCATTTTACCATAGCTGCCCGACCCATGCAAGCGGAAACGCCATCATTTTGTCCATTTTTTCGCAATAGTATGACTTTTCCTGCAAAAACGGCGCGGTTTCTGGGGTTTTCCGCCCTAGCAAGCGCAAAAAGATCCCGGCTGCGCAGCACACTGCCGCGAAACCGGGATCTTGGATCGTATGGACTTTCGGCCGGTTCCGTTCGGCCGCAAACGCCTTCAACGCGTCGTCATTGGGGGTCCGCAGCCTCCGCCGGGGGCTGCAGCGCATCCGGCTTTTGCGGCGTGGGATGAAACGCCTCCAGCTCGTCCCGGATGCGGACCCGCACATCGCTCAGGCAGCGCAGCAGCAGCGGATTGAAGGCACCGCTGGCATCGTTTACCAGCACCTCCACTGCTTCCTCATAGCTGAGGGGGTTCTTGCCGCGCCCGCCCGTGAGCAGGCAGTCGTAAACATTGGCAAGCCCCACCACCTGCGCCGAAATGGGGATCTGCTCCCCTTCCAGCCGGTCGGGATAGCCCGTGCCGTTGTACCGCTCGTGGTGCCAGCGGCAGATCTCCCGCGCGATCCTGACCAGCGGCTCATCCTGATACTCCCGCAGGCGGTTCAGCACCGCCACACCCAGCATGGGATGCTGGTGCAGTCTCTGCTTTTCCTCGGCGGTCAGCGGCCCGGTCTTGCGCAGGAGGCTGCTGCTCACCGCGATCTTGCCGATGTCGTGCAAGGCCGATGCGGTGGTGATGAGGGTGCGTTCCTCGGACGAGATGGCGTAACGGTCGGTGATCTGGACCAGCCGTTCCAGCAGGATCCCGGTCAGGATCTGCACCCGCTGGACGTGCTCGCCGTCCTCGCCATTGTGCGTAGCCGTCACCTGACTGAGGATGCCGATCATGATCTGGTCGTTTTTCTCCCGCTCGTAGAACTGCTGCGCCACCATGGTGCTCAGCTTCCGCTGCTTGGCGAAGAGGCGGATGGTGTTGGATACCCGCCGCTGCACCACCCGCGCATCGAACGGGCGGCTGATGTAGTCCACCGCCCCCAGCTCGTAGGCGCGATAGGCCATGGTGTTGGAGTCCTCGCCGGAGATCACGATGACCGGGATCTCTTCCAGCAGGCCGTGGCTGTTCATCCACGCCAGCACCTCAAACCCGTCCATGTCCGGCATCACGATGTCCAGCAGCACCAATGCGATCTCGCTGCCGTGGAGTTCCAGCTGCCGCATACACTCCGCGCCGCTGGATGCCTCTACGATCTGGAAATTTTTGATCAGGATCGCCCGCAGGATCTCGCGGTTCATCGCCGCGTCGTCCACCACCAGCACCATGGGCTTGGGCGGTTCGGCAGAGGTCTGGTCGAACAGGCCGGTGTCGTCGGTGACGACGGCGTTTTTCCGCCGCTTGGCCTGATACATCCGCCGGTCGGCCTGCCGCACAGCCTCTTCCACCGTGACGCCCGCCGACAGCACCCCGCCGATGCTGGCCGAAAGCCGGATCCGCTCGTAGCCGGGCACGATGGTCATGTTCAGATTTTTGTTGATGATCGCCAGCTTGCGGATAAACTGATCCCGGGGGATGTCGGGCAGCACCAGCAGCAGCTCATCGCCGCCGTACCGCACCAGAAAATCCGTGCCCCGGATGTTCTTCTGGATGACGGCGGCCACGGTCTCCAGCACCTTGTCGCCGGCCTGATGGCCGTAGGTGTCGTTGCAGAACTTGAAATTGTCCAGATCGATCATGGCAACGCCCGCCGTCAGGAACTTGTGGCGCAGGTTGTCCTCATAATAGCGGCGGTTGTACGCGCCGGTCAGCGGGTCGGTATAGATCCGCCGGTCGGTGACGAGCTCCCGGTTCAGGCAGCCGTTCACGGCCTGCACCATCTCGATCACGCTGGGCACGCCGTCCACTTCCACATACCGCGAAGTGGCATAGTACACCCGTCCGTTGGTCGCTTCCAGCTTGTTTTTCTGGCTCTTGTCGATCAACGCTTCCCGGCTGATGCAGCGGGTGCAGGGGTGCTCGTCCTTCCATGGGGGCGAGCACGGCTCCTTTTCCAGCGTTTCTTTGGTCAGGAGCCGCACCACATCGTACACCTTGCGGTAACAGGCCATTTCTTCCTCCGCCTGCTGATGGGTCAACTGGATCGTATTTTGGTCGGGCATGGAGATGCTCCTTTGCTTCTCGATGATCCACAGCAGCGACGACAACATAGACAAGAGCAGGAGCACGTCAGTCGGTTGTTTCCGGGCGGTTCCTCCGTCTGCTGCTTTATTGTGTTGTGTTAAGATGTAATAGCAATTCTTAAATACAAGAATAGCACAATCTCTTTCAAAAATCAATCACATTGCATGAATTCCCCGCAATTTTACAGTTTTATTGAAAATCCGTTTTTGGTTCGCAGGCCATGCAGCGCGGCTTTCCCCCGCTTTGTACACAAACTCCAACAAAAAACGGACGCCTCCGGCTGTACCGCCGTGGAGCGTCCGTTCGATCTTCTTTGTTGGGGAAAGGGTCTGGATCCCGTTTCACGTTTCCGGGTGTTCGCTGTATTCCCGGATGGCCTCTGCCGTGATGCCATACTGGGTCTGCACTTCGGGCAGCAGGGCGCGGGCTTCCTCCAGCCGTTCCGCACGCAGCAGCTCGGTCATGGTGCAGAGCGGCTGGGCGAGGTTTGCGATGGCCAGATTCTGGCAGATGCCTTTCAGGGTGTGCGCCGCGCAGAACGCTGCTTTGACGTCGTTCTGTGCAAACGCCTCGCAGAGATTGTGATAGCTCGGGTCGTCCGGAAATTTCTTCAGGAACCGCTCGATCAGATCCGCACTGTAAAACCGCCCGATCACATCCTTGTAATCCCCGCCCATTTTGTCGTAAGTTTCGCTCAGTGTCATACTGCACCCTTCCCGGCTGATGTCAAAAGCCGTCTGTTTTACACGCATCTGTGTAAAAAAAGCCGCAATAGTACCCCCCCCCGGGAAAAAGAGAGCACCCATTGCAGCCGAACTACCTTCTGCAGTTTCTGCCCCGGGAGGGAGATGCAAAAGGCTCCTAACTTTGCGTCCCTGATTCACATCAGGTTTGCCAAATTTCTTCAGTTTATTGATGTGTCCATCATACCACACCCCATACTGGAAGTCAAGCGTCCGGGATCTTTTTCCAGAAACGGGAACAAATCCCGGACAGGGGGCAAAATGTGTTCTGGAAAGTCGGACTTATAAAAGAAATTTTTACAAAAGCGTGAATTTTCTGTGTCTTCACTATGGACAGTTTTGTTCCGGACGTGTTAGAATAGGAGCTGTTCGGTTTCCCGCTGCTGCACAGGCGGCGGGAACTGTTTTGATGAAGCAAATGAGGAGGAACTTTCATGCTCGAAAAAGTCTTTCATCTGAAAGAGAACCACACCGATGTCAAGACCGAGATCATGGCCGGTATCACGACCTTTATGACCATGGCTTACATCCTTGCCGTCAACCCCAACATCCTGTCGGCCTCCGGCATGGACGCAAACGCCGTCCTGATCGCCACCTCGCTGGCCTCTTTCGTCGGCACCGCGCTGATGGCTCTGCTGGCCAACTACCCGTTCGCACTGGCTCCCGGCATGGGCCTGAACGCCTATTTCTCTTACACCGTCGTCCTGACGATGGGCTACAGCTGGCAGCTGGCTCTGATGGCGGTGTTCGTGGAGGGCATCATTTTCATCGTCCTCTCCCTGACCAATGTGCGTGAGGCCATCTTCAACGCCATCCCCATGACCCTGAAAAGCGCGGTCAGCGTCGGCATCGGCCTGTTCGTCGCCTTTGTCGGTCTGCAGAACGCCAAGCTGATCGTCAACAGCGACTCCACCCTCGTCACCTACCAGCACTTCAAAGGCGAGACCTTCCACAGCATCGGCATCGGTGCCATCCTCGCACTGGTCGGCGTGCTCATCACCGCCATCCTGCTGGTCAAGCGGGTCAAGGGCGGCATCCTGTACGGCATCCTCATCACATGGGTGCTGGGCATGGTCTGCGAGCTGACCGGCCTCTACATCCCCAACCCGGACGCCGGGATGTACTCCGTCATCCCCACCGCATTTGTCAGCTTCGACTTCTCCGCCCTCGGCAAGACCTTTGGTCAGGTGTTCAAGACCGATTTCTCCGGTGTGGGCATCCTGAACTTCTTCGCCGTCATGTTCTCCTTCCTGTTCGTGGATCTGTTTGATACCCTCGGCACCCTGATCGGCGTTGCTTCCAAGGCCGATATGCTGGATGAAGAGGGCAAGCTGCCCCACATCAAGGGTGCTCTGATGGCCGACTCCATCGCCACCTGCGCCGGTGCCGTGCTGGGCACTTCCACCACCACTACCTTCGTCGAGAGTGCTTCCGGCGTCACCGAAGGCGGCCGCACCGGTCTGACCAGCATGACCACCGGTCTGCTCTTCCTGCTGGCGGTCGTGTTCAGCCCCCTGTTCCTGACCATTCCCTCCTTCGCCACCGCTCCGGCTCTGATCATCGTGGGCTTCTACATGATGGGTTCCGCCCTGAAGATCGAGTTCGACGACCCGGCAGAGGGCATCCCCGCCTTCCTGACCATTCTGGCCATGCCCACCGCTTACAGCATCTCTGAGGGCATCGCCATCGGCGTCATTTCCTGGACCCTGCTCAACCTCATCACCGGCAAGGCCAAGGAGAAGAAGATCAGCCCCCTGATGTATGTGCTGACCGTTCTGTTCATCCTGAAATACATTCTGCTGTAAACTTCCTTGCAGCAAAAATGACTCCTGCCCGGCGGCAGGAGTCATTTTTTTCGCCTCTTTGGGATCAAATGCAGTCGCAGTCTGCGCTTTCGAGGGTCTCAGCCGCCAAACAGCCCGAAAAAGCTGGTGTGGGTGAACCCCAGCACCAGAAACAGCACGATCAGCGCAAGCAGCACCCCGATCAGGATGTCCATCTGCTTGACCGTCAGGGGGAACTTGTCGTAGATCTTCTCTTTGGGGTTGACGAAATTCGGGTCGCCGTTGTTCAGCAGCTTTTTGCCGCTCTCGCCTTTGTCCTGCGCAGCCTTCCATGCTTCCAGCTCGGCCTGCTCCTTGGCAAGCTCCGCTTCCCGCGCCGCCAACGCCGCCTCCCGCCGCGCAAGCTCGGCTTCTCTGTCTTTGTTTTCTGCCATAGGTGGACCTCCGATTTGTTTGATTGGGTTTAGTATACCATATTTGCCGCTGACAAGAAAGGCAGGGCCCGGCATTTCACGTTTTACGCTGGAACTTTTCCGATCTGCCAAGGGCTCCCACTTTGGGGGAGCTGGCGAGCGAAGCGAGACTGAGAGGGTGAAACGCACAAACCGCCCACTGTTTTCCAGTGGGCGGTGCGCGTGGTGCTCTCTTTTTTGCGGGGGATTACTTCTTGGCGAGGTACTTGCGGATATCAATGGCGACGGCCACGATGATGACAAGACCCTGCACGATGTAGGTGTAAGAAGAGTTGACGTTCATGAACTGCAGAGCGACCTTCATCAGCTCAAAGACCAGAACGCCGACCAGAATGCCGGGCACGGTGCCGACGCCGCCGGTGGTGGAAACGCCGCCGATGGTGGAAGCTGCGATGGCATCCAGCTCATAGCCCATTGCGGTGTTGACGGATGCGCCGCCGGATTTGGCAGCCAGCAGGCAGCCAGCCAGACCGAACATACAGGAAGCCAGAATGTAGATGCGGATCTTGGTGGCCGCAACATTGACGCCCGCGACCTCAGCAGCAGCTTCGTTGCCGCCGATGGCGTACATATACTTGCCGTGGCGGGTCTTGTTGTACAGGAACCAGAAGCAGGCGGCCACGATCAGGGCGATCCAGATCAGCACAGGCACCTTGAGGATGGTGTTGGAGGCCAGAGAGGTGAAGTTCTTGTTCAGGGAGCCGATGGGGGTACCGCCGGTGTAGACGAGGCAGATACCGTAGACCACCTGCTGCATACCCAGCGTAGCGATAAAGGGCTGAACTTTCAGGTAGGAGACGACCAGACCGTTTGCCAAGCCGAAAACTGCGCAGATGGCGATGACCAGAAGGAAGACCACCGGGGTGGGCAGGGTGGGCAGATTGGGATAGAACTTGCCCGCTGCGCCCTCGGTCTGTGCAAAGATGCAGGCGAGGCAGGCCGCAAAGCCCGCCAGACGGCCGGCCGACAGGTCGTTGCCGGTGGTGATCAGGCAGCCGGAAATGCCCAGCGCGATGATGTAGCGGATGGACACGTTCTTGAACAGGTTGATGATGTTCGCCATTGCGAAGAAGTTGGGGTGGATGATGCCGACGATCAGCGAGACGGCAAGCATCAGGACGATGATGGCGTTGTTGCTGAGCCATTTTTTGACGGACTTAGCCGATAATTTCTTGGTAGCTTCCACGATAGACAGCCTCCTTGTTTACTGATTGGCCGCTGCCTCGGTGGGCGCGGTCTCAAACTGGGTCGCCAGAGCCATGATGTTCTCCTGCGTGGCCTCCTTGCCGTCGATAAAGCCGGTGATGCGGCCATCGCACATGACCATGACACGGTTGGACATACCGATGATCTCGCTCATTTCGGAGGAGATCATGATGATGCTCTTGCCCTGCTTGGCCAGATCTGCGATGATGCAGTAGATCTCGTACTTTGCACCGACGTCGATGCCGCGGGTCGGCTCGTCGAGGATCAGGACGTCCGGGTTGTTGGCCAGCCAGCGGGCGATCAGCACCTTCTGCTGGTTGCCGCCCGACAGACTCTTGATCTGGGTCTTGGGGCTGGGCACCTTGATGGCCATCTTCTCTTTGTTGGTCGCCACCAGATCGAGGATCTTCTTGTCGTCCAGCATGATGGGGCCCTTGCGCAGGGAGTCCAGCGAGGCGATGGAGATGTTGTCGGCCACGCTCAGCACACCCATGATGCCGGTGGCGCGGCGGTCCTCGGTCAGCAGAGCCACGCTCTTGCGGATGGCGTCGCGGGGCTGCTTGATGGTGACTTCCTCGCCCTTGATCCAGACCTTGCCGGAGGTGTGGGCACGCAGGCCGAAGATGCCTTCCATCAATTCGGTGCGCTGTGCGCCGACCAGACCGGCCACGCCGAGGATCTCGCCCTTCTTCAGCTCAAAGCTGCAATGGCGGAAGGAGCGGGGATGGATGGAGGTGAAGTCCTCCACCTTCATCATGACTTCGTCGGAGGGATGGTTCTCCAGCGGGGGATAGAGGTTCGACAGCTCACGGCCGACCATCTTGGCGATGATCTGCTCCTTGGTCATGTCGGCCACATCCCACTTGCCGATGTAGTGGCCATCGCGCATGATGGTCACTTCGTCGGCGATGACCTTGATCTCGTCCATCTTATGGCTGATGTAGACCAGTGCCACGCCCAGAGCCTTCAGCTCCCGCATGATGCGGAACAGCGACTCGACCTCGTTCGCCGTCAGCGAAGAGGTGGGCTCGTCCAGGATCAGGACCTTGCAGTTTGCGGAGACCGCCTTTGCGATCTCGACCATCTGCATCTGGGCGATGCTCAGCGAGCCGAGCTTTGCATGGGGGTTGATCTCCAGCTTCAGCTTTTTCAGCAGATCGTCGGTATCCTTGTACATCTTGGGGTGATCGACCACCGTGATGGGGCCGTATTTCTTGGTGGGGTAGCGGCCCAGCCAGATGTTTTCGGCCACCGTACGGGCCGGGATGGGCTGCAGTTCCTGATGCACCATGGCAATGCCGCGGCTCAGTGCATCCAATGGGGTGGGGATGGTGACCTTTTGCCCTTCGTATTCGATCTCGCCCTCGTCCATCTTGTAAATGCCGAACATACATTTCATCAGGGTGGACTTTCCGGCACCGTTCTCGCCCATCAGGGCCATAACTTTACCGGGGCGGAGCTCCAACTGCGCGTGGTCCAGTGCTTTGACACCGGGGAAGGTCTTGACCACGCCTTTCATTACCAGACGGTATTCTGACATTCCGCAGAGCCTCCTTGTCTATGGATTGGCGTGCCGCGGTGAACCACCGACAGCCGATTCCTAAAATAAGGCGCGTGCGCGGAGATATTTTCTCGCACGCACGCGCTTTTTAGCTTTTAATCAAGCTGTCTTGTTTCACTGCGCACCTTGCAACTGTGGGGGATTGCCCCGCTGTCCGATTAGAGGTACTGAGCAGCGTTCTCGGTGGTGACCTTGACGTAATCGACCCAGTAATACTCTTCGACGTCCTTGCCCTCAACAAACAGCTTGGCAGCAGCGGCGGCGGCGGTTGCCTGACCCACGTCGTCGTTCAGGACGGTGCCGGTCATCTTGCCATCGACAACGTTCTGGACAGCTTCCTTCAGTGCGTCAACACCGACCAGATAGATGTCCTTGCCGACGGTGCGGCCAGCCTGCTCGATGGACTGCAGAGCACCCAGAGCCATAGCATCGTTGTTGCAGAAGACGACTTCGATCTTGTCGCCGTACTGTGCCAGAGCGTTTGCAACGTCCTGCTGTGCGGTGGTCTGATCCCAGTTGTCCAGATACTCGTACAGGCACTCGACTTCCTTGCCGGCATCGGTCAGAGCCTTGATGGAGAACTCGGTACGATACTGTGCGTCGATGTTCTCGGGGTCGCCCTTGCACATGATGTAAGTGACCTTGCCGTCGCCGTTGATATCACCCTGCGTCTCGGTCTCGAGGATCAGCTCGCCCTGATAAGTACCGGACTGACGTGCGTCTGCACCGACGTAGCAGCACTTGCCTGCGTAGGAATCCAGAACGGACTTGTCCGGCTCACGGTTGATGAAGACGATCGGGGTCTCAGAGGGAGAGATGGTGTCCACGATGGTCTGCGCGGAAGTGGTCTGGACGGGGTTGATGATCAGGACGTCCACACCCTGCTGCAGGAAGGTGTTGATCTGCTCGGTCTGGGTATTCTGGTCGTTCTTGCCATCGACGATGGTGACGGAATAGCCCATATCCTTCAGGTACTCTTCCAGATCGGTGCGGTACAGGGTCATGAAGTTATCGGCAAACTGATAGATGCAGACGCCGACGTTTGCAGAACCAGAAGCAGCAGCCTCAGAGGAAGCAGCTGCGGAAGAAGCGGCCACAGAGGAAGCAGCGGTGGAGCTGCTGGAACCGCCGCAGGCGGTCAGGACACCGGCTGCGCCCACAACAGCAGAAGCCTTCAGGAAATCACGACGCGAAATCATTTTCATAATAATTGTTCTCCTTCATTCGCATATCACAGCATTCCATGAAACGCCTTTTCATGCGCTTCATGATTTTCTGTTTGTATTATAACCGTCTGGCAAACGGTTCGCAAGAGAACAAATCACCAAGATTCTTTGCATTCTATTGTGCACCTTCCACAATAGGTTTTGTTGCATCCCAATTTCTTTTTCGCAGTAGGCACAATTCTTCATGATTCTGCAACCGTAGTACAAAAATCCCGTTTTTGTCAATTGTTTTTGTCGATTTTTCTAGCAATTTCGGTAAAAAAGAGCAGGTCGAAGCAACATTTTCCCATACGCTTCGACCTGCTGTTGTATTTCAGGGGCTTCCGGTGCGTTTTTTGCACCGTTTCGGAACATCCCGGGATCGTTTCAGTCCATGACGCATTCCCGGATCTATGCTATACGTTTTGTAATAGTTTTGTCATGTTTTTTTCTTTTTCGACAGCAGAACCACCGTCAGCAGAGCCGTCAGTGCCTCGCTTGCCGGAAATGCCGCCCAAACGCCGTTCATCCCGAACCACGCACTCAGCACCAGCGAGCAGGCGACGATGGCCACCATGCCGCGGCAGAGGGAGGTCGCCGAGGCTTCGGCCGGGCGATTCACTGCGCCCAGATAGCCCGCCGCCACGATGTTGAAGCCCGCGAAGAAGTAGCCGACGAAGTACACCCGCATCCCGGTGTGGGCAAACGCAGCCATCTGGAGTGAGTTCTCGCTGTTGAACACCGCCACCAGCGGGTCGGTAAAGCCCACGACAACGCCGTACAGCACCGCCGCCAATGCCAGTGCTGTGCCGGTGCCGAGGAAGAGCAGCTTCTTCGCACCGCCCATGTCATTCTTGCCGTAGCAGGCACTGACCAGCGGCTGTGCACCCTGCGCCACGCCGTTGAAGATGGCCGTCGCCACCAGTGCAAAGTTTGCGATCACGCCGTAGGCAGCAACGGCCACATTGCCGGACAGCCGCAGGAGCAGCAGGTTGAACACCGTCGTGGTCACGCCCGAGGACAGCTCCCCCACAAAGCCCGAGATCCCCAGCGGGCAGCTTTGCGCCAGCAGCCGGATGGACGGAGCCCTGCGCAGGAAGCGGAGCGTGTTCGACTTTTTGAAGAAATGGCCGCTGCAGATGCAGATGCTCAGCACCGGCGAAACGGCGGTGGCCAAGGCCGCGCCGGGCAGACCCAGCCCCATCGGGAACATGAAGATGTAGTCGAACACCACGTTGAAGAGGCTGCCGCTCAGGGTCGCCACCATCGCCAGCGAAGGGTCGCCGTCGTTCCGGATAAAGGCCGACACGATGTAGTTGCACATAAAAAACGGCGTAAACAGCAGGAAAATGCGGGTATACCCCAAGCCCAGTGCCACGATCCCGGCGTCGCCGCCCATCAGCCGGAGCAGCACTTCCGGGCAGAAAAGCCCCGCCAGCAAAAAGGGCACCGACAGGATGCAGGCCGAGAAGATGGCGTTGGAAAAATACCGCTGCGCCCGCGCGTCGCCCTGCGCCTGCAGGATGGCGTACCGGGTGGCTGAGCCAAGGCCGATCATCGAGCCAAAGGCGAAGATCAGGTTGTAGATGGGCAGGCAGAGGTTGAGCAGGGTCACACCGTCGGTGCCCGCTGCCTGCGCAATGAAGTAGGTGTCGGCCAAGATGTAGCAGGAGGTTCCCAACAGGCCGAAGATGTTCTGCGACACATATTTAAAATACTGCTTTGTCAGGTTCATCGGATGGATCGTAATTCCTTTCTCTTTTTCGCACGAAGTTTGTCAACACCAATTGCGCAAACCGCCGCTTGGGTGTATACTGGACGCATTCTTTTTCCGGAAGGAGGGGTCTGTCGTGTCCGCACTCTATTGCATCGGGGAAGTCTGGCTTCGCCTCTCCCCGGCCGATGCCGCCGCTGCGCTGGCGCAGGCCGGGGCGTTCCGCGCACAGATTGGCGGAAGCGTCGCCCCACTCTGCGCCGCGGTCGCCCGGCTGGGCGGTCATGCCGCCCTCCTGACCCAGCTGGGAGACGACCCCTTCGGCCGCCGCATCCAAAGGGAACTGGATGCCGCCGGTGTGGACACCCGGCACATCCGCTTCACCTCCGAAGCACCCACGCCGGTCTGTTTCACCGACCGTGCCGCTGCCCTGCCCTATCCGGGTGCCGGGCAGAACTTCCCGCCCGAAGCACTGGACACCCGCTTCCTCGCCGATGCCGCCGCCCTGCATTTCACCACCGGCGGCCTCTTGGACAGCCCCCTGCGGTATACCCACTTGAAGGCGATCTCTGCTGCCCGGGAGCAGGGCGTACCGGTCAGCTTTGCGCCCGGTCTGGAGCCTGCGCGCTGGAAGAACGCCGCCTTCCTGCGCCAGACCTTCTTCCTGTTTTTGCCGCAGGCCGATCTCGTTTTTCTCACCGAGGACGAACTGGAGTTCCTGTTCGGCTCCCGGGAGGTGCGGACGGCTCTGTTTTCCCTTTTTACCGGCCATGTCCAGTTTGTCGGCTGCGTCGGTGCGCACGAAACGTGGCTTGTGACCCGGAACGATGTTCAGCGGTTGGAAGCGTCCTTTCCCCTTGAGACGGTTTGTGCGCAGGTCTTATCTCAATGGATGTCCTCCAAATTGCCCCGGTCGGGCAGCTCGTGGCGGAATCCAAAAGCCATGGACATCAGCTCTTTTGTGGACTCCACTTCTCCTGCAGACGGGTAGGTCTCGCACCGTTTTTCAAATTTCAACCGTACCGCCTCAGCCTTGAGGCGGTCTTTTTCTGCCAGCAGAGCGACCGTGTATTCCGTCGCCAGGATGGACAGGAAATCTTTCATCTGCTTGCGGAACGCCCGCATTTCCTTGCTGTTCCACTGGGTCAGATACGGCTCTGCGTCCTCCCCCAATACCAACGCGCAGTACAGGCGGTCGCAGAGGAACAACTTCCGGTACAGCCCGAGGATGACGGCATCCGCTTTCGCGCTCAGTTCATCGATCAAACGCGCCGCCTCTGCAAAGCGGTGCTCGTCCATCAAACGGTTCTCGTGCAGAACCGCCGTCACGGACGTCATGCCGTTCCGGAGCTGCGCATCGGTCGGCAGTGCAAACCATTCCTCCGGCATCTCCTTCAGCCGGACGCCTTTCGCCTGTTCTGCGTTGATGCGCAGCTGCACCCAGAGGGAGCGGCGCGCGGTCGGGTCTTTGCGCATCATGAGGATGTTTTTGCCGTCGTTGCAGACCTCGCCTCCCTCCATCGGGATCCCGTTCAGAAGCGCATACATCAGGCCGACCAAGGCCTGCATCGCAAAAAACAACTGCACCGACGTGTTTTCCCGGAAGGCAAAGGCAAGCAGACCGCACAAGACCGCCGTCAGCAGGTTTGCCAATGGCCCACCCAGATTGTAGAGGACGTAGGGCATTTTCCCATCTTTCCACTCCGGCGGAGCCAGCAGGCACTGACCGCCCGTGCCCGCCAGCGAGAACCGACGCAGGCGGATATGACCGTTTTCCTTCTGCCACATCCAGCTGCCGATCCGGAAGGAGACGAATTGATATCCGGTCAGCAGGCCGCAGACCAGATGTCCGCCCTCGTGCAGGATGATCTGTGCATAGAGGGCGACGAAAGCGGCCAAGACCCAATAGAAAATCTGCGGCAGATCTGCACCGTGCAGCGCACCCGATTCATCCACGGTCTTTGCCAGCGCATATCCCAGCACACCGCCCAGCACCATCCACAGCAGGAAGGTCCATGCCTTGCCTGCCGAGAGCTTTCGTCTGGGTCGTTTCGTTTTCGGATCTCGCATCTCGTTCTACCTCCTTACAGTGCCCCCTAGGATATCATAACTCCCCTCAAAAAACAAGCATCCACGCAGAAAAGCCGCCGTACCCAGACGGGCACGGCGGCTTTTCCTGTGTTTCAAATTCTTACTGGAGAAGAAGCGTGTGTGTAAAACTTTAGTGGATGAACACCGGGCCCAGCGGGTTTGCAATGGGGCTGACATAGCCGCCGAGCAGCTTGGGCAGAGCCAGGCTGATATCGGGCACGTAGGTCAGCAGCAGCAGGGCGATGAACATACACAGATAGAACGGCAGAGTCGCCTTGACGACCTTTTCCATCGGGCGTTTTGCCACGGCAGAGCCGATGAACAGAACCGCGCCGACCGGAGGCGTCAGCAGGCCGATGCCGCAGTTCAGAACCACGATGATACCAAACTGGATCGGGTCGATGCCGATGGAGGTTGCGATGGGCAGCAGGATCGGGGTCGCGATCAGGATGATGGGGGCCATATCCATGATGCAGCCCAGAACCAGAATGATGATGTCGATCAGCAGTGCGATGATGTAGGGGTTATCGGTCAGGTTGGTGATGGCGTTTGCAGCCAGATCAGGCACGTGCAGCATGGTCAGGCAGTTGCCGAAGACCGCAGACGTTGCGATCAGGATCAGGACGATGGACAGGGTGTTGACGCACTCGTCCAGAGCGTGCCAGACGCCCTTCCAGTCAAGACCCTTGTAGATGAACACCGACACAAACAGGGAGTAGATGACCGCGATGGCCGCAGACTCGGTGGCGGTGAACACGCCGCCGACCACGCCGAAGACCACGATGATAACGGCCGCCAGTGCCCAGACCGAGGTGCCCAGCTGCTTGACGAAGCCCTTGATGCTGAACGGAGAGCCCTTGGGGTAATTCTCCTTGACGGAGATGATGTAGGAGCCGATCATCAGGACGATGGCCAGCAGTGCGCCGGGCAGGTAACCGGCAAGGAACAGGCTGCCGACGCTGATGCCGCCTGCAGTGGTGGCGTAGATGACCATGTTATGGCTCGGGGGAACCAGCAGGCCTTCGCAGGAAGACGTGATGGTAACAGCAGTGGAGAAGTCGGCGTCGTAACCCTGATCGACCATCATGGGGATCATGATGGAGCCGATGGAGGCGGTATCAGCAGAAGCCGAACCGGAAATGCCGCCGAAGAAGTAGGATGCCACGATGTTGACCATGGCCATGCCGCCGCGCATCCAGCCGACGCAGGCATCTGCCAGCGCGATCAGCTTTTCCGAGATGCCGCCGGAGCCCATGAGCACGCCCATGGTGATGAAGAACGGCACAGCCATCAGGCTGAAGGACGAGATGCCCTTGACCATCAGGCGGCAGACATCGGTCAGTGCCTGACCCTGCACCAGCAGGCAGAACACGCTGGACAGACCAACGGCGTATGCGATGGGGAACCGCAGGAAGATCATGACAAAGAAGCTTACAAGGAGGACAAGAATTGCCAGTGTCTGCGCTGTCATATCAGTTTTCCTCCTTTACAAAAAAGCTCTTGATGTGGTTGTAGAGAGACTCAAACTCAAAGACGATCATGGCAACACCGGCCAGAGGCACCGGGAAGTACATCCAGAAACGGCTCAGCCAGGGCATCGAGACATAGAAACCGCGGCCGCCCAGTGTGGTGGCGTAGTTCCAGCCCACGACCATCATGATGATGCCCAGTGCGCAGACAGCGACATCCGCCAGAATGTCCAGCACCTTGATGACCGTCTTGGGCAGGTAGACGTCGAATGCAGTCATCCGGATGTGTGCGCCGCGGCGGATGGCCAGAGCCGCGCTCAGCACGGCCATGTAACTCATGCAGGTCAGCACGACTTCCTCCGTCCATGCGGGATCCGGAATAAACGGAACGTAACGGCCAATGACCGACATGGTGGTGATGAGGATATCTGCGATCAGCAGGATCTTGCAGATAAACAGCACCACTTTGTAGGTAATGTCGTACGCCGGCTTGATCTTATCCAATGTGGTAAAGATTTTCGGCATAGGATTTCCTCCACTTCCATATAAAAACCCGGCGGGTCTGCGGGCGTATCCCGTAGTCCCCCGCCGGGCTATGTACTTACTTCAGAGCCGATGAAGGACGGATCAGGCCTTCATATCCAGCAGCTGCTGATACAGCTCAGCCTGATCGGAGGTGTTCTCGCTGATGACCTTCGCGCAGGCTTCCTGCCAAGGTGCCTTATCGGGAACATCGACGACGTTGCAGCCGGAAGACTTCAGCTCCTCCAGAACCTTGTTCTCAGCAGACTCAGACAGCTCTGCGTTGAAGGCCTGCGTATCGGCACCAGCCTCCATGATGGCAGCCTGCTGGTTCTCGGTCAGCTTGCTCCAAGCGTTGTCGCTGATAACGGCCTGCACTGCACCCAGCGTGTGGCCATCGAGGATCAGGTTGTTTGCAACCTCGGGGAAAGCGTTGGACTTGTAGTTTGCGATGGGCTGCTCTGCGCCATCGACAACGCCGGTCTGCAGTGCGCTGTACAGCTCACCGAAGGAAACGACGGTCGGGTTGGCACCCAGACCCTCGACCATGCCGTTCATGACGGGGTCGTTGGACACGCGCAGCTTCAGGCCCTTGAAATCGGCAATGCCGGAAACGGGCTTGACCGTGAAGAAGTGGCGGAAGCCCTCTTCGCCGTAGAAGATGCCGCGGACGGGCAGACCCAGCTCCTGCGGCTCGTTCAGGAAGTCCGGAGCCAGATCGCTGTTGGCGAAATTCCAGAAGTGTGCGCGGTTCTCAAAGGTGAAGGGGATGGACAGCAGCTTGGACTTGGTGCAGCCGTAGCTGGTCAGTGCGAATGCAGAGATACGGCTGATGTCGATGGAGGTAGAGCCGCCCAGAATGGCGTCCAGAACGTCGTTCTCAGAACCCAGAACGCCGGAAGCCTGCACGTCGATCACGACCGAACCGCCGGTCAGCTCCTCGACCTTCTCCTTGAAGTGAGAACCGGTCTGGCCGACGATGGTATCCAGCGGGTTGACCTCGGCGTAGACCAGCGTCACCTTGGGATCGCTTGCAGCGGCGGCTGCATCACCAGCGGGAGCTGCAGAAGAAGCCGGAGCAGCGGAAGAAGCAGGGCTCTTGGAGCCACCGCAGGCGGTCAGTGCCAGAGCAGCGGCAGAAACGCCGGCTGCAGCGAGAAAGCTGCGACGAGTGATCTTTTTCATATCAATTGTCCTCCTAAAAAATCTCTTCTCAATGTCCGCCGCCCTTGCACAGGAGGCGTGCGGATCATTCATTTGTTGTTCACACTTTAGCAAATTTTCTAAGCCAAAACAAGGGGTTCTGAAAAATGTCCTGTTTTTTGAAAGAATGTGAGCACAGCTTTTGTTTACTTTGTCAAAGAATTTTGCTTTTGTTTGGATAGTTCGCACAAGTGCTTGGATACAATTTGCAATACATCTTTTCTTGGTTCTCCCTCTGGGAGAGCTGTCTGCGCAGCAGACTAAGAGGGCGAGGCCGCTTCACGCATTTTGTATCCGCTCGATCAGCTCCTTCTGCTCCCCGAACCGATCGTACATGGGCTGCACCGCATCCCGGAACTTTTGTTTTTCTTCTGCCGAAAGCTCCGTCACCACAACGCCGCGATCCCTCATGTTTCGCTCTGCGTTCTGCTCCCGCGCCGCCCAGAGGGTGCGCTCGGTCAGAGCCGACTCCCGGGCACAGCTCCGGATGACGCCCGGAAAAGAGGGATCCAGCTGGGCAAGTTTCTGCATCGCCGGAACGCTGGCCAGCTGGATCTCGGGCACACGGGTGTGTTCGTCTTTTAAGAAATAGGGTGCGACCTCGTAGTGCCCCATGGCCTCGTAGCTGGGCCAGTTGTTCTCCGCTCCGTCGATCTCGCCGTTGTGGAGAGTGGCATAGACCTGACTGTACACCACCTGCACCGGGTCTGCGCCGAGATCCCGCACCATCTCGCTCATCATGTCCGATTCCTGCACCCGGAGGATCAGCCCCCGCAGTTCTTCGAGGGTCGTCACCCGCTCCCGGGTATAGAAGCTGCGCACCCCCGCATCGAACCATGACAGGCCGGTCAGATTCATGCTGTCCAGCGTCGCCAGAAACTCATCGCCGATGGCTCCGTCCAGCACCCGCCACATCTGGTCGGCGTCCTGATACAGAAACGGCAGCTGCAATACGCTCAGCGCGGGCAGCTGCTCGGCCAGCGGACTCAGGGAGACGCGGGCAAAGTCGATGCCGCCGAACTGCATCTGCTGGATGACGCTCTGCTCTGCGCCCAGCTCGCCGCCGCTGTACACCGCGATCTTGACCCTGCCGTTTGTTTTTTCCTCCACCCGCCGGGCAAAATCCAGTGCGGCCTTGGTGGTCGGGTAGTCCTCGGGCTGGTTCTCGGCATAGCGCAGGATCAGCTCCGGCCGGTTTTCCACTTCGTCGTCCTCGCTGTGTGGAAAAGCGCAGCCCGTCATTCCCATCAAGGCCAAGACCCCTGCTGCCGACAGCAGCTCCCGCCGGGCGATCACAGGTCAGCCTCCGGGTGTACGGCTTTGTTCTGCCGCCGGTACTGGGTGGGGGTCATGCCGGTGCGCTTCTTGAACGCCCGGGCAAAATAGCTGGCGTCCTCGTAGCCCACCATGGAAGCCACCTCCGCCGAGGAGCGGAAGGGATCCGTCAGCAGCTCCTTGGCCGCGTTGATCCGCAGCTCGGTCAGGCAGTCGAGGAAGTTCATCTTCTGGTATTTCTTGAATTGCGCCGACAGATACGCCGGGCTGATGTGCAGGATCTCCCCCACGCTGTCCAGCGAAAGGTCGAACATATAATTGTCTTCCAGATACCGCCGGACATGCGCCATGACCAGCGCGGTCTGGCTGTTCTCCCCTTCCGGCTCTTCTTTTTCGCGCTCCGGGTCGGCCGGCGTCTCGGGTTCCGGCTGGATCGGTGCCAGAGCTGCCAGCTTCCGCTCCGTCTCGATCTGCCGGGCTGCCCGGCGGATGGAGGCTTCCAGCTCATCCGGATCCACGGGTTTCAGCAGATAGTCGCAGGCTCCCAGATGCATTGCTTCGTGGGCATACTGAAACAGGCTGTACGCCGTCACAAAGATGACCCGGCAGCCGGGCCGCTGGGTCAGGATCGCCCGCGCCGCATCCAAGCCGCTCATGCCCGGCATTTCGATGTCCATCAGGATCAGCTCCGCCCCCCAGAGCACCGCAGTGTCGGCGGCTTTCCGGCCATTCTCGGCAAATTCCAGCACCACTTCATGCTCAAAGCGGTGGCTCACCATATCGGCCAGAGCCTCCCGCTCCAGCTTTTCATCATCCGCGATCAATAGGCGAATCATTCGTCCAAATCCTCCTCTACAGGCTCCACCAAAGGCAGATACAGGCTGACTGCCGTACCCCATCCCTCGTGGGAGCGGATCTCAAACCGGCAGCGTTTGTCCAGCAGTTTCAGCCGCGCTGCCACATTGTAGACACCGATGTGCTCGCACCGCTCCCCGGAGCATTCCAGTGCGGTTTTCAGCTGCCGGAGCGATTCCGGCGCGATGCCTACGCCATTGTCAAATACATTGATATAAAGCAAGCCCTGCTCCCGCAGCGGGTTGATCCGGATGCGGACCACGCCGCCCTCTTCCTTGGGCGAGATGCCGTGCTTAAAGGCGTTCTCCACGATGGGCTGCAGGATGAACGACGGCACCATCGTCTCGGTCAGCTCAAGGGAATCCGAGATCTTCCACTGCATCCGTACCCGGTCGCCGAAACGGACATGGTAGATGGAGTAATACTCGTCCACGATCCGCACTTCCCGGGAGAGCGGCACCTGCTCGTCGTTGCTCATCAGGCTGTACCGCAGCAGGTGCGACAATGCGGTGATGAGTGCCTGTGTCCGGTAGGCTTTCTCCTGCCCGGCCGTCTGCAGAATGACGTTCAGGGTATTGAAGAGGAAATGCGGGTCGATCTGGCTGCGGAGCTGCTGCAACCGGCTCCGCTCCATCCGGTTCTGCAGCTCCAGTGCCTGCGTTTTCTGTCGGTGCAGCTCCCGCTCGATCTCGTTTTTCTCCCGCAGGGTGTTCACCTGTTCGGCCATCGAGTGCTTCATGTGGTTGAACGCCTCGGCCAGCTGCCCCATCTCATCCTGATGGGGCACCGGAACGTCCGGGGTATCAAACGCCCGCCGTGCAATGGCCTGCGACGCACCGATCAGCTGCTGCACCGGGGTCAGCAGCCGCAGCACCGACAACGCCATCACGCAGCCCAGCAGCAGGCAGAGCCCGACCACCACCGTCTGGATCCATTTGACCCGGTTGCTCAGCTCCGACACCCGGGTGTAGGTCTCCTGCGCATCGGAAATGGCCGTGTTGAGCAGCTGCTGGGCGTACTGACGGAGATAATTTCCGCAGGGAGCCACCTGATTGTAATAGAGCTGCGCCGCCTGCGGGTCGCCGCCGGTCTGGACGGCCGTTTCCAGCTGCTGGATCAGAGCCGTGTAGCTGTCAAAGGTGGTGCAGACCGCACTGTAGAGCAGGTATTGCTTCTCGCTGACCGTATCCAGATCGCCGTTGATCCGCCAGAGCCATGCGTTCATGGTGGAAAACGCCCCGTGCAGCTCCTGCAGCAGTTCGTCCGTATCGCCGTATTCCCACCGGTACGCATCCAGCGCGTTCAGACTCTGCTCCACACCGTTCTGAAACCGGCTGATGGCGTTGAAGTTGCCCATCTGGTCGTCCAGCTCCCGAAGCACGGTATTGGACTGGTAGAAGCTCAGGTAGATCTGCGCAAACAGTGCCAGAAAGAATGCCGCCAGACAGAGCACCATCCGCTCCTTCAAGGTCATGTGCCACCGCACCGCATTGCCCCCCCTTTGTTCCAAACGCCTTGCAAAACGCGCATTTCACTTCAAATCGTCTTATTCTACCACGTTTTATGGCATTTGCGCAAGTTTTTCCTTGATTGTTTGGTATAAATATGGTACTATGCCTAAAAAGGGGGTTCTTTTATGTCTCAGCCCATCTCCGTTTCGGTGCAAATGGATGCACAGTCCTTCCACGATTTCGCCGCATTCGACCTGCTGCGCCACCACAAACGCTGGCATCGGCCGATGCTGTTCACGGTCATCCTGCTGGTCTTTGCGGGCATCTGCCTGTCGCAGGTCGGCCAGCGGGAGGGTGCCGCCCTGCTGACGGTGGTTCTGGCCGTCGTCGCGCTGGGGGTGCCGACCGTCTACTTCTGGACCTTTTTCCACAATCTGAGCCTCCAGATCAAAAAGATGGGGCTCTCCCAGCCCAAACCCTTCTACCGCCTTCTGCTGGATGACGAAGGGCTGTCGGTCTGGATGGCGGGCGGGCAGGACAAAGCCGCGCCGACCCACCAGTATCCGTGGCAGAACCTTTACATCGTCTACCGGGTGCCGGGTGCCCTTTACCTCTACGTCCAGCAGAATCAGGCCTATCTGCTCAACGACTCCATCGACGCAGCGTGGGCGTTCCTGTCTCAATTGCTGCCGCCCGAACGTCTGCGGGACTGCCGGTAAAGCGTTTTCCGCCAAAAACAAACCTCTCCGTCCATGCTTCGCATTGCCGCCTCCCCGAATGGGAGAGCTGGCGAGCGTAAGCTCGACGGAGAGGTTTTTTTTATCTGCAAAACAAAAACAGGCAGCACCGTGGAAAGGAGGAGAAAGCGGTGCTGCCTGTATATGAGAACTCCAAACATTTGCGGCTGTCAGGAGGGTTTTGGTAGTCTGTTCGCTGTCGGGCTATTGCCTCGCATCGGCAGGGAACAGTGTTTTTTAAAGGGAAGCTTCCGGCCCCGGCCGAAGCTTTCATTGCTTGGATCGCGCCTGCATTTGGTCGGTTTTCGGAACTTTTTTGTTTCCTTCCCGACTGCACCCTTATTGTACCGGATAAAAATGGAGTTTCTTTGTGTTCATTTTGAACAAATTGCAAATAAACCATGGTGTTTTTTCACACTTGGCAGCCGCACCCGCTCAGACCCAGTAAGCGTCCCGGATCTCCTCGTAGTGCCGCTCCCGCAGCAGGTCGGGCAGCTCGCCCACCGACGGAAATTCCAGTGTGATCTCCTGCCGCAGCTTGCGCAGCAGCGTTTCCCCCAGTGCCTCGGACACGCCGCCGCGCAGGGCTTTTTCGTACCATGCCACCAGCTCGTTTTCGGTCACGATGCTCTGGATGCGGCTTTTCCAGCCGATCTGGGTCAGAAGCGACAGGATGATATCCCGCTCGGCCTCCTTGCAAACGATCACGATCCGGTCGCTGGAAATGCTCTGCACAATGTTCTGCGCCAGCTCTACGTCCAGACTCAGATGTTTGATCTGGATGGCCGGCCCCCAGTTGGAATACATATCCAGCCCCCGGTCGGCTGCATTGGTTACCCCGACGCGAAACACTTTCGCCTGTTCCGTGTGGGTCAGCTTTGTCGGTTCCAGACACATGACTTTCCGGGCAAATGCCGAAAACGCCGTCAGAATGCCGATTTTTTCTTTGGTCACAGAGACGGTGACCTGCAGCTGCATCTCCTCGACCAACGCCGAGAACAGCGCGTAGACCACGATCTCATAAATTTTGTCAAGGCTGCGTTTCAGACCCGGCTCCTGCCAGAACGAGTCAATGAACGCTTTCACATCGAAGTTTTCCGGCGTGGCCGTCTGGCAGACATGCAACGCCTCGGCCATCTGATCGTGCTTGGTGTTGAACTGCCGATAGATGTATGCTTCCACCGCTCCCTGCGTTCGCCGGTTTTCTTCGCCCAGCACGGCGATCACCTGCGGCGGGATCGCATTCTCCTCAAACAAATTGTCCTGAAACCGCGCGCTGCTGGTGCAGATCCTGCCCAGAAGCGGTCGGCTGACATCATTCCGCCATTTTTTGCTCCGATTGCGGTAGGTCTCCAGATCGTTCAGATCCACATCGTGGTATACCCGGTCGTGGTACAGGATCTCCGCGATCTGGATCGGTTTATACCAATGTGCCCTCGATTTCCGGATCACAGCGTCAAGGCTCTTCCGGGCTTCTGCTCTTGTCGGCATTGGCGTGGGCATGGTTTTCCTCCTTTTGTACTTCCTGTTGTTTCAGTGCGTCCAGCATCTGCCGGGCTACGGCTTGGATGACCGGCACAGCCACCGAGTTGCCGCACTGATGCTTCACCTTGCTGTATGGGGTCACGATCCTGTAGCTGTCCGGAAACCCCTGTATCCGCAGCATTTCCCGCTCGGTCGGGCGGCGTTCGTCGTTGATGAGGATGTAGTTTGCCGACGCACCGGCTCGCAACGCCGAGGAATAGGGATGCGGCGTGATGGAGCCTGCCATGTTCTCGTGGGAAATATACGGTTTGGGGTAGTTTTTGTCCTTCAGCCGCTCCAAACGCGATTCCCGGATGCGGTCTTTGACGTAGTATTTCGCGTCCACGTCCGTTTCAAGGATATCCGACAGTGTTTTCCGTTGTTCGGGCGGGATCGGCTCCGGGAAGTGAAAGGGCACATCGTCCAGAAACCCCACGATGAGGATCCGCTCCCGCTTTTGGGGCACGCCGAAATCCAGTGCATTCAGCACCTTGGCATGGACATGGTAGCCCAACGCCGTCAGATGCTCCCGCATGATGGCGAAGGTCTTGCCGCCGTCGTGCGACATCAGGTTGCGGACATTTTCGAGCAGGAACGCCGGAGGCCGCTTTTCGTTCAGGATCCGTTCGATCTCAAAAAACAGGGTGCCGCAGGTCTCGTTGGCAAAGCCCTCCCGCTTGCCGATGATGGAAAATGCCTGACAGGGGAAGCCTGCCAGAAGAACATCAAAATCCGGGATCTCCCCTGCCTTGATCCGGGTGATGTCTCCAGAAGGGATCTCCCCAAAATTGGCTGCGTATGTCTTGCAGGCGTCCGGGTCGATCTCGGACGAAAATACACAGCGTCCGCCCACGGACTCAAACCCCAGCCGGATGCCTCCGATCCCGGCAAACAAATCTATAAAGGTAAACCGATTCCAATCCATCCGTTCCTTCTGCTCCCTCTTCTTGGTGATATTCCGTTTTATTATACGGGTTTGCCGCTCCATTTGCAAGATAAGCCTCTTTCCTTTTTCCTATTGGATCGGTTTGGATTGATTTCCCACCCCGCCTGCGGTATACTTAAACCCATCACGAAACAGAAGGGAGAAACGGCCATGCCGATCGGAGCAAGCCGGCCGCTGGTGCTGGAAAAACCTGCGGCCATCGACCTTGCGCAGGCAGCGCGGTATTTTGGCACCCGGGGCGAAGCAGATGCCGCCACCCTGCGCCTTCTCGAACAATGCGCGGTGCCGCTCCTTGCGGCGGCCATGCCGCGGGCTGTCTGGCTGGAAGCCGACGTGACTGCGCTTACCGAAGCAGGACTTCTGCAGGGGGAGGACGTTATGCGGCATCTGGAAGGGTGCAGCCGCGCCATTCTGCTGGCCGTGACGCTGGGCGCGGGCGTGGACGCGCAGATCCGCCGTGCCGGTGTGGGCGACATCGCCGCATCGGTGGCGTCGGATGCACTGGGCTCTGCGCTGGCAGAGCAGGCCGCTGACTGCGCCGAAGGAGAGCTCCGGCAGGAAGCGGCCAAAGAGGGAAAGTATTTGACCGGGCGGTTTTCTCCGGGCTACGGCGACTGGCCCATCACGGTGCAGCCGCGGATCGCTGCGGTGCTGGATACCGCCCGCCGCGCCGGGATCTGCGTGACCGACTCCAACCTGATGACTCCCCGCAAGAGCATCACGGCTCTGCTGGGCGTCAGCGATCATCCGGTCAAGGGACATCTGGCAGGCTGCGGGCACTGTGTCCTGCAAAGCCGCTGCGAATATCGAAAGAGGGGAAAGACCTGTGCAAGCGAATGAACTGTTTACCCAATCCCATACCATCCTGCTGGACGGCGGCATGGGCACCATGCTGCAGGCATCCGGCCTGAAACTGGGTGCCCGCCCCGAGGAACTGAACATCGAAGATCCGGCTTTGATCGAACGCATCCATGGGATGTACGCCGCGGCCGGCAGCCGGATCGTCAACGCCAATACCTTTGGTGCGTCGGCGCACAAACTGGCGGACAGCCAGTACACGCTGGAAGAGATCATCGCGGCGGGCATCCGCTGCTGCAAGCGGGCCTGTGCGCCCTACGGCGCACTGACCGCGCTGGACGTCGGCCCGCTGGGAGAGCTGCTGGAGCCCAGCGGAACGCTGGCCTTTGAGGACGCGCTGAACGAGTACGCCCGGATCGTCCGGGCCGGTGTTGCCGCCGGTGCCGATCTGATCTTCTTTGAGACGTTCACCGACCTGTATGAGCTGAAGGCCGCGCTGCTGGCCGCCAAGGAGAACTCCACCCTGCCCGTTCTGGCCAGCATGAGCTTTGAGGCAGGCGGACGCGCCTTCACCGGCTGCACCGTCGAAAGCTTTGCGGTCACCGCCCGGGGGCTCGGTGCCGATGCGGTGGGCATCAACTGTTCCCTCGGCCCCAAAGAGATCTTCCCCATGGCAAAGCGGCTGACCGAGGCTCTGCCCGGCGATTTCCCGGTCTTCGTCAAACCCAATGCCGGTCTGCCCCGCGCCGACGGCAGCGGCTACGACATCACCCCGCAGCTCTACGCCCTCCAGATGAAGCCTTACCGTGACCTGCATCTGTTTGCGGCGGGCGGCTGCTGCGGCACCACGCCCGAATTCATCCGGCTGCTCAACGGCGTCTTTGCCGACTGCACCCCGGGCCGCCCCGCCCACACCCTGCCCTCGGTGCTCTGCACGCAGGTGAATTTTCTCACCGTAGACGGCATCACGGTGGTCGGGGAGCGGATCAACCCCACCGGCAAGAAACGCTTCCAGCAGGCTCTGCGGGAAGGCGACATGAACTACATCCTCGAGCAGGCGGTCAGTCAGGTCGAGGCCGGTGCGCAGGTGCTGGATGTCAACGTCGGTGCCCCCGGCGTGGACGAGCCTGCCGTGATGGAGCAGGTGGTCAAGGCCCTGCAGAGCGTCGTCAGCCTGCCGCTGCAGCTGGATTCCTCCCACGCAGACGCCCTCGAGCGGGGTCTGCGGGTCTACAACGGCAAGCCCATCGTCAACTCGGTCAACGGAGAACCGGAAGTGCTCGCCAAGATTCTCCCCCTCTGCAAAAAATACGGCGCGGCGGTCGTCGGCCTTGCCATCGACAAGCGGGGCATCCTGTCCAGCGCGGCAGACCGCGTGGAGATCGCAAAACGCATCACAAAAGCCGCTCTGGACGCAGGCATTCCGCAGGAGGACATTTACATCGACTGCCTGACCCTGACGGCCAGCGCACAGCAGGCCGACGTTCTGGCGACGGTGGAAGCCCTCGCCGCCTGCAAACGGGAGCTGGGCGTCCGGACGATCCTCGGCGTATCCAACATCAGCTTCGGCCTGCCCTGCCGCCCCTACCTGAACACCACCTTCCTGACCATGGCCATGTATGCCGGGCTGGATCTCGCCATCATGAACCCCTCCAGCGAAGAGATGATGGCGGCGGTCTACGCCTTTAACGTCCTGACCAACCGCGACAAACAGAGTGCCGCATACATCGCCCGGTACGCCAACCGCGTGCCGGCCTCCACCGCGCTGGCGAAGGCTACCGTTGCACAGCAAGCCGCCGCTCCGGAAGCAGACGCCGCCCTTTCCGGCCCCTACGCCCCCTTGATGAAAGCCGTGGAACAGGGCTTGAAAGGCGAAGCCGCCGCCCGCACCAAAGCCTTGCTGGAAGAAAAGCAGCCGCTGGAGCTGGTGGACGAAGCGTTGATCCCCGCCCTTGACATCGTGGGGGCAAAATACGAGAAGGGCACCCTCTTCCTGCCCCAGCTGCTGCAGGCCGCCAGTGCCGCACAGAGTGCCTTCGACGAGATCAAGACCGCCATCGCCAAGAACGGCGGCGAAGGAGCCAGCAAGGGGCGGATCGTCCTCGCCACCGTCAAGGGCGACGTCCACGACATCGGCAAGAACATCGTCCGGGTCATCCTCGAGAACTATGGCTTCGACGTCCTCGACCTCGGACGGGATGTGCCGATTGAAACGGTCGTCCACACCGTCCGGGAGAAGGACGTCCATCTCGTCGGCCTGTCGGCTCTGATGACCACCACCCTCAAGAGCATGGAAGAGACCATCGCCGCCCTGCATGAGGCGAAGCTGGACTGCAAGATCGTGGTCGGCGGTGCCGTCCTGACCCCCGAGTACGCCGAAAAGATCGGTGCAGACTGGTACGCCAAGGACGCCAAGCAGACCGCCGATATCGCCAAGGAATTCTTTGGCTGCAATTGAGGTTTTACAGCAAAAACGCCCTCCGCTCCGATCGAGAGCCGAGGGCGTTTTGCTGTCTGCCGCTTCTTATTTGATACAGGTCGCGCAGGGGGTATAGCCTGCGGCGACGGCTTCCTCATAGCTGGAGAAGAGGATCTGGTTCTTCTCTGCCGGGAGGTTCGGGCAGGTGGGCAGATGGAACTTTTTGGAGTTCACATTGCCGATGTAGGCCTGCTGCGCGGTGCTGGACGCCGCCGGGTCGGTGGGGTTCAGCTCCGCGTCGGTGGCGTAATGCTCGCTGGAAACGGTATAGTTTGCGCCGTCACTGCCGATGGTGATGGTTCCCATCAAGTCGGTGCGGTAAACGTCCACACCGGCATCCCGCAGGATGCTCAGGGTCTCCTCGTGGGGGTGGCCGTATTTGTTGTTGACGCCGCAGGAGATGACGCCCATTTCCGGCAGGACGGCATTCAGGAAAATGTAGCTGGACGATGTGCCGGAACCGTGGTGGCCGACCTGCAGGACGTCGGCTTTCAGGTTTGCGCCGCTTTCCACAAGGTCGCGCTCGGCGTCCGATTCCATGTCGCCGGTCAGCAGGAAGCTGGTGGAGCCGTAGTCGATGCGCAGCACCAGCGACGTATCGTTGGTCTCGTCGTACTGCCTCACCGGGCCAAGCAGCGTCACCGTCGCGCTTCCCAGCGGCCAGACCGTGCCCACGGCCGGAACTTCCACCTGCAGACCCTGCTGCTGGGTGTACTTGACAAAGTCCTGAAAGCACTTGGTGCCGGCTTCTGTCACCGGGCTGTACACATGGTTTGCCGGGAAGTAGGCCAGCGCAGCAGCCAGACCGCCCACATGGTCCTCGTGGGCGTGGGAGCAGAACACATACTGCAGCTCCTCCACGCCCTGATTCTGCAGATAGGAGACGATCAGGCTGCCGTCGTCCACATTGCCGCCGTCGTACAGCATAAACTGGCCGTCGCATTCCACCAGCACGCTCAACGCCTGCCCCACGTCGATGAAGTGCATCTGGAACGCCTGCCCGTCACCGGGCTGCGCCGTTGCAATGCTGCCGCCGCTGTTCTGGGGCGGCTGGATGACTGCGCCTGCGTCGCAGGCCGCAAGCCCCAGTGCAAGGGCGGCGGCCAGTGCCAGTGCCGTCAGGCGGCGGACGGTCTTCTGCCAAAGGGTCACTTTTTCTTTTTTGATCTGTTCCACGATTTCTGCGTCTCTTTCTTTTGATTTGCGCCTGCTTTCCGCGCAGGTGCAGCGTGGGGTGCAAACCGCGCACCCGGGCTGGGCTGGCGGCCTGCGCTCTGCCGGTCTCCGGCAGGCTTGCCCTTCGGGTGGGGGCGGACGGTGTAGGTGCCGTCGTTGTGGATGGTCACCTCGGCGGCTTCGGCCCGGCGTGCCGAACGCTGGACGGCGCGCCGCCCTTCGGCGGGCACCAGCAGCGGGATCAGATCCTCCCGGTGGGTCATCTTCAGGGCTTTGACCACCTTTTCGGCGTTGCGCGGCTCATAATACTGCAGCAGTGCGCGCTGGAGAGCCTTGCCCTCCGCAGTCTTTTCGACGAACACCGGCTTGAGGGTATAGGGGTCGAGGCCGGTGTAGAACATACAGGTGCTGACCGTGCCGGGCGTCGGGTAGAAATCCTGCACCTGCTCCGGTCTCATGTGGTTCTTGTAGAGATACTCTGCCAGATAGACGGCGTCTTTCAGGGTGCTGCCCGGGTGACTGGACATCAGGTAGGGCACGAGATACTGCTTTTTGCCGGCCTTCTTGCTCAGCTCATAGAACTTGTCCTTGAATTTGTTGAAGGTCTCGATGGGCGGTTTGCCCATATAGGCCAGCGTGTTGGGGGCACAGTGCTCCGGCGCAACTTTCAGCTGGCCGGAGACGTGATACTCCACCAGCTCCTTGAAGAAGGTGTCGTCCGGGTCGGCCATCAGGTAATCGAAGCGGATGCCGCTGCGGATAAAGACCTTCTTGACGCCGGGCAGCTCCCGGACGCGGCGCAGGATCTTCAGGTAATCGCTGTGATCCACGATGACATGGGAGCAGGTGGTCGGCGCAAGGCAGTGCTTGCCGCCGCTGCACATCCCGCGCAGCATCTGCTCTCGGCAGGAGGGGAAGCGGAAGTTGGCAGTCGGCCCGCCGATGTCGTGGATGTAGCCCTTGAAATCCGGCTCGTGGGTCATCCGCTCGGCCTCGGCCACGATGCTGTCGGCACTGCGGCTGGTCACCCGGCGGCCCTGATGGAGCTGGATGGCGCAGAAGTTGCAGCCGCCGAAGCAGCCGCGGTTCTGGATGATGGAGAACTGCACCTCCCGGATGGCCGGTACGCCGCCCATTGCCTCATAGATGGGGTGATACCGCCGGGTGTAGGGCAGCGCGTAGACCTGATCCAGCTCCCAGCGCACAAGGGGCTTTGCCGGGATATTCTGGACGAGGTATTTTTCACTCTGCTTCTGGACGATGATCTGGCCGCTGACCACATCCTGATTGTCCATCTGGATGCGGCAGGCTTTTGCGTAGGCCACCTTATCGGAAGCGACCTTCTTGTAGCCCGCACACTCGACATACCGCTCGGGCAGATGGTCGAAATCGGTCATATAGCAGGTGCCGTCCACATCGGTGATGGACGCCGCCGGTTCCCCCGCCGCCAGCCGCCGGGCGATCTCCACGGTCTGGTGCTCGCCCATGCCAAAGCTGATGAGGTCCGCGCCCGAGTCCTCGGCAATGCTGGGAAGCACCGTCTCCAGCCAGTAGTCGTAGTGCGCGAACCGGCGCAGGGAGGCCTCCAGTCCGCCGAGGATCACTGGCAGATCGGGGTAGGCCTGTTTTGCCAGCCGGGTATAGACGGTCGCGCTCCGGTCAGGCCGGGCACCGGCCTTGCCGCCGGGCGAATATTCATCCTCGGCGCGGGGGATCTTGGCGACGGAATAGTGGCTGACCATGCTGTCCACGTTGCCGCCGCCGATGAAGAAGCCGTACTTCGGCTTGCCGAACCGCTTGAAATCCTCGCAGTCGGTGTACCGGGGCTGCGCCAGCACGCCGACCTTGTAGCCCTCTGCTTCCAGCAGGCGGCTGATGATGGCAGTGCCAAAGCTGGGGTGGTCCACATAGGCGTCGCCGCCCACCACCACAAAATCCAGCTGCTCCCACCCCCGGGCCTCCATGTCCGCCCGGCTGATGGGAAGAAATTCGGTGTAGATCTGTTGTTCCATGTGTCTCCTTTTATTCCTCCGGCTGATTGAGGTTCAGCTCCAGCCACTGCTGGCGGCTGATGAGGACGGCGCGGGGCTTAGCACCCTCGTAGGGGCCGATGATCCCCTTTTCCTCCATCTCGTCCATGATGCGGGCGGCGCGGGCATAGCCCAGCTTGCACCGCCGCTGCAGCAGGCTGGTGGACGCCTGCCCTGCGTCGATAACCACCTCGACCGCCTGTTTGAACATCGGGTCGCTGCCGGATTCCTCGTCGGCATCCGCGCTGCTGCTCCCCTTCTTGCCATCCTGAATGGCGTGCTTTTCCATGGCTTCGATCATGGCCTCGTCGTACTGGACCGTCGCACTCTTCTTGATGAAATCCAGCACCCGGCTGATCTCTTCATCCCGCACGAAGGTGCCCTGAATGCGGATGGGCTTCGGCGCACCCACGGGCATGAAGAGCATATCGCCCATACCCAGCAGCTTTTCGGCACCGGCACCATCCAAGATGGTGCGGCTGTCCACCTGACTGGACACCGCAAAGGCAATGCGGCTGGGGATGTTGGCTTTGATCAGGCCGGTGATGACGTCCACGCTGGGACGCTGGGTGGCCACGATCAGGTGCATTCCGGCGGCGCGGGCTTTCTGGGCGATGCGGCAGATGGAATCCTCCACATCCTTGCCGACGACCATCATCAGGTCGGCCAGCTCGTCGATGATGATGGCGATGTAGGGCATTTTTTCCAGCATCGGGTCGGCAGCCGCCAGCTTATTGAAGGACTTGATGTCGCGGACGTTGTTCTCTGCAAAGAGGTGATACCGCCGCTCCATCTCCTGCACCGCCGAGCCCAGCGCACCGGCGGCTTTCCGCGGCTCGGTGATGACCGGCATCAGCAGGTGGGGGATGCCGTTGTACTCAGCCAGCTCGACCACCTTGGGGTCGATGAGCATCAGCTTGACATCCTCGGGGCTGGAGCGGAAGAGCAGGCTCATGATGATGCTGTTGACGCAGACCGATTTGCCGCTGCCGGTGCTGCCCGCGATCAGCAGATGCGGCATCTTGCACAGGTCGGCCACCTGCGCCACGCCTGCGATGTCCTTGCCGAGGGCAATGCCCATGGGCGAGGTCATCCGCAAAAAGCTCTGGCTCTCGAACACGCTGCGGATATAGACCGGCGTTTTCTTGTGGTTCGGCACCTCGATGCCGACGGCAGGCTTGCCCGGGATGGGAGCCTCCATACGGACATCGGCCACCGCCAGATTCAGCGCGATATCGTCGGCCAGCGAGGTGATCCGGCTGATCTTGACACCGGCCATGGGCTGGACCTCGTACCGGGTGACCGACGGGCCGCGGGAGATGTCCAGGACCCGGGTGCGGACGCCGAAGCTTTCCAGTGTATCCACCAGCTTCTGCGCATTGGCTTTCAGCTCGTCCTGTGCGCCGGTATCGTTCTCCTCCGGTGCCTCTTCAAACAGCTCGATGGAGGGATACTGATACTGGTAGACATCCACCGGCTCGGCCTCCTCGGTCGGTGCTGCAGCGGCCGCCTGCTCCGAGACCGCAGGCTTTTCCATGGCTGCAGCCACCAGCGTATTGAGGTCTTTTTCCTCCACCGGCTCCGAGGTGATGCGGATCCAGCCGTCCTCGTCCGGCTCGGTCCGCATGGCGACGGCGTTTTCCGCGCTGACCCGCGGGGGCACTGCTGGGGAAAGGACGCTTTCCGCACCGATCGGCGTGACCGGGTGCTGCTCTGCAGGATCGGCCGGAACCGTCGTCTGCATCGGCTGCGGATCGGCCGCTGCAAAACCTCCCAGCGGCGTATGGAGCGGTGCCTCCCCCGATGCAGCGGGTTCCGGGTCCGGCACACGGAAGAAGTCCTCCGCTGCCGTCTCCACGGCATCGGGCACAATGGGCTTCACGATGGCACGGGGTGCCCCGCGCTGAGACAGCGGGTCGGCTCCGAAGGTACCGCCCGGCCCCAGAATGATGGGTTCGATGGGCTCGCTGCCGCCGCTTTGCAGATGGGTCTGCTCCGGTCCGAGGTCGATATCAAAGGAGGCGCGCGGCGAAGGGGTGTGTACCTGCACCGGTTCAAACGCCGGTGCTTCCGGCTCCGGCATGGGCGGCGTCACATCCTGCGGTGCGGGATCGGCGGCTTCAAATTCTTTGGTGACCTGATGCCCCCAGCGCAGCACGCCGCTCATCCAGTTGGGCAGACCCATTTTAAAGGAGGGCATCGCCGCTCCTGCAGCCGCGTCATCTCCGCAGTCGTCTTCGTCATCGGGGTACTCGTCGAGATCGTCCTCGTATGCGTCGTACGCAGCGTCATACGCGGCGTCGGCTTCCTGTTCGGCCTGCTTCGCGGCCAGACGCTCGGCGCGGCGGGCGGCGTTCTGTTCGTAGACCGCCACGCCCTTTTCGTGGACGCCGCCGCCCACATCGCAGAGCCACTGCCACAGCTCTGCCGGGGTGATGTCAAAAATGTACAGGCTGGCGCAAAGAGCCAGCACCACCATGATGCAATTCGCCGCCGGTCTGCCGCAGAGCAGCAGCAGATTGCCGCCCAGCACCGCCCCCAGCGCACCGCCGCCCAGCAGGGCGTTCACGCCGTTCTGGTAGCAGGCCGCAATCATCGCCGCCGCCGGAACATCGGTCGGCAGGTCGGAAAAGACGATGACCGTTCCGCTGGCAAAGAGCAGCCCCAGCACCAGTTTCAGGATGCGGGGCAGCAGATCCTCGCCCCGGGTGTAGAGCACCGCCAGATAGCAGACCGCCGCCCCCAGCACAAAGCTGCCGCAGCCGAACAGCCCAAACAGCAGATCGTGCAGCACCTTCCACGCCGAGACGCCCGGCACAAAGGCCAGCACCAGCAGAAGCAGCCCCGCGAACAGCGTGCCGAGGCCGGCCGGCATCCGATCCTGCGCCCGGTTCTTCCGGCGGACAGTTCGGCGTTTTGCAGTTGTTTTTCGTTTCGTATTTGCCATTTTCCCTTAAAACCCTGTTTCTTTCTCTTGGCATAAATTTTGATTCTTTTATTGTACCACGAGAAAAGTCAAATGGCAATTGCCCTCTCAGGACGCGACATCCTCTTTGTCCGCATCCTTGCCCTCTCCGTCCACGCGTTCTCTTTGTCAGCATCCTCGCCCTCTCCGTCATTGCTTCGCAATGCCACCTCTCCCGAAGGGAGAGGCAAGACTTGGCTCTTCTGAAAGACTCCCTTCGGCCGGAGGGAGATGTGGCGTTTAGCGGCAGAGGGAGGACAAACTGGACGCATAGCGGCCTGAAAGGGCAAGGACGCTACCCGTTTTCGATCTCCCCATACAGCCATTCCAGCGCGTCCGAGACGCCGCCCAGTTGGTCGATGAGTTTTTCGCGCACGGCACGGCGTCCGTCGAGGACCGTTCCCACATCCATCACCAGCTCGCCGGTGCGGAGCATCAGCTCGGTGTAGCGTTTTTCCGGGATGCCGCTGTGCGACGCGACAAAGCCGGTGATCCGCTCCTGCATCTGCTCGAACCAGCGCATGGTCTGGGGCACCCCAAGGATCATCCCGGAGTGGCGCACCGGGTGGATGGTCATGGTGGCCGTGGGCACGATGAAGCTCCGCCGGGCACTGACGGCCAGCGGGATGCCGATGGAGTGCCCCCCGCCCAGCACCAGCGTCGCACTGGGCTTTGCAACGCTGGCGATCAGCTCGGCCAGTGCCAGCCCTGCCTCCACATCGCCGCCCACGGTGTTCAGGATCACCAGCAGCCCCTCAATGCCCGGATCCTCCTGCACCGCCACCAGCTGGGGGATGACGTGCTCGTACTTGGTGGTCTTCTGCCCCTGCGGAGCTTCCACATGGCCTTCGATCTGCCCCACGACCGTCAGGCAGTGGATGGCGTGCCTCCCGCGGGTGCGATAGACGCTGCCCAGATCTTCGATCTGCTCTTTCTCCAGCCGCTGCTGGTCCACAAGGGTCTCGTCGGGTCGATTTTCCATCCGTTCCGCCTCCTTTTCCTCCCGGATAGCCTTTCCATCCGAGGGAGCGGTTATACGGCGGCTAAGATTCTTTTCTTAATGAAAAAAATTTATGCAGAGTATTTGACATTCCGTCATGATGCGGTATACTTTATGTAAATGAAAAAGATTGACAAATATGTATCAGTATTGTTCCATTTTTATCGCATCTGCCGGTCTGTCTTGCAACTTAGGGGGGAACCGGCACCTTTTTCACAGAAAGGAGATCACCTCTATGAACGCATCCGGCAAAACCTCTCTTCCGGTCATCAAACGGCTTCCGAAATATTACCGCTACCTCCGCACCCTGAAAAACGATGGCATCACCAGCATCTCCTCCCGGGAGCTGGCCGCCCAGATGGGCACCACCGCCTCGCAGGTGCGGCAGGATTTCAACTGCATCGGCGATGTAAACGGGCGGCAGGGCATCGGCTACTCGGTGGAGAACCTGCTCTCCATCCTCGAGACCCTGCTCTTCGGCAACGGCGACCGCCTGCCCACCATCCTGATCGGCTGCGGCCGTCTGGGAAAAGCCGTCAGCCGGTTCATCACCACCGACACCAACGGCTACAAGCTGATCGCCGCCTTCGACAACGCCCCGGACGAAGTGGGCAAGGAGATCAACGGCATCCAGATCCTCCACATCGACCAGCTGGAGGAGTTCTGCGCCGAGCATCACCCCGAAGTCGCCGTCCTCTGCGTGCCCCGCAGCGGTGCCGAGGAGATCAGCGGCCGGCTGGTCAATCTGGGGATCAAGGGCTACTGGAACTTCTCCCATTACGACCTGTCGGTGCCCTACCCCGACGTTGTGGTGGAGAATGTCCACTTGGGCGACAGCCTGATGAGCCTTGGCTACCGGCTGCGCAATCAGGACTGATCCAACAATATAATTAAGGAGTCGTTTTCTCCATGGCAAAACTATATTTCCGTTACGGCGCGATGAACAGCGGCAAGAGCACCGCCCTGATGCAGGTCGCACACAACTACGAAGAACAGGGGATGCGGGTGCTGATCCTGAAGCCGCAGGTCGATACCAAAGGCGGCGGCGAACTGGTCAGCCGCTTGGGGGTCCGGCGCAAGGCCGACCTGCTGATCCCGCCTGCACTGGATGTGTTCGAGGCCGTCCGCGCCGCCAACGCGGTGGGGCAGCCGCTGGCCTGCGTCCTCTGCGACGAAAGCCAGTTCTTTACCCCGGAGCAGGCCGAGCAGCTGTTCATGGTCACCGTCGATCTGAACATCCCGGTCATCTGCTACGGCCTGCGGGCCGATTTCTCCCTCAAGGGCTTCCCCGGCTCCACCCGCCTGCTGGAGCTGGCGCACACCATCGAGGAGATGAAAACGATCTGCACCTGCGGCCGCAAGGCCATCTGCAACTGCCGCAAGGTCAATGGCGAATTCGTCTTTGAGGGCGAGCAGGTCGCCATTGACCTCGAAAACGATGTGCAGTACGTCAGTATGTGCCCGCAGTGCTATTTCCGGGCAAAGCGGGCGTTTTACGCAAAGCGGAACGCCGCCCAGCCCCCTCTTTCGGCCCAATAACACTCTACCGCCTCAACCGCTCCTTCGGGAGCGTTTTTTTGTGCCGTCGGGTCTTTCCGGGCGGGTCGGGCAGGTATTGATATATCAATCCAGATCCAAAAGGGTCATTTCGAGCGTATTTTGCTCTATTGATATATCAGTTTATCTTCCAAAGTTTCTGTTATCGCATTTTTTATTGTATACAACGTGTCTGCATTTGTTCTGTATTGGTAACGAATTTGTTACAAAATGGGTGTTCCAGCCCAATTCGACCCCTATTTTTCTATGCAAAGTGTTGAAGTATACAAGTTGCACAGTTTTTTGGCTCAAGTTTATTCATTATGGCAATGACGTCAAAACATTCCGAAGCAGTATGACAAAATTTGTACGTTTTTTGTCTCGCAGACTTCAATTTTCATCTTTCTTTTTCGTTGGGGTTTTGTTATCATAATTGTATACAACGAGTCCTGTGCAGAAGGGCTCGTTCGCACGATGTGTTTTCTATATTAGGAGGAGAACAAAAATGAGCAAGGCAATTTCTCGTCGCAACTTCCTGAAGGCTACCGGCGTTGTCGGTGCTGCTGGTCTGCTGGCCGCCTGCGGCGGCAGCAACGGTGCTGCTTCCAGCTCCGCAGCTGCTTCCTCTGCAGCTGCGTCCGTCGCTGGCCCTTCCACCGATCCCGTCACCCTGACCATGAGCTGGTGGGGCGGTGAGTCCCGTCACAACGCTTATCAGGAAGCCATCAAGGAGTTCCAGACCGAGCACAGCAACATCACCGTCAACCCCACCTTCGCTGCATGGTCCGGCTGGGAGGACACCATGTCCACCAAGTTTGCAGGCGGCGTTGCTGAGGATGTCTGCCAGATCAACTGGAACTGGCTGTACAACTACTCTGCAAATGCACAGACCTTCCTCGACCTGAACAGCGTTTCCGATTATCTGGATCTGACCCAGTGGGATGACGCAAAGCTGACCGCCTGCAACGTGGCCAACTCCCAGCAGTGCGTGCCTGTCTCCATGACCGGCCGTATCTTCTTCTGGAACATGACCACCTTCAACAAGGCTGGCATCACTGAGTGCCCCAAGACTCTGGACGACCTGATGAACGCTGGCAAGACCTTCCAGGAGAAGCTGGGCGATGACTACTATCCCCTGCACCTGGGCGCATACGACCGTATGATCCTGATGGTCTTCTACCTCGAGTCCAAGTACGGCAAGGACTGGGCAGA